>JBDHCH010000150.1:0-9513 GCA_039592115.1 Gemmatimonadota bacterium | reverse complement strand
CTCGTGAGGATGTTCACCAGAATCTCGTTTCCCGATAAGCCGGTCTTGAATTCTCCCACGAAGACGTCCTGCAGCCGGTTGGCTTGGGCCATCAGGTTCTTCAGGGACTCGGGTGCGTTGGTCTCCCCCACGCGGAGTATGTAGGCCAACTCCTGGTGGTCGGTGTTGTAGTGCAGGTATTTCAGGCCCACGTCGCAATGGAGGAGGTCGCCCGGACGGATGATGTTGTCGCCGGCCCCGTACCTCTCCCGGTCCTCGGGACTGCGGCCCCGGATGGAGACCGAGGGGGAGAACGAAACGTCTAACCCCAGGTCCGCAACCCGCTGCCAATAGTGGTACCGTAGATCATCCGTGGTACTCACCCCCGGAGTGACCACTGAACTGGAGAACATCTCGGCGATGAGGGCGTGTGAAACGGCGATGGCACGCTCCCACACATGGATCTCCTGTTCGAGGAAGGTCTCCGCCCACAGGGTCGCAAGGGGCTCGGCGGATTCGAGGCGGCTGGCATAATCGGGGCCGACGGCTTCTACCAGCTTCCTCTTGAGGGTCGCCGTGAGACCGTCGGCAGCCCATTGGGTCTCACCCTCGTTGATGCCAATCCGCCCTGGATCCCGCTCCCGAACGATCCGGCCCAGGGCGTCCCATTGGCCCTCCCCTTCATCGCGATCCCACGCCGCGGCGTCCCAGGCGTTCTCGAACAGACCCCTGGTGTTGGTCCTGGAAACGTTGAGCCGTTCCACTCCCAACTCGGGTCCACGGTCGTAGAGGACCAGGATCTGGGTGATGGGAGACCAGTTCTTGTAGGGCATCATGGTCCAGAAGATGGGATCGTGGTTGTCCTCGTTCCCGGTGATGATCCACATATCGATCCCGGTCTCTCGCATGAGCCGGGGAAGGAGGGTGTCCAGGCGCTTCTGGGTGATTTCGAGGACCAGCTCCGCCCTGGCCCGGATTGGGAGGATGGTCGGTTGCCCACGCTCCTGATGTTGGGAGAAGGTCGGTTGTGGAGTGATCGCCAGGACGGCGGCAAGGAGAAGGGTCCTCTTCAACATGATCATCCTCCGAACGCAATGGGTTGGCCCTCCGAAGGGGGAGCGATGTCCGGCCCGCTCCACCCTCCACTGTTCCTCGAAGGCTCTCACCCCGTGACTTCTTTCCACACCCTCAGAAGATTCCCACCCATGATCTTCCTCACGTCCTCGTCGCTGTACCCTCGGGCTTTCAACCCTCGGGTGATGTTGGGATAATCCTCAGCCCCTCGGACTCCCACCGGGGATGGTGTCCGGGGGTACATGTCTGCGCCGAGGCCCACGTGGTCCACTCCGGCGATGGCCACGGCGTGGTCGATATGGTCCAGTAGGTCGTCCAGGGTCGGCAGGTTCTCCATGGGCCAATCCCGACTGGCGTCGAGGTGGTCCACGGCGCTCCGTAGGTCAGGATCCTCCGGCGGAGGGATCTGCCGGTACCAGGGGCGGCCGACGGCTCGAAGCTCGTCCATGGCCTTCCGGTATTCCGGGGTCAGGTAGTTCAGGACGAACACGATGGAGATGACGCCGCCATTCTTGGCCAGGGCCTGGAGCATGTCATCGCTCACGTTCCTGCGGTGAGGGTTGATGGCCCGGACCCCGGAGTGGGAGAAGATGACCGGGTCCTCAGTCACCTCCAGGACGTCGAAGAAGGTGGAGTCCGAGACGTGGGAGACATCCACCACCATCCCGAGTCGGTTCATCTCCCTGACCACGTCCCTGCCCAGGTCGTTCAAGCCACCCCAGCGGGGCTCGTCGGCGCTGGAGTCGGCCCAGTCATGGGAGACGTTGTGAGTGAGAGTCATGGACGAGACCCCCAACTCATGGAACTGTCCCAGGGCCTCCAGGCTACTCTCGATTCCGTGCCCACCTTCGATGGCGAGGGGCATGGCGACCTTGCCGGAGGCTACGATGCGCTCCACGTCGGAACCGGTACGTGCCAACTCCACCCGGTCCGAGTTCGCTTCGATCGCCTCCAGCATGGCGTCCAGGAGATCGCGGGCCTGGCGAGTCGCGAGTCCGGGTCGGCCATACAGGAAATTCTGGACGTACAGGGCCACAGTCTGAACGTCCACGCCTCCCTCCTCCAACCGAGGGAGATCGACATGACCCGCGGGGAGGCGCTTCCCCATGTCCAGCCCCTCGTAGTGGACTCGGTAGGCCAGGTCGTTGTGGGCATCCCAGACCAGGGCCTCTTCATGGAGGGTCCTGGTGGCCTGGTCGTCCGGAGGTGGTCCATCATTTGTCGCAAAGCGACGGAAGAGAACGATCCCGATGACCAGGACGACGATTCCGACTCTGATGGCCATGCGGCTCATGAGACACTCCAGGTGCGGGAGGGGTGGGTTAGAGCTCGAAGTGGCGGCTCCAGGCCCCGCCGAATCTCTCGTGGTAGGGTAGGGGCTTCGGGGAACTCAGGCCAGGACGAGGCCCTCACCAAACGGTCCTCTTAACAAATCCCCGTCCCGGGACGTACACTCCATCAGACGGCAGCGTCAGTGCTCGGAATGGATCCCCACCAGTAGAGCTCGGAGAACCCCATAGTGGACGAACGCGAGCTGAAACCCTTGGTCGAGGCCTCCCGGCGAGGTGACGAACAAAGCTTCCGATCGCTGGTGGATCAGTTGAGTCGGCCCCTCATGGCCATGGCCTATCGGTACACGGGAGACTGGGAGTGGGCCCGGGACCTGACCCAGGAAACCTGGATCAGGGTCCATGAGAACCTGGCGAGGTTCGAGCTGGAGCGCTCGTTCACCTCCTGGCTCTTCGCTATCCATCGAAACCGTTGCCGGGACCATCTCCGGCGGTCCTGGGTCCAGCGGGAATATTCGCCGGGAGACCAGGTGATCCAGGAAATGGGGGGTGTGTCTGGGAGCGATCCGGAGAAGGACCTGGAATGGACGGAGTTCAGAGAGCGAGTTCTGGCGGCTTCCTCACACCTGAGCGAGACGCAACGGGAGGTCTTCCTCCGAGTGGATGTGGAGCAGGGTGATCAGAAGGAAGTGGCCGAGGCGTTGGGGATCCGGTTCGGAACGCTGCGAACGACCCTGCATTTCGCTCGGAAGAAGATGGCGGCAGCCCTTTTGGAGTTGGGGGGAATCACGTGAGCAAGGATGTGGATTGTCAGGTGTTCGGGGACCAGCTGGATGTTCTGGTGGAAGGTGGTCTCTCGGAGGATGGAATCCGACAGCTCCGTCACCACGCCGCCGAGTGTACCGAGTGCTCGATGCAGTTGAAGGTGAAGGAGCACCTGATGGGACCGTCACTCGCCGAGCTGGAGTCTGAGGTGCCGGAGGAGCTGTTGGCATCCGTGTGGGGCGGAGTTCGTGCCGGTCTCGAGGCAGATGCAGCCGACTCGGTTGCCGCAGGTGTTCTCCAGGAAAGGACAGTGATACCCATCCGCCCACGTCTTCGCTGGGCCATTCCCGCCCTCGCGGCAGCCACGCTCGTCCTGGTCTTCTCCACCGGTTTCCTCTCGGTGGCCCTGGGCAGTGCGAGGGACCGGGAAGCCACCCTCGCCCAACAGGTGGCCGAGCAACAGCGTTGGCTTGCGGAGTTGGGTGCCAGTCCATTCGCAGATCCCGCGGCACGCACGGCAGCTCTCGCGGGTCGGAGCCCTTGGGCTCGGGCCCTCTCGCGACAGGAGAGCATCACCATTCAAGGGCTCCAGACGCTTCTGGAACGGGTCCCAGGAGATCGGGCGGTGCTGAGCCAGGATCAGCTGGATTCCGTACTGCGGAGCCGGATCCCTCTTCCGGTGCCTCTGCTCCGGGAGGCCCTGGCACGATTCGATGATGGTGACGGGGTTCTGGCCCGGGATCTCCTGCGGGCCCTGGAAACGCTCGATGTGAGCCCGGATATGAGGGTCCCCACAGCGGAATTGATGGACCTTCTGAGTTGAGCCCGATCCCCGGGGCCACCGGCCTGAGGAAGCGGATCGCGGACATTCAGGCACCTGCCGGCGACGGAGGTCGGGGGGTGCAGCGAAGAGCACTCGGGCGCCCTGTACGTAGGGGTGCAGCGGACGCCCGCTGAAGAGAGGAAGCACCATGTCCTTCGACACGAAGCAGAGACGGATGCGTACGCTGGCCCTGATCTTTTTGGCCACAGGCCTCACTGGGTGCGTTGAATACACCATCGAATCCACTGTGAATCCGGACGGGAGTGGGCTTCGGGTGGAGATCATGGACGCGGCTGCGGAGGAAGACGTGGTTGTGGCCCTGGAGGATTTCCCCTCGCTCATGAGCGTCGGTCCCGAGGATGGATGGACCCACACCGAAGAGGTGGAGGATGACGGGGAGACGATACACCACTTCGAACGCCGGACCGTGGTGGGCGATCTGGCCTCCTGGTCGGATCTTACGGGCCGAGTGCGGATTTCCGGTGCGGTCCCGGACAAGGCTGGGCGTCAGATCGGGTACGTGTCGCTGGGTGAGGTCCAATTCCGGAATACCGTCCATCTCCGCCGGGCGGCCGACAGCGACGGGAACATCTCTTTTGCCTATCGGGAAACCTTCACTTGGGAACGGGCAGTGGACGCAATCGCGGAGTTCCTAATAGGGGACCTGGATGAGGCGCTACACTCCCGATTCCCGGGGCTTTCCGCCGAGGAGAGAGGCCAGATCGTCGGTTTCGCCAGGGCGCGATTCTGGGTGGCGGTCGACGAGGGCCTGCTGAGTGGGGACGGGGATGAAGACGCTCTGTTGTCCGAAGCTGCCCAGAGGACGGCCGATCAGGGGCTGAAACTGGTACGCCAACACTATCCGGAGGAAAGCATCGAGTCGCTGACGAGTCTCTTTTCGGAAGTCCTCGTGGAGAGCGACGACCGGTTCGTTTCCTTCCTGGAGGAGGATCTCCCAGGGCTGAACATCGCGTTCAACTCGGAGATCATCTTCCGGCTGAACATGCCCGGCCGGATAACCGACTCCAACGCCCATGACCGAGATGAAACCACCCTCGTGTGGGAATTCGGCCCGGGTGATGCGCTCCACACCCCCATCGAAATTTTCGCCGAATCCGTGATCGAGGGCTGAGGACCAAGGGATCGTGGTGTGAGAGTCCCTGCTGGAACGGTGTTGGCCGTATCCCTACTCTTGGCCCTCGCATGGGGTTCGACCTCGGTGAAGGGGCAGGAGCCAGGCGGGCCGGGCCCTGATGTACCCCACCGATCCCCCTGGACGCTCTGGAGCCTGGCTTCCCCCCACGACCGGATCTATCTGGGCATGTGGACTCTCCACCCGTTCGGGGACGATCCGTATCCGAGGGAGAGCAACAACGGGTTTGGTCTCCAGTACCGGAGCTTCTTCGCGTTCACCTGTGTGAATTCGTTCGAGCGGCGCACATACGCAGTGGGTGCGGAGCGGGTCTGGTATCAGGCCGGACGGGGCCGGGTCGGGATCACGCTCGGGTTCCGGGCCGGCTTGATCCGGGGCTACGATACCAGGCTCTTCAAGGTGGCCGGAGAAACGCCCGTTCTTCCTTTCGCTGGAGCTGTGGCACTCCTTCGCCTGGGCCCCATCGGCGGGGAAGTCTCGTGGGTGTACCGGGCGGTTTCCCTGGTGGGTGCGGTGTTTCTCTGAAGCCGTCATCTTCCGGCCGCTCGGCCTGGCTCGAGTCCTGGCTCGAGTCCTTGCCCTTTTCTTCACCCCGCTCACATCTTGGCAGAGATCGCTGAGGCTTCCCCAGCAGTCCGAATCGAATCCCTTGATTGGATTCCCGAACTGGGACTCACTCATGCCGGAGAAAGGTACGCGCCAGCTCGCGGCCATCATGTTTGCCGACATGGTGGGTTATACCGCCCTCATGCAGGAGGATGAGGAGGAAGCCTGGGCTCAGAGGGACCGCCATCGCGGGATCATCACCGAGGCCGTCAAACGGCATAATGGGGAGATCCTTCAGTTTTACGGCGATGGCACGCTGAGCATTTTCTCCAGCGCCGTAGAGGCGGTGGAATGCGCGGTCCAGGTGCAATCGGAGTTGAAGGGGAGGCCGCTGATCCCTCTCAGGATCGGGGTTCACACGGGGGACATCGTCCATGACGACGAAGGGGTGTACGGGGACGGCGTAAACGTGGCGTCCAGGATCGAGGGGATTTCCGCCCCCGGTGGCGTAATGGTCTCTGGGAAGGTCTATGACGAAGTAAAGAACCATGCCTCCATCGAAGCTGTGTCTCTCGGCCCCGTTCGCTTGAAGAACCTGGAACACCCCGTGACGGTGTTCGCCATTTCCAACGATGGTCTCAGAGTGCCCACGCCCGCAGAAGTCATGAAGAAGACGGGTGGAGGGGGAGTGAAGCTCCCGGAAGAGGGTGAGGGGCCATCCTCATCGGTCACGGCTCGCCCAACGGGTCCTCCCGAGGACCGCTTCGGCCGCTTCATCTTGCAGATCCGGGACCGGGCCCTGGTGCAGTGGGCGTTGGCCTACCTGGCCGGTGCCTGGGCCCTTCTGGAGATCGGGGGATTCGCCGCTGAGCAGTTCTCCTGGCCGTCTGTCGTCCCCAGAGGCCTGGCCTTGGTCGCCTTCGCCGGCTTCTTCCTGACCCTGGTTCTGGCCTGGTATCATGGGGAGAGAGGTCGGCAGAGGGTGAGTGGCGCCGAGCTCCTCATCATTGCACTTCTCCTTGCGCTCACCGGTGGAGTGATGGCGGTGGCGGTGCCAGGCGACGGCAGGCTGGATTCTCCAAGCAGTACCGTTGCCGAAATGGACAGGACTGGATTAGGTCGCCCGGGCATTGCCGTCCTTCCCTTTATCAACATGAGCGTTCAGGAAGAGGAGGACGCCGCCTTCCTGGCCGCCGGCCTTCACGACGAGCTCCTCACCCAGTTGTCCAAAATCGCCAGTCTGGACGTTATCGCCCGCACTTCGGTGATGCAGTACGCTGGGACAGAGAAGCCGATGTCGGTCATTGCCAGGGAGTTGGGCGTCCAGACGGTCCTGGAGGGGAGTTTGATGAGGGCCGGCGACCAGGTTCGTTTGAACGTCCAGCTCATCGACGCCGAAACGGACACTCACCTGTGGGCGGACATCTACGACCGTGAGTTCACCGTAGCGAATGTCTTCGAAATCCAGAGCGACCTGGCCGGCCAGGTCGCCCGCGCTCTCCAGGCGGAGCTGGTGCCGGAGGAAGAGGCACTCATCGCTGAGGTGCCGACAGAGGACCTGGAAGCGTACACGCTCTACCTGGGGGGATTGGAAGCCCTGGCTCGCACCGGTTGGGAGCCGAGTGACCTCGAGATCGCCCAGACGCTGCTCGAGGAAGCCACCGCGGCCGATCCTCAATTCGCTCTGGCTCATGCGTGGCGCTCCATGAGCCACAGCATCCTCTACCTCTTCTACGACCGAACGGAGGCCCGTCTGGTCCAGGCTCGCGAGGCCGCCGAGGAGGCGTTGGAGCTGAACCCTGGGCTGCCGGAAGGATATCTCGCTACCGCCTTCTACCACTTCCACCGTTACGAGAACGAGGAGGCAGCCGAGGCCTTGGCCACGGCCGAAGAGGGACTCCCCGGGTTTGGCGACGTCCTGACGCTGAAGGCAGAGCTGTTGACCCGCCGGAGAGAGTGGGACGCATCCCTCGCAGTACGGGAACGGGCGGCCGTTCTTGATCCCCTCAACGCCGAAGTCGCCATGAACTTGGCAGGGGCCTATGCCGATCGGGGCCGGTGGGACGATGCGAACAGGATCTTCGACCAGGTCCAGGAACTCCACCCAGAGTTTTACGAAGCCGCATTCACCCGCGGCTGGCTGACCTGGCGTCGCACGGGGAACGGGGCGCCTGGGCTTGCTGCGCTGGCTACAGTGCCCCCGGAGGTGAATGTGTTCGGGCTGAAGGCCTTCTTCGAATGGCTGATGACCGAGGATCCCGAGGGGAAGATCGCCGCGCTGGAGCGCATCGATCGGCCCACCCTCGACTTCGGAGGGTTCTGGTGGGCTCCCCGGGAGCTCCTGGAGGCCTGGACGTTCAAGAAGTTGGATCCCCAACGGGCAGAAAGGGCGTTCGAGGAGGCAGTGCGGAGGTGCCAGGAGGCTCTGGAGGAACAACCGGGTGACCCCCGGATCCACGCCTCGCTGGGGAGGGCCTATGCCGGGTTGGGCCGGAGGGAGGAAGCGGTGCGAGAGGCCGAACGTGTCACGGAGATCCTACCGATCACGGTTGATCCCGTCTTCGGCCGAGACCTTCTCGAGTTCGCGGCCAGCATCTACGCCGAGTTGGGAATGGCCGAGGAGGCTGCGGAGGCCATGGAGGGGGTATTCTCCGTTCCAGGTGTGCCCCCTCTGAATGCCCTCATCGGCGTGGAGTTCGAGCTGGTCCGGGATCATCCCCGAATTCAGGCCCTGATCCAGAACTATGGGGAAGGGGCTGGATCCGGAGGCGGGGATTGGGTGCCGTCGGGAGAGAGTGGCTAGGGTAGAGACCCGTCTACGCGTTGGCCATCCGTCCGGGGCATGGATAGGGAGCACGCCTGCCCGAGGCAGCAAGCTGTTGGCCTCCCACCTGAGCCCGTGCCCAGGGCACGCGGAGGCTCTCCAGTGAGTGCCCAACGATCTCGATATACTCCTCCCGGATCTCCCCCATCCCTCTCTCATATCCCATCGTGAGTTGAGCGGTTCCACTCGGGTTATGGTTCATGATGCGAGCCGCCGTGGCGTCTGCCGCTACGAGATCGGTACTGGCCAGGAGGAGGTAGGATCCGAGGCGGCTTCGCATGTCTACGGTGCGGCCTCCATGACCCAGGTTGGGGCCGTTTCCCTCGATCCCGATCGAGAAATCGACGATGGCCAGGTCCGGTTGGACGCCGGCTACCATATCCAGGAAGATGGCGGAGATCGCCCGGGGCGTGCTGTGGTCGAAGACGACCCCCCGATCGGGAATCCCATTTGGGAGATCGCCGTACCGCCACAGGGGCGCCACCCCGATGAAGTTCTTCAGGGCCAGGGTGAGCTGAGCCCAGGAGTGGGTCTTCGCTACCGGGATGGAGATCACGCGATCGGCATGAGCCACCAGACTGGAAACGAGGATCGTGCCGAGGTAGGTACTCGACGGCACTTCGACCCACTCGGGAGAGTCGGCCTCGAGGGAGGCGACCCGAGCCGGTCGGCCGTATTCGGCGCTGAGTCGAATCATCTCCGCAGCCAGGTTCGCCGAGCCATCCAGGGTGCGGGCGTAGTGCCAGGGTAGCTCCACCGCGTGCGAGCCATCGCCCACCACCACTTCCGACGCACCGGCCTTGAGACACTCCTCCGCCACCGCCACGACGATCTCCGGCTTGGTGCACTCGCCGCCTGAGAAGCTGTTTCCGTACTCGGCCCAGGGGAGGGTGACCATGTTGGGCTTGATGAACACGGACTCTCCGGCGTGAACCACCGTCTCGATTCCGCCGAGTGGATCCAGGACCTGACGGGCCATGGCGGGAAGGTCGGTGCCCCGTACGGCCGACACCGTGGCCGTCGGGTCCGGAGGGTCCGTCTGGTCGATGGGATCGGATGC
>JBDHCH010000149.1:0-9580 GCA_039592115.1 Gemmatimonadota bacterium | reverse complement strand
TGAAGAGGAGAACGCTTCCGTCCAGGTCTATGCCCTCCAGCCGGGGGATGTCTGTGGGTAGCAGAAGCAGGAGGCCTCCGAATCCCCAGCGTGCCAAACCCAGCCCGGCCAGCCCGGCCACACCACCCAACAGGAGGCTCTCCACCAGGAGCTGCCGGAAGATCCGGTTTCGGGTCGCACCCATGGCGGTCCGCACGGCCAGCTCCGGCGTCCGACTCGCGGCCCGGGCCAGGAGGAGGTTCGCCACGTTGGCACAGGCGATGAGGAGAACCAGCCCCACGGCCCCGAGGAGCACCAGGAGGGTCGCCCTGACGTCCCCGGTCATGAACTCCCGCAAGGGTACGAGGGTGATCGAGTACCCGCGCCCCTCCATCTCCTTGATCTCAGCCAGCCGTCCCGAGAGAAGATCCAGCTCGGCCTGGGCCAGCTCCAGACTCGCCCCCTCTTCAAGACGGGCCCGGACCTGGAAGAAGCCGAGATCCCGGAGGTCCGAAAGCGTCTCCCCCACGTCTACCGGGGGCTCGGGAATCCCCTCCCGGTAGGACCGGACCCACATCTCCGTCCCTTCCGGGTACTCGAATGAGGCGGGCGCCACCCCCACCACCACATGGGGCTCACCGCTGAGGGAAACCGACCGGCCCAGAACCGAGGGATCTTCGCCGAACCGGTTCCTCCAGGTCGACTGACTCAAGACCACCATCTTCCCCGCCGTCTCCTCCTCCGGAGTGTCCTGGAAGAACCGCCCGAGGGCGGGCCGGGTCCCGAACGCCCGGAAGAAGTCGGGGGAGACGCTCAGGGTCCGGATTCGTTCAGGCCCCTCGGTTCCCAGGAAGCTCATGGCGTGGCCGCGAAATCCCACAACCGCTTCAAAGGATGCGACCTCGCTTTTCAGGTCCAGGAAATCGGCCGGGGAAAAGCTCGGCGTGGACTCCCCATCATAGCGCTCCTCGAGGACCACGATCCGGTCCGGTTCATCGAAGGGGAGGGGTCGGAGGAGCACCGAGTTCACCACGCTGAAGATCGCAGAGTTCGCGCCGATCCCCAGGGCCAGGGAGAGGAGAGCCACGAACGTGAATCCGGGGTGCTTCCTGAGCTGCCTCAGACCATAGCGAAGATCCATGAGACTGTCCTCCAGGTGTCGCGTCGATCGGGCTTCCCTCGCCTGTTCCTTGAACCGCTCCTCCCCACCGAAGTCCAGCAGGGCTCTCCTTCGGGCTTCCCTCGTATCCATCCCAGCCCGGAGGTTCTTCTCTGTTTCCAGCTCGATGTGGTGACGGATCTCGTCGGAGAGTTCACGCTCCACGGATCTGGGCCGGAAGATGGCCCGCGCCCAGAGGCGGAGGCGTCCCAGATCGATCATTCGACGCGCAACGCCTCCAACGGGTCCACCCCACTGGCGCGCCGCGCCGGGAAGAACGCCGCCGCCACGGCCACGCTCAGGATTACCGCCGCCACGGCCACGAACGTGAAAGGATCGGTGGGACTCACACCGTAAAGGAATCCCTCGAGCACGCGGGTGCCGGCGGCAGCTCCCGCCAGCCCCAGCGTCAGTCCCACGGTGGTCAGTCCAACGCCTTGCTTCAGGACCATCCCCATCACGGCCCCCTCCTCGGCGCCGAGGGCCCGCCGAATGCCGATCTCGCCGGCCCGGAGTGCCACGGCGTAGGAGATGACGCCGTAGATCCCGACGGCACCCAGGACCAGCGCCACCCCCGAGAAAACCCCGAAGAGGGTCAGGATGAAGCGGGGTCGGGCCAGGGACCGGCCCTTGATCTCCTCCATGGTGAAGGTGCTGGCAACGGCCTGGCCGGGATCCAGCGTCCGGACGACCCTCCGGACGCCCTCCACCATGATCCTCGGTTCCCCGGCGGTACGGACCACCAGGTACCGGGTGCGAACGGCAAAGTGGGGTGTCTGGCTGGCCGGGTTGTACAGCGTGGGGAATTCCAGTCCGGGTCCATCGTAAGCCACCGATCCCACCACCCCGATCACCTCGATCCAGCCGTCCTCCTCCTGTCTCCCAAACCCGATACGCTGGCCGATGGGATCCTCCCCCGGCCAGTATCGATTCGCCGCGGCCTCGTCCACCAGCGCGACCTTCGGGCCATCGGGGAGGTCGTCGTCGGGCCCGAAAAGCCGGCCCCGGATCAGAGGGATTCCGAGCAGCTCGTGGAAGTTGTCGCTCACGCCCACGGGGGATCCCACACAACACATTGGCGCCGAGGCAGCCACCGGCCGGCCGTCGATGTGAAAGCGGCCTTCCTGATCGTGCCACAGGAGAGGTGGCCGGGAGGTATAGGCCACCCCCACCGTCCCCGGGAGGCCTCCTACGCCCTCCTCCAGACGCTCGAAGAACTCGACAGCGCCTTCCGGTGTGTACTGGGACGCAGGAAGGGAGAACCGGGCGAAGAGCACGTTTCCGGCGCTGAAGCCCGGGTCTTCCACCAGGAGGTTCTGGAAACTTCTCACCATCAACCCCGCCCCGATGACCAGGAGTACGCTCAGGGCCACCTCCGCCACGACGATACCTCGCCGGAAACGCATCCGCTGAGACCCCACCGTCGTCCGCTGCGTGGCTTCCCGAAGGGCATCGCCGGGGTTGGACCTGGCCTCCTGAAGGGCCGGCATGAGGCCGAAGAGGAAGGTGGTGAGGATCACCGCTCCGGCGGTGAACGCCAGGACCCTGCCGTCCACACCGATGCCCTCCAGCCGGGGGAGGTTTCCAGGCTCCAGGGCCAGGAGCGACTGGACCCCGAACCAGGCCAGGAGCAGGCCCACGATCCCTCCCAGGAGGGCCAGAAGGAAGCTCTCGGTGAGGAGCTCCTGCATGATTCGGTGCCGGCCCGCTCCCAGGGCGCTCCGGA
Source organism: Gemmatimonadota bacterium (assembly GCA_039592115.1). Lineage (GTDB taxonomy): Bacteria > Gemmatimonadota > Gemmatimonadetes > Longimicrobiales > Gaopeijiaceae > JBDHCH01. The sequence continues at coordinate 6,716 of JBDHCH010000149.1, read as the reverse complement.
CGGCCACCTCCCGACGCCGCCCCTCACCCCTGGCCAGGAGGAGGCTGGCCACATTCGCGCAGGCGATCAGGAGAACGAAACCCACCGCACCCAGGAGGAGGAGGAGGGTCGCGCGGGCGTCCCCCACCTCGTGGTCCAAGAGGGGCTTCATGAAGAGGCCGTGCCCCACGTGATGGTCGGGGTAGATCTCCGCCCACTGCTCCATCATCGCGGCCATCTCCGACTCCGCCTCCTCGTAGGAGACGCCGGTTGCCAGGCGCCCGATCATGGTGAACCAGTGGCCGCCCCTCCAGGTCCGGGTCGGATCCAGGGGAAGGGGCGCCCACAGCTGGATGCCGGGTCCCGGATGGGAGAACCCCGGGGGCATGACCCCCACGATCTCCGAGGGCACCGGGCGCTCATCCACCTCCACACCCAGGTTCACCAGGGTCCCCACCACGGCGGAATCCCCTCCGAAGCGCCGCTGCCAGAGGTCATAGGAGAGGACCGTCACCGCCGCAGGCTCGGCCCCGCCATCGGCCTCGATGAGGGTCCGGCCCAGGAAGGGCGGCGCCCTGAGAACGGTGAACATGCTGGGAGAGACCCATCCCGCCCTCACCACTTCGGGGTCTCCCGATCCCGCCGTGAGGGTCACCGACTCGGTGGAAACGGCGGCCACCTCCTCCATGCTTCCGGTGGCATTCCTGTAGTCGAAGTACTCCGGAGAGCCGACAGCGTATTCGGGAAAATCGAAACCGCTCTCCGGGAGGAAATAAGTATTGATGTAGACGAGGTTCTCGGGCTCGTCGTAGGGAAGCGGCTCCAGGAGGACCCCACTCACCACGCTGAAGATGGCCGTAGTGGCCCCCATGCCCAGGGCCAGGGTGAGGACGGTGAGGATCGAGAACCCCGGCGACTGCTTCAGGCGCCTGAGGGAGTGCCGAAGGTCGCCCAGGATGTCTTCCAGCCGACGCGTGCTCCTGGCGTCCCGGGTCTGCTCCTTGAACCGCTCGACCCCGCCGAAGTCGAGGATCGCCTTCCGTCGGGCAGCCCTCAGAGTCATCCCTTCCCGGACGTTCTTTTCGATCTCCAGCTCGAGGTGATGCTGGAATTCGACTTCGATTTCCCTCTCGAGCGCCTCGGGGCAGACGATGGACCGGAACCAGATTCTCATGCGATGAAAAGCCGACACGTTCGGCCTCCTCGGGTTTATCGTTTTCTCACAGGAAGGCCCGGGCCCTCCCGCGAAAGCTCACTCGGCCCTGAGGGCATCCAGGGGATCCACCCCGGCGGCTCGGCGAGCCGGGATCCAACTGGCCAGGAGGGCCACCGAGGTCACCAACACCCCTGCAGCCAGGTAGGCGGCGGGGTCCGTGGGCTCGACGCCGAAAAGGAGGCTCCCAAGCACCCGAGAAACCCCGTAGGCGATGGCGAGGCCGAGCCCCAACCCCACCACCACCAGCTTCAGCGAGCCCACAACCACCATGCCCTCCACCTGGAGGGATTGGGCCCCCAGTGCAATCCGGAGTCCGATCTCATTCCGGCGCCGAGCCACCAGGTACGACACCACTCCGAAGAGACCGATGGCCGCCAGCACCAGAGCGATCCCCGCCGCCACCCCCAGAAGGACCAGCGTGAAGGTCACGCGACTCATGGATTCGGCCAGGAGATTTCGCACTTCCAATGGGTTCGCCACGGGGATGGACGGATCGACGTCCCGGACAGCCTGCCGGATGGCAGGATAGACGGAGAGGGGATCCGATAGGCCCGTCGTCACCACCAGGTTCATGTAATTGGGCCACCAACCCGCCGACTCGGGGATTCGGACGATGGGATAGTAGATGGCGACCGCCGGGTCCTCTTCCAGAGAGCTCGAATAGACGTCTCCCACCACCCCGACCACACGGTAGAACGGGCCCTCCTGTCGCCCGCTGGGGGCGACGCCCTTCCCGATGGGGTCCTCTCCTGGCCAGAACTGCTGGGCGAACGCCCGGCTCACCACCACCACGCCCCGCTCGGGCTGGTCGTTGTCGGCTGCCGTGAACGTCCGTCCCTGCAGAACCGGAATCCCCATGGCTTCGAAGTACCCGGGGGTCGTGGGTTCCTGGCCCGCACAGGTCGTCAGCTCGGCCTCTTCCAGATGCGCGTAGACTTCCTGGTCTTCGAACGCCTGAACGGTGCACCCGAACCCGCCCTGGAAGGGGAGGACATCGGACATCCCGGCTTCGGTGACTCCGGGGATGGCCCGGACGCGATCCAGAACCTGGGAGTAGAACCCCCACATAGGCCCCGTGTCGTCGTACGGTGCGCCAGGTAAGAAGATCTCCATGGCCAACGCCCCTTCGGGATCGATGCCCGGATCGATCCTGAGCAGACCCCGGAAGCTTTCTACCAGAAGCCCGGCCCCAACGATGAGGACGAGAGCCAACGAGACCTGGGACACCACCAACGCCGCCCGGATCCGCTGGCGCTCCCGCCCCGCAGTGCTCCGGGTCCCTCCTTCGGCCAGATTCGATGCCGCCAGATCCTGCCGGTGCCGTGCTGCCGACAACCCGGTCAGAGCCAGGGAAACCACCAGGGAAAGGCCAAAGGCAAAGATGAGGACCGCGCCGTCCAACCGGATGTCGGCGAGGGCTGGGAGGGTGGCGGGGGCCATGGACATCATGACTCGGACGGCATACAGGCTCACCGGAACGGCCAGGATGCCTCCGGCCACGGCCAGGAGGAGGCTCTCGGTGAGAACCGGCCTGATGATCGCTCGGCGCCCGGCTCCGAGCGCGGCCCTGATCGCCAGCTCCCTCCGGCGGCCTTCCATCCGGACCAGAAACAGGTTCACCACATTCGCGCATGCGATGAGGAGAACCAGGCCCACGGCGCCCATGAGGATCCAGAGCCTTTGGCCCAAGTCCCCGATGATGTAGTCCTTCAGTGAATAGAGCCGGGTGTGAAAACCCCCGTTGTCGATGAATCCCCTGCTGTAGGCCGATGGGTACAGCTCCGGGAGCTGCTGAACCAGGCGGTCCATCTCGGCCTGGGCGCCCTCCAGCGCTGATCCCACCGCCAGGCGCCCGATCATGGGCGTGATGTGAGAGTTGTAGAACGGCCCCGAAGGATCCAGGCGCATGGGCACCCAGATGTCCGTGTCCATGCCACTGGGCATGCCGGGCTCGTGGGGGAGTTCGATCCCCCCATCCACCACTCCCACCACCTCATAGGGCTCTCCATTCAAGGAAAGCAGTCGCCCGAGGACGTCGGGATCCCTCCCGTACTCCTGTGTCCAAAAGGCGTGGGAGAGAACGGCCACCGGAGGGGCTCCGGGCCGGTCGTCTTCCGCATCCAGCAGACGTCCCAACGCCGGGCGGGCGCCCAGCAGGGGGAGTGCACCCTCCGAGACCACGGCCATGTGGGCCCGCCTGGGGCCCGAAGGCACCATCACGTTCGCCGCCCGCCGGGAGTAGGCTGCCACCCCTTCAAAAGCCGTAGCGTCCCGGTTGTAGTAGAAGTACTGGGCGGAGGACGACTCCCATTCGGCTGCAGGACCCAGAGCTGGGACGGGGCTCTTCAACCGCACCAGCCGTTCAGCCTCGGGGTACGGCAACGGATCCAGGACCACTCTGTCCAGGAGGGTGAAGATCGCCGTGGTGGCCCCGATGCCCAGCCCGAGGGTCAGCACGGAAACGCCTGTGAAGACCGGCGCCCGACCCAGGCGTCGAAGGGCGTATCGAAGCTCGGCCGCGGCGATCTCCAGGGGGCGGATGCCCCGAGCCTCCCGGGCCCGTTCCTTGTGGAACTCCACCGCCCCGAAATCCATCATGGCCTTCCGGCGAGCTTCAACGGGGTTTATGCCCTTTCTGATGTTCTCCTCGGTCTCCAGCTCGATGTGATGCCTGATCTCCAGATCCAGCTCCTCTTCCACCTTCGCTTTTCTGAAGAGAGCCCGGAACCGGAGCAGGAGATGACGAAAATCAGACACCCTCCCCTCCTTTGTCGTACCTCAGGAACTCGATGGGCGCCCCGTCATGGACAATGAAGGCCACGGTGACACCGGGTGACGGGGAGTTCGGGGGGATGAGGATCTCGTATCCCTCCAGCGCGGCCTCCAGATCGTCCACCTGGAAGGCCACGTGTGGCGTCCTCTTCACCAGTTCGGGAAGTGGGGAATCGGCGTCGAACCTCATCCACTCCACGCCGAAGGGATTGTCTTTGAAGGAGGTGACATGCAGACCGAGCTCCGGGAGATAGGTCTCCCCTTCATGGGGCTCGTCCGTGGGGATGCCCAGGTGATGGTAGCGCATGGTCACTCCCCCCTCCTCAGCCGGTTTCAAGGATCCACTCCACTGCTTCGCTGAACCGGCGCCACTGGTCCTCTTCGGCTGCGAGTTGGGCCTGCCCCTTCCGAGTCAGCCGGTAGAACTTCGCCTTTCGATTGTTCTCGCTGGTTCCCCACTCCGCCGCGATCCAACCTCTATGCTCCAGGCGGTGGAGCGCGGGATACAGGGACCCCTGGTTCACCTGAAGCACATCCTTGGACATCTGCATGATGCGCTGGGACACTCCCCACCCGTGGTGGGGGCCAAGGGCCAGCGTTTTCAGGATGAGTAGATCCAGGGTGCCCTGGAGGAGATCGGCTTGACGGTCGGTCATGGTGGTTGGCCCCGTGTCTTGGACTCTCGTTCCGGATTGGCCTCGGACCAGTCGGCGCCGGTGCTCAGCACGGACTCGACTCCCCCACGGCCTCCCCTTCTTCTCCTAGACGTTCGACAAGAAGATAGGGTTGCTTCTTGTCGGATGTCTAGGAGAGAGATACTGAGGATGGTGTCCAGGAGTTTCGCGGGTGAGACCAGGCGAGTAGGGGAGGTCTGAAGAAGTGGGGTGCGGCCGCAGGCCGGGGCTTGCGAGTGTCAGACAAGGAAGGACGACGAATATCGTGGTGGGGCAAGAGCCCCGGGGGGGGCGTTACCTCCGGTCAGCACCCAGCAGGGTGAGCCGCACCCGGGCCTTCCCGGGCCCGATGATGCCCAGGTCCTGGGCCGCCTTCCTGGAAACGTCCAGAATCCGACCGTCGACGAACGGACCCCGGTCGTTCACCCGGACGGTGACGGCTCGACCGTTTTCCAGATTCTGGACCCGGAGTCGGGTCCCGAAGGGAAGGGTCCGGTGGGCGCAGGTGAGCTCGTTCATGTCGTAGACCTCCCCAGAAGCCGTCTCCCGGCCGTGGAAGGGTTCCCCGTACCACGAGGCGACTCCGGTCTGGGTCCAGGCGGCGGGGGGCGGTTCCGGCGGTCCCGACGCGGTGGCCGAGCCCCCCACCAGGGTGCAGGCCTGCAGCAGAAATGCGGCCGGGAGGGGGAGGAACCGGGAAAGGAACCGGCATCGATCCGAGTGGTCGAGGGAACGCCGAGATCGGGAGCGACGGATCCGGGGCCCGACATTGGAGAGCCGCTCATGAGATCCGAGTGGGGTCTTCATGCGAGAAACATCCGCCCGTCCCCGTCGGGCGGCAAGGTGATCCAGCCTCCTTTTTCCGGTCTGCGGTCGGAGTCGAAGGATTGGACCGAGCTCCGTCTTCCGGCGAGCCTCGTCAATCAAAGCCTCCCCTCCTACATTCGCCCGACGATTTCGCCCTTGACCACTGCCCCCCGACTCCGGCGGGGCCGCGTCTTTTCCGACCGTGGAGACGAATATGAGCATGATTCGGCGGGCCACTGGCGCATTTCTGCTCACATCCTTGATGTGCGCCACGCCCACCTTCCTTTCTTCCCAGGAAGTCGACTACAACAAAGCGGAGAGATTCCTCTCCTGGCACGCCTCCAGGATGATCTCCGGCAACCAGGTTTCGCCCAACTGGCTGGAAGACGGCCGCCGGTTCTGGTACCGGAACAGTCTGGGAGAGGGCCACGAATTCATCGTGGTGGATCCCTCCGGGCCCGCCCGCAGGCAGCTCTTCGATCACCACCGCCTGGCTGCCGCCATGTCCTTGGCCGACGACACCTCCTACGTGGGCACCAAACTGCCCTTCGACTCCTTCGAGTTCGTCGACGAGCTCAGGTCCATCGAGTTTAAGGCCCGAAAGAAACGCTTCGTTTGCGACATCGCGGCCTATGCCTGCACGGTGGGGGACACCCTCCCCTCGGACGTTCCGTACGTGGAGTCCCCTGACGAGCGATGGGAAGCATTCGTAGTGGACCACAACCTCTACATCCGGCCCAAACGGGGCGGTGACTCCATCCAGGTAACGGAGGACGGGGAGGAATTCCATAGCTACGGCGTTTCCTACCCCCGCCCCAACCAGGTCAGAAACGAGAGCCCGCGGCGTCCGAATGTTCGTTGGTCCCCGGATTCGAGGCGTTTGGCCGTAGCGCGGCAGGACGAACGGGATGTGGAGCATCACCACTACCTGTCCATGACCCCGCAACGGCCGGTGCACTATTCGTATCCGTACGCCCTGCCCGGCGACTCCGTCATCCCCTTTCCCGGGATTCACATCATCACCCTGGAAATGCCCGAGGGCGAAGGCCTTCCGAGCGCGGTCTCCAATGTGGCCGTGACCTTCCCCGAGCGGCCCCTCCAGTCGTCGTTCAACGGTTCGGTGCCCGACTCCCTGTGGGCCGAGGACGGATCCAAGCTGTACGTCAGCTCCACCGATCGGGGATACAAGGACATGTACCTCACCGAGGTGGACGCCGGCACCGGCGAGCACACCCTCCTGGCCCAGAACTCCCAGAAGACCTACGTGG
>JBDHCH010000148.1:0-9740 GCA_039592115.1 Gemmatimonadota bacterium | reverse complement strand
GGCGAAGTCGGCCCAGATGGTCCTGCCCCCCGGATCGGAGAAAGTGATGTGGTAGTCCCCGGGATCCAGGTGGGGTAGGACGAATTCCCCCAACACGTCGGTCTCCACCTCCAGCCCCAGGGGCTCCACGGTAACGGGGGTTTGAAGGCCTCTGGCCACTGGGGTTCCCCGGCCCTCCATCATCACATCCGAAAGGGCCGGGGTGAGATAGAGGGCTCCCTGCACCTCACCCCTCCCATTCAGGTCTTTGGCCTCCGGGGCAGCCACCGCATACGTGCCGGCACTTCGGAACCAGGATCGAAGCGTGGCGCAGTTGGTCAGCACCAGGGGCGAAGCGAGAAGCCCCATTGCGAGGAACCGACGGACTGAAGGGTTCTTCCAGGAGACGTCGGAAGGGATCGTGGTTGGGCTCGAGAGGAGGGGCTTGGCGGGCATGACATGCGTCCTTCCTGGCATCCGATTTGCCTAACCGGGTGAAGTACCCAAGGATAATGCCGGTGGGGGGGACGTCCACAAGGGTGCCGTGGGGGATGTCGACGTGCTAAAAACGATCTTCGAGAGGGCGGGTTCATGCCGGAGCTGATCATAGGTGCTGCGGCCGCTGGGAGCTTGGTCCTACTGTTGAGACTCTCCGAGTCCAGAGGCCTGGCCGTTGGGGGCTGGAAGTGGGGAGTCACGGTGGCCGGGCTCCTCTATCTGGTGTTCGTGCTGATGGTGGTCGTGGAGTTCCTTCGGGAAGGGACCCCGAAGGGAGCGATGGTGATGGGGACGGTCCTGGGATTCCCCGCTGTGGTGTGGTGGGTGCTCCTGGGCCGGTTGGTGTTCCGGCGGAAGAGCGCCCCGGTGGCGGAGTCGGAGGGAGGGACGAATGGGTGAGATGAGAGCGGGAAAGGGGGCAGAGACCGGCCAACCGAGGCATGGCACCGGGGCACCACCAGAAGGGGGAATGGATCGCAGGCGGTTCCTGAAAGTCCTGGGCACGGGCACGGCCACCGCAGGGATCGGTGCCGGCGCACCCGGTGCCTTCGCCGCCGGGATCACCGGCCTGGGGACGGCCCTGGCTGCACCCCGCGTCCTGGGGGCCACCCACAGGGGAGTGGTCGTGGAATCGGAGGGGGAATACGGATCGTTTCCCGTGGAGCAGCTCACCGATGGCCGACTCCCCTACGAGTACGACCCGGATCTCCTGCGGCCCATGCGGGAGAAATCCACCATGTTCAGCCGGAACGTCTGGGACCCGGAACGGCGGAACCGCCCGGAGGTCACCGAGAGCGTAACGCGGCAGAATCTGGTGGGCGGGGAGGGGAAGCTCCCGAACCAGACCCGGTTGGATTATGCCCTCATGGCGGCGGCCTGGAGGCATGCCAGCATGAGCGGAAGCAGGGACTACGATTGGGACGGATTGGGGGGGCAGGTGAGGGGTGCGGGACTGGACCGCATGGGCCCTTGGGATCCCGGCGATCTGCACATGAGCTGGGAGGAGGCCACGCTGGCCGTCCGCCACGCGGCGCTCTTCTACGGGGCCTCTCTGGCAGGGGTGGCCGAGCTGAATCCCCTCTGGCTTTACTCGGATCACTTCGCACCCAGCCGAGATGACCGGGAGCGGACCATCCCCGTGATCTATGATGGTGATCGGTTCGAGCAGGCCGAGGACGCCTGGTACATCCCCCGGTCCATGAACCGGGTGATCGCCCTGGCGTTCGAGGAGGATTATCACGCCATCGCCAACTCCCCGGGACGTCTCGCTTCGGCCGCCACGGGAAACGGCTACTCTCGCATGGCCGTGACCTCCTCCCAGCTCTCGGACTTCATTCGAGGCCTGGGCTACCGAGCCCTCCCGGCCGGCAACGGGGTCGGCCTCTCCATCCCCATCGCCATCGACGCCGGCCTGGGGCAGCTGGGACGGATGGGGCTCCTGGTGACCCCCAAATACGGGCCCAGGGTGAGACTGGCGAAGGTCATCACCGACATGCCCCTCGTGCCCAGCGTCCCAATCGACTTCGGCGTCACGGAGTTCTGCGAGGCCTGCATGCTCTGCGCGACCGACTGCCCCAGCGAGAGCGTGACCACGGGACCCATGACCTACGAGGGTCCCTCGGCCTCCAACAACCCGGGGGCCAGGAAGTGGTACACGGCGGTGGAGGGATGTTACGACTTCAACGGTTTCTCCTGTTCCAACTGCAAGCGGGTGTGCCCGTTCAACAAGCCCAACAACTCCTGGCTCCATCGGCTGATCCGACGGATGATCGAAGGACGGATCGTGGGCGCGGACCGTGTCATGGTCCAGTTTGATCAAGCCAGCGGATACGGCGTCCAGGTGGAGGACACAGAGTTCTGGAAGATGGACGGATCCAAGAGCATCACGGCCCGGGAGGAGATGTGATGGTTCCACGAACGGGGGGTTCTGATGAGTGACGGTAATCCAGAAGGGTCCGGAGGCGAGAAGCTCACCGGACAAGAGCTGAACCGCAGGGACTTCTTCAAGGCTGCCGGGTTGATCAGCGCCGCGGCTGGAGGAGCCGGGTTGGGCGCGTTCGGGTACGCGGCCGGGAAGGATCCCGACACCTACCTGGGGTGGCAGAACGAAGAGGGCGCCAGCCTCATCTTCAACCGGACCAGGTACGAGGTGGATGAGCCGACCTACCAGAAAGTAGGACCCGGCCTTCGCCCGGATTCCCGAGTGGAGCAGATCTTCGAGCGGCGGGGGCGGTTCATGCGGGAGTACCGCCGGATCGCTGGCGGGCAAGGAGGGATGAGGCCTCCAGCGGGAGGCCAGGCCGCCACGGGGTCCGTTGGCGCCGGACCCGCGGCTGGATCCGCGGCCGGAGCCCAGGAAGAACCGGGACAGGGGCCCGTCACTCCCGAGGACTTCTCCGAGCCGTTGGGGAGTTACTACCGGGAGCGCCCCCAGGATCTGGAGTTGGACCTTCTCAACATGACGGAGCTCGGGCCTCTCCAGCGGGCCGATTCCCAGGAGTACGGAGAGCAGTTCCTTCTGGCTGAGGCCTGGTCCGCCGCCATGGGGGCTGTGGGACCGGGTCCCATCACCGGTCCGCCGGAGGAGAACGACTTCCCCAGGGCTCGGTTCGGGCCGGCCCCCGAGCCGGCGCAGCTGAAGGATCCGGAAAAGACAGCCGAACTCATCAAAGCGGTCTCTCTTCAGCTGGGCTCCACCCTGGTGGGAATCACCGAGCTGAATCCCGACTGGGTGTACGGGTATCCCATCCGGGGCCGGGGGTTCGAAGATCTGGATGAACCCCTCGAGGTGAGGGACTGGTGGACCTACGCCATCGTGGTTGGAACGCCCATGTCCTGGGACCCCATGTACGCCAATCCCAACTATGGGACGTCCAACGATGCCTATTCCCGGTCCCGGATCATCGCCGCCCGCCTCGAGGCGTTCATCAAGGCGTTGGGGTACCCCGCCCGGAGTCATATCCCGGGGACCAGTTACGACCTGATGGTCCCCCCTGTGGCCATCGACGCGGGGCTCGGTGAGCAGGGCCGGAACGGGATCGTCATTACCCCTGAAGTGGGGTGTAACCTCCGCCCGGCCGTGGTCACCACCAACATCCCCGTGACCACCGACAAGCCCATCGATATCGGCGTGGACGACTTCTGCCTCCACTGCAAGGTCTGCGCGGAGGCGTGCCCCAGCGGGGCTATTCCCATGGGGGACAAGGTGGAGGTGAGGGGTTATCGACGGTGGAAGATCGACACGGCCAAGTGCCAGAATTTCTGGACCTCGAACCTGGGCAACATGGGCTGTCGGATCTGCGTGAGCGTGTGCCCGTATACGCGGAAGGCCAACTGGCTCCACCGCACGGCCATGAAGGTTTCCGCGAATGATCCCACCGGTGTCTCGGAGAAGGTCCTCACCAGCATGCAGAAGAGCTTCTATCCGGGGCCGGATCCCGAGGATTACTTCATGCCTTCCCTGGGAGGCACGAACGCGTCCTATCGAGAACCGCCGCCGTGGCTTCGCACCGAAGACTACATCGACCTGGAGTAGTGTCCCGAGTCAGAGATCCGTCGGCATTCGAGGGCCGCTGCATCCTCTCGGACTTCGTTGCTCCTCCTCGACGTAGCGCTGCTATGCCTCGTCGTCGCGCCTGGCCCCAGCGGCGCAGCAGCCCTCTCGGTGCTTCAACGGACCTATGACTCGGAACACAAGGAGAGACCATGCAGATCTTCAACTCAGGCTTCTTCTGGTTCGTGGAAGGCATCCTGTTCGTCTTCGTGATCATGGGTGTGAACGCGGCCGCGAAGGAGCGGGGTGTGCCCCTCTCGTTCGGAAAGTGGGTCCTCTTCCTGGTCTGGCTTCTCCTGGCGGGATTCACCATCGCCTTCGTAGGGACGAGCTTCGGTGAGGGTGAGGCCGTTGCGGCACAGAGGGGCGGTCTCCTGTTCGGTCTCATCACCATCATCTCCGGGGTCGGGGTGTGGCGGCTCCTTTTCTCGCGGTCGAAGCCGGGTGGGGGTGAAGCCGCGGTGGAACCCTGATCGCTCCTGCCCCTGGCCCGGATCATGCTGATCCGTCCGGCATGATGAACCGTCGGCTTCTCGTCTACACCTTCGCCCTGGCTCTCCTGGCCGGGGCGTTGGCTTGGGGGCGAACCAGGAGCGGGTTGGAGCTGGATGCTCCCCTCCGGCGGGTCCTCCCCGAGGCGGCTTCGTTCCGGATCGAGGCGGGCGTTCACGTCGCCTTCTCCTCCGATGGGACCCTCCTGGGGTGGGCCGGATCTGGGAGCGCCGACGGGTACGGTGGGCCCATGGTCCTGCTGGTGGGATTCGACACCCTGGGTGTGGTCGCGGGAGTGGAGGTAGTGGAGCAGCGGGAGACGCCCATCTTCTGGCGGATGGTGAGGGCTCCGGACTACTTCCGGGCCATAACCGGGTCCCCATTCCGGGAGATCTCCTACGAATACGCCGATGCCGTGGCGGTGACCGGAGCCACGCGGTCGTCCGATGCCATCGTGTCCAGCGTGAGGGAGGCCGTGGCCCTGGTTGCGGGGGAGGCCTTCGATGTGCGGATTCCTCTTCCACAGGCACCGTTCGAGTTCGGTCTCCTGGAGCTGGTCATCCTCGCACTCTTCGCACTCGGGATCGTCGGGCACAGCCTGAAGGGGCCCATCCGGCGCCGTATGCGTTGGGCCGGGCAGATCACTGGGCTTCTGGTTCTGGGGTTCTGGAAGAACTCCCCCATCACCCTGGCGAAGGTCACGACCATCCTGTCCGGCTACTTCCCCGATGTGCGGACCGGTCTCTCGATCTACCTCATCCTGGCGGGATTCCTCCTGACTTCGGTCTTCTACGGCCGGAATCTCTACTGCCTGTATGCTTGCCCCTTCGGCGCAGCCCAGCGGGTAGTGGGCGCCATCGGCGGCATCCGGGTCAGGGTTCCACGCTGGGCCGCCCGGTTCATGGGCAGGACCAGGAACCTCATCGTATTCGCGGCCCTGTTCATGGCGTTCCTCACGCTCCAACCGGCCCTGGTGGGATACGAGCCCTTCGCCGCACTTTTCTCCATGAGAGGGACCACGCTCCAGTGGCTTCTTCTCTTTATCGTCCTGGTGGCCTCCCTGGCGCTGATGACGCCATGGTGCAACTTCTTCTGTCCCCTGCGGACGTTCGAGATCGTCGTTCAAGACGGGAAGCGGTGGTGGAAGGGTCGGGGGGTAAAGGGGCCGTCAAGCCATCGTCAGGGGAGTGATTCCGGATGAAGACGCGATGGAGCTGGATCGATTGGACCGCTCTCCTTCTGGCGATTCTCACCTTCGGCGTTATTGTGGCCATCTTGGCGCAGAACTTTCTGAACCTGGAGTGACAATTCCTTCCCGCGTCACTGCACTTTTTGGCTTCTTCTTGATAAGCCTTTTCCCGGGAGAGGGCCTTTCAGGCCAGAAAAAGACCTCCTGGGCTCTGGTGACCACCGCGGGCTATGGGGGATTGGGGTGCGCGGCAGGGTACGCGGTGGGCCGAGAGGGTAGGCGGGCTTCTGCCGGACGCATCGACCCTCGAGGCTTCGAGACGGCCGGCGTCACGGCCCTCACCATCGGCGGTTGCTGGCTTGGGGCCATGGCGGGGGTGACCCTGGGGGTAGCTGCCGATTCGACGCTGGCGGCGGGCGATCAGCTGTCAACGGGTGCCCGAAGGGGTGTTCAGCTCGGGACGGTGCTGGCCGGTGCGACACTGGCCACCTTGATCTCCTTCATTCCCGCCAGTATGGAGGATGGGAGTGATCTGCCGATCGTCACCACCTATGCCCTCATTGGTGCCGCCGTGGGGGCCTTGAGCCTATTCCCGCTGAATCCGCACCTTTATCCCAAGGGAGGCACCGCGGCCCTCCAATTGGGCAGGGGGCAGGAGGGGGGACTGGCCCTCGGAGTCATCTATCGGTTCTAACCAGTCGCCTCGCGGTGCTCCGGAGGCGTGCTGGCGCCATTTACATCGAGACGGGGCGGGCCACGCTCGCCTCCTCGACAGTTTCACCACCGAGTTCTGTCCCGGAGGATAGGTTCATGTTCAGGCGAACGATGCGCTCCTTCTTTCTCACCCTGGCCGGGTCCGTCGGCCTCGGCCTTGTGGCTCCCCTCACCGCCCAGGAGCTCACCTCAGCGGACTTCGAGACCCTGGCTCTCCGGAACATCGGACCGGCGCTGGCCTCGGGCCGTATCAGCGACGTGGCGGTCGATCCCCGGAACCGGAGTGTCTGGTACGTGGGCGTGTCCTCGGGGAACGTGTGGAAGACGGTGAACCGGGGCACTACCTGGGAGCCCATCTTCGACGACTACGGATCCTACTCCATCGGAGCCGTGACCGTGGATCCCACCCATCCTGACATCGTGTGGGTGGGCACGGGGGAGAACGCCTCCCAGCGGAGCGCCGGTTACGGGGACGGGATCTACAAGTCCGAGGACGGGGGACAGTCCTTCGGAAGGATGGGGTTGGAGCGTTCGGAGCACATCGGGGACATCCTGGTGGATCCCCGGGACTCCGATGTGGTCTACGCCGCATCCCAGGGGCCCCTTTGGGCCAACGGGGGGGACCGCGGCCTCTACAAGACCACGAATGGGGGAGAGAGCTGGGACCGGGTCCTGCACGTCTCCGAGGACACCGGGATTGCCGACATCGTTTTCGATTCCGCCGATCCCGACATCGTATACGCCGCGTCGTATCAGCGCAGGCGCCACGTGGGGATGCTGGTGGCCGGGGGGCCGGAGGGGAAGATCTTCAGGTCCGACGATGCCGGGGCCACCTGGGCGGAGATCGTCGGCGGATTGCCTGAGGTGGATCTCGGCCGGATCGCCCTGGAGGTCTCACCCCACGAGGAAGGCGTGGTCTACGCCCTGGTGGCAGCCCAGGATGAGGAGAGTGGATTCTACCGCTCGGACGACTACGGGGAGCACTGGACCCGCCAGAGCGACTACATCGTGGTGGACCCCCAGTACTACGGAGAGATCTTCGCGGACCCCCACCGGCCGGGCCGCCTATGTGCCGTAGATGTGAACATCCACTGCACAACCGACGAGGGCGTCACCTTCGAGCCGATGCGGGCCGCAGGCGTCCACGTGGATCACCATGAGATCGTTTTCGATCCCACCGACCCCGAGTACATGCTCATCGGAAACGACGGGGGCCTGTATGAAAGTTGGGACCAGGGGGACACCTGGCGCCACCACGCCACACTCCCCGTTTCCCAGTTCTACCGGGTGGGGATCGATAACACCGAGCCGTTCTACTGGGTGTATGGAGGCACTCAGGACAATGGGACACCGGGAGGACCGTCCGGAAGCCGGAACGCCTTCGGTGTGAGGAACGCGGAGTGGATTCGCGTCGTGGGAGGCGACGGTTTCCAGGCCCGGATCGATCCCCGGGACCCGAACATCGTGTACGGGATGTCCCAGGGGGCTCGGATCGTCCGGTTGGACAAGCGAACGGGAGAGACCACCAGCATCGCACCCCCCCACGTGGACGAGGTCGGGGATACGGTCTACTGGCATTGGGACATTCCCCTGACCATCAGCCAGTATGATCCGGACCGGCTCTATGCCCTGGGGAGCAGGCTGGCCGTGAGCCTCAACAGGGGAGACGACTGGGAGTTCATCAGTCCCAACATCACCCGGCAGATCGACCGGGACACCCTCCCGGTGATGGGGAGGGTCTGGCCCGAGAACGCCGTCTGGAAGAACGTCTTCACCAACGACTACGGGATCGGGGTCGCCTTCAGTGAATCCCCTCTCGAATCCAACACCCTTTATGTCGGGACCGACGATGGCCTGATCCAGATCACCGAGGACGGTGGGGTGACCTGGAGGAGGATGGACGCTTTCCCCGGGGTCCCTGAGCTGATCTACGTGTCCGCTGTTCTGGCTTCACGCCACGATCCGGACCGGGTTTACGCCCTCTTCAACAACCACAAACGCGGGGATTTCACTCCTTATGTCCTCCGAAGCGACGATCGAGGCCGGAGCTGGAAGTCCATCGCCGGGGACCTTCCAACCCGGCACGTGGTGTGGGACATCATCGAAGACCGGGAGAACCCGGATCTCCTCTTCCTCGGCACGGAATTCGGGCTCTTCTTCACATTGGAGGGAGGAGGGCATTGGGTGGAGCTCACCGAGGGCTCTCCCACGATCCCCTACCGGGATCTGGAGATCCACGAGGGGATGGGGGACCTGGTCGCTGCCACCTTTGGGAGGGGGTTCATGATCCTGGACGACTACACCCCTCTTCGAACCATCGTCACAGCAGCGACGTCGGACCGTGCCACCCTGTTCACTCCCCGCCGCACCAGGATTTACAACCCCATTCGGTATTTTTCCGCTGGCTCGGGCGCCGGGGATTACACGGCACCCAATCCGCCCTTCGGGGCCATCCTGAACTACTATCTCCCGGCCGGGTTGGTCTCGGAGTCGGGCGATCTGGTCCTGGTGGTTCGGGGCCCTGACGGCGAGCTGGTGGCGGAGGTCGAAGGGGTGAAGGAGGTCGGGCTGCACCGGGTGCTCTGGAATTTGAGGGGGATGCCAGAAGAGGAGGAGGAGTCGGCCGAATCCCGCGGTCGCCGGAGACCCGGCCCCCTGGTCTCTCCCGGGGAGTATCCCGTCACCCTGGAGTTGAGGGGAGAGGACGGAACGCGAACGCTCGCCGGCCCCGTCGTTCTTCGTGTGATTCCGTTCGGCCGGACAAGGTACGTCCGCGTTTCCGACGGACGGTGACCGACGGATCCCCGATGCTGGGAAGCTTCCGGGGTCCGGCTGGTGCAGTACCGGCGCCGGCCCCCGGCTCGGGACGGATCCTGCTCACCATCCTCCGAGACGGGTCGGTCAGATCGGTACGGTGGGCATCGGGTGGCCCAAGAACCAGAGCAGCCCCAGATAGATGGCGATGAAGACGGCTACGAACAGTGCCATCTTCAGGAGGCGCTTCACCAGGGCGTAACCGAGCAACGCCAGGAGGAAGGCCACGCCCAAGAGCAGTAAAGGGCTCTCGGTCAAGAAGGTCAGGATATCGTCGAACACGGGCTCTCCCCCCCAGATGTCGTTTTTCTGGACAGCGTAGTCAGGACCACCCGGAATCCCCGGAGGTCCACGGACCCCCTGCGAGCCCCGGTCCCTCGATCCTCTCTCGCCCTGTCCCCGACCGGGGGACCCTCAGTGAGTCCGGAGATGTGACCACCGGCAGTCTACCATCCGGGAAACCCGGTGGCCACAACCAACACTACGCCGCCCCGGTGGGGG
>JBDHCH010000147.1:0-9760 GCA_039592115.1 Gemmatimonadota bacterium | reverse complement strand
CTAGTTCGCGTTCCAGAAGCCGGAAAGGGAGTCCCCGTGGGGGCTTTCCCGGAGCTTCTCGAATGCCCGGTTTCGAATCTGCCGGATCCGTTCTCGGGTCACGCCCAGCAGAGAGCCGATCTCTTCGAGCGTGCGCTCCTCCCCGTCGTCGAGGCCGTAGTACAGGTAGAGGATCTTTCTCTCCCGCTCGGTGAGGTACTGCTCGAACATGGTTTCGAGGTAGTCCCTGCGAGCGATGGCTTCGACGTCTTCTTCGATATCGCTGGCCTCGGCCCCCGCGAACCGCTCGCCGAAGCTGGCACTGTCCCGATCGCTGCGATCGATGGGAGCGTCCAGACTGAGCTCGCTGGCGGCAACCCTCCGGAGGGCCCGGATGGTCTCCAACGGCTCCTCCATTTCCCCCGCCAACTCCTGGTCGGTCGGGGTCCGACCGAGCTGCTGGGTGAGAGCAGTGTTGGTCCTCGCGAGCTTCGCCAGGTTGGAGTTCTGGTTCAGGGGGATCCTCACGGAGCGAGTCTGCTCGGCAAGAGCCTGAAGGACCGTTTGTCGGATCCACCAGACCGCGTAGGAGATGAATTTCACCCCTTTGTCGGGGTCGAACTTCTTCACAGCCTTGAGAAGTCCCTCGTTCCCGATGCAAACCAGCTCAGCGAGGCCGAGCCCTCGCCCCTGGTACTTCTTCACATAGGAGATGACGAACCGGAGGTTGGCTGTGACCAGGCGTTCTGCAGCTTCCTTGTCACCCGTCCGAGCCCTGCGGGCCAGGGCTCGCTCCTCAGCGGGGTTTGAAATTAGGGGGTATTTCTCGACGTCTTGGAGATACTGATCGAAGGAGTCCAGGCCTCGGGAAGTAGAGAACATCCGTTTTCTGTACCTCGCGATGAAGGCGATGGCGGACCAGCTGGAGGAACGGTTGTATTAGGTCAAAATGACCAATTTCGACTCCCGAATTGCCACTTCGGGGACCAAAACGAACCGGGAGTGGAAAAGTCCGTGAAAGTTATGAGCGCCAATCTCCTAAGTCAAGAGTTTTTTACCACTTATGGGATTTCAGGCCTGAATGGCTTTTCTGCAAGAAAAGTGCCGATTCGTCCGTCTCCGGGACCTGGAGCGGCACTTTCAGGACGAATCCCAGGTCTTCCTCCGGGCCCGAGGAAAGACGCTCCGAAGAGAACGTCAGGGGTTTCCGCCATTTTCGGTAGGTGAACACATCCGCACCGCCCGCCCTGAGGAGCCAACCTTCCCGAAATCCTCTCAGTCCTGGGAGACCCATGGCTCCGACGGGAATCCCCCTCACGGGAGACATGTCGTGGCCCACCATGGCCCCCCGCGCCCAGGATGGAAGCTCCGATCCCTCTCTCCATCGACGAGGGGAGAGGAAACCCCAAGCGCGGTCTTTGGACAGGCTCACCCCAAACCGGACCAGGTGGTGGTACTGTCCACCCAGGAGGAGGCCGAAAAAGAGGATCGGGCCGGAGAGAAGGAATGCAACGTCGGGTCGGTCCACCGTCAGGGCCAAAAAGACCAGGATGAGGGTGTCTTCGGCCAAGACCTCTGTGGTTCGCGATACCCTCTCTCTGGGGTTCAGGAAAAGGGACAGTTTCCGGCCCCAGGTGAGGACATGGGTAAAAGCGCATACCACTCCGCTCATCGAGGCCCCGATGATCTGGAGAAGGAGAGGAAGGCCATTGAGCAGGGTGAAGGCCAGGAGTATCCCGCCGAGTGGCCGGAGGAAGAGTTGGAGGAAATGCCAGAAGAGAGAGGGGAGAGGCTTGATATCCGCAGCGGCCTCGGCGAGGTACAGAACCGAGAGGACGACGAGAATCCCCCAGTGGAGAGGATCCGGGCCGAGGTCCTGCATCCCGGGCCACCCAAAACCAAGGGACAAACCCGCCACCAGGAGAGTCAGGAAGAAATCTACCCCTGCCGCAATGCTCAGCGGGAGAAGCAAGAGAAAGGGGGAGGGGAGGCTCAGGAATTCGCTCACGGCAACACCTCCCGGCCCATACGGGTTGGGATCGTCAGCGTCACCACGGTTGGGAGATCAACTCTGGACGGACCCCGCTCCGGAGACTCCGGACCAACTGCACATCCCTGAAGCCCGGGAGAATGCCGAGAACTTCGTTCAGGCTGATCCTGAGGACGAGATCGCTCAGCTTTGCTTTCGGTCCGAGGGGGGTGGCCAGGTCGACGCGGAACATGTTTCCAGTCCCGGGAGGGAGTCCGAACCTGACCCCGCCGCCGATGGCTCCTCGCCAGCCGGAATCAACCCCGAATGGGACCGCGCCAGGGACCATATGGCCCAGGTCGACAAAGAAGGACAGCCCGAAATCGAATAGGCCGGGGGCGGGCCAGGGGAGATAAAACCGATCTTCAAAGCTCATGACCACCCGGCGTCCTCCCGGAAAGGCATCGTCCCGGTATCCTCGGACCGCCTCGTGACCGCCCAGGGTGAGCTGATAGGGAGTTTTCACCGACCACCCCCCGGCGGCGGAGAGCCGGAAGAGGTACGTGTGAGGTCCCGACACATCAGGCTGCCAGTAGAGGTAGACGTCCGCTTCGCCGAAGATATCGTCCCACCGCCCCTCCTCTCCGCGCTCGGGGTAGACCTGCCGGGCCTCTGCGCTCATCTGCGCGTTGAGGGTCCACCCATCCCAGGCCCGTCCCGCGAACAGGGAAACCTGCGTGTGGACGTCATCGGCCAGACGGGTACCGTCCTTGCCAAGGACCTCCAGGGCCCGCCCAAGCCCCACGAGGACCTCGGTCCCGACCTGAACGTCCTGAATGCCTGTCAGAGCGTCCAGTCCTCGCCTTTGGACGTACCTGAGGTTTCGCTGGGCAAAGAAAAAGTTGATCCGCTTGGCCTGGCGGGTGTGTACCTGGTCCTGGACGGCCTCGATGCTCTCCGCATCGGCTGGAACGGTATTGGAGAAATCCCGGTCCAGGACCAACTCCAGGTCAGAGGGGAACCCCCGGAAGCGGATGGACTCCCAGGACACGCCGGCGCCGAAGACCGTGAGGTCTCCGGGGGTCCCGAGCCGCCCTCCCACCAGAAGATCCCACCGTCTGTCCAGGAAGGGCAGGAGTAGGTGCGTATGATCAGGGTCGTCGGGAATGGCGTAGGAGAAGAGCGTTTCTCTCCAAAGGTAACTCTGGCGAGCTGCCACCCGACCGACCTCCCCAACGAACGGGAAGTAGAGGGATTCCTCGAAGAACTTACCAACCCGGGTCCTTCCAGCCCCGATCCTGGCGTCCCAGCGGGTATTCAGAAGGCGGGGCGTTTCCAACTCCACACCCAGATCCTGCTGCTCCTTGTCCTCTTTCAAGAAGAACCGGATGCCCATCCCCCTCCCCAGAAGGTTCTCTTCCGTCAGCTCGACGCCAGTGAACCTCGGGCCATTCTCCATCCGAAAGCCCAGGTCGACCTTCGTGGTCCATTCGTCCTGCGTATCCACGACGACGTGTTGCGTGCCGTCGGGTTGGGGGATGGCGAACACGTCCGAACGGGCGATGAAACGGTAGCTTCTGAGCAAGCGCTCCGACTCGGAGAGACGGAGCAGGTCCAGGCAGTCTCCCGTTTTGAACAGTAGCTCCTCCTGGATGAAATCCTCGCGCGTCCGGATGTGGAGGGCGTTGGCCAGCTTGTATGCCCAAAGCAGGGGTGCGTCGGGAGGGAGCTCCGTGGTGTCGAAGATCGACCGGTTGTCGATGAAGATGTAGGAGATCTCGCCCTGCGGGCACTCCTGGGCCTCACTCTTCCCCGGGGAAAGGGAAAGGGCCGGTAGGAGCAGAAGGGCCCGTTTCAGGGCTGAAAAGCCACGCATGCTGACGGAGGGGAAGGGCTCGCCGGGGCGAGTTCATCCTTGGGGGGAAAAGAGATCTTCCTGATCCTCAGGCTCTTCTCGATTGGATGACCTGTACAGGAGGCTCTTCAATCGACGCTCCCAAATATCCAGATCGAGACGGACCTCGTTTTCCAGCATCCTTCGGAGAACAGGCGTCACATCGTGGAGGTCCTCCAGGAGCTCGGCGAGGACCCCACGAGCCTCCTCTGCTGCGAATTCCTCGGTCGGAAGGCTGGCCATGTCACTGAGGATGGACTGTTCCGACCTGGACACTACCAGAGGATCCTCCCGGGTCCCGACGTAGACCTCCGTTCTCCGCCCCGGCCCTCTGTCCTCTTCGATGGGGCATAGGCCCACGATCTCGTCGGAGCGCCAGTACTTCCCGTAGCCGAGATGAACCATCCGGCCCTGCTTGATCTCCAAGGTCGCCTCCAGCCTGAGTTTTCCGCTAATTTAGGCGGTCTGGACCGAGGGGCAAACGCCCCTATCTCATCGGTCCGGATGTTGCAATGACCACCCCCGGACCACCGGGGATGGAACCGAATTGATGGAAACACTCCCACCATGGGAATGAGGCATAATGGCGATTACGAAACAAGACGCCCTCGACTATCACACCCAGGGCGGACGTCCAGGAAAGATCGAGGTCAAGGCTACCAAGCCGATGGCCACTCAGCGGGAACTCTCCCTCGCCTACAGCCCGGGGGTAGCCGATCCTTGTCTGGAAATCGAGAAGCGCCCCGACGACGCGTTTCTCTATACGACCAAGGGCAACCTGGTAGCCGTCGTTTCCAACGGGACGGCGGTGTTGGGTTTGGGGAACATCGGGGCGTTGGCCTCGAAGCCCGTCATGGAAGGAAAGGGTGTCCTCTTCAA
This sequence comes from Gemmatimonadota bacterium, assembly GCA_039592115.1. Taxonomy (GTDB): domain Bacteria; phylum Gemmatimonadota; class Gemmatimonadetes; order Longimicrobiales; family Gaopeijiaceae; genus JBDHCH01. The sequence goes on along the minus strand of JBDHCH010000147.1, from coordinate 5,039 downwards.
GAGGTTTGCGAACATCGACGTGTTCGACATCGAGATCGCTTCGGAGGATCCGGATGAGGTGATCCGGACCTGCCAGCTCCTCGAGCCCACATTCGGCGGGATCAATCTGGAGGACATCAAAGCCCCGGAGTGTTTCAGGATCGAGCGGACCCTGAAGGAGACGATGGACATCCCGGTGTTCCACGACGACCAGCATGGCACTGCCATCATCGGAGCCGCAGGCCTCATCAACGCACTGGAGATCGTCGGGAAGAAGCTCGAGGACGCACGGGTGGTCTTCAGTGGAGCCGGCGCGTCGGCGATCTCCTCGGCCCGGCACTTCATGCGGCTCGGTGTGAAGCACGAGAACATGATGATGGTGGATTCCAAAGGGGTCATCCACAAGGGCCGCTCCGAGGGGATGAACGAGTTCAAAGAGGAGTGGGCCGTCGAGACCCCGGCTCGGAGCCTGGAGGATGCCATGGAGGGCGCCGACGTGTTCGTGGGCCTGTCCATAGCCGGGATGGTGAGCAAGAAGATGGTGAGGTCCATGGCTGACAACCCCGTCATTTTTGGTCTCGCCAACCCGGTGCCGGAAATCCTCCCGGAGGAAGTAGCCGAGGTCCGGGACGACGCCATCATGGCGACGGGGCGCTCCGACTACCCGAACCAGGTGAACAATGTCCTTGGGTTCCCGTTCATATTCCGGGGCGCTCTGGATGTCAGGGCCCGGTCCGTGACGCCCAAGATGATGGTGGCTGCGACGAACGCGCTTGCCGAGCTCGCACGGCAGGAGGTCCCCGAATCGGTCATCATGGCCTACGGCGGCGACGCCATCGAATTCGGTCGGGATTACATCATCCCCAAACCCTTCGATCCTCGGGTTCTCTTCTGGGTGTCTCCGGCTGTTGCGAAAGCTGCCATGGAGGATGGAGTCGCCAGGACGGAGCTGGACCTGGAAGAGTATAGGGATCGCTTGAAGGCCAGCCAGGGACCGGGGATGGAAGTAATGCAGAGGATGGTGTCCAGAGCCCGGCGAGCCCCCAAGCGGGTGGTTCTTCCGGATGGCTTCAGTGACAAGGTCCTTCGCGCCGCCTCACAGGTCGTAGCGGAGGGTGTTGCGGTCCCGGTCATCATTGGCAAGCCGGCCCGACTCCACGCCAGAGCCGAGGACCTGGGAGTGGACCTGGCGGGGGTAGAGATCGTTCACCCTGCCGAGGAGGAGGATCAGCGGGCCGAGTATGCCGAGGCTCTCTATGAGCGGAGGAATCGGAAGGGGATGACGCTGGCCGAGGCGAACAGCCTGATGAACCGCGCCATCCATTTTGCGGGGATGATGGTCCGGGAGGGGGATGCCGACGCCATGGTGGCCGGGATCGAGTCTCACTACCCCGAGATCATCCGGCCTTCCCTCCAGGTGGTGGGGCGAGCGGAGGGGGTCAGGCACGCGGCGGGACTCTACATGATCGCCTTGCCGGACAAGCGACTACTCTTCTTTGCAGACACCACGGTCAACATCGATCCGGATGCCGAGACGCTCGCTGAGATCGCCCTCCTCTCCGCGGGATTCGTGAAGGAGTTGGGGATCGAGCCAAAGGTGGCGATGCTCTCTTTCTCGAACTTCGGATCGGCCGTCCATCCGTTTTCTGACAAGGTGGCTCGGGCCGTGGCGCTCATAAAGGAAGTGGCGCCGGACCTGGAAGTTGATGGGGAGATGCAGGCTGATTCTGCGGTGGATTTCGACCTCCTCAAAAGCAACTACCCCTTCGCGAACCTCACCGGGCCGGCGAACGTGCTGGTGTTCCCCAACCTCTCCGCGGCAAACACCGCTTATAAGCTCATGGGTCAGATCGGTGAGGCGGAGACCATCGGGCCGATCCTTCTGGGCATGCGAAAACCGGTCCACGTTCTGCAAAGGGGTGCCACCGTACAGGACGTGGTGAACCTGGTGACCATCGCCTCGGTGGACGCAGCCGGGCGGACCCACGGGTAACGGGCGCTGCAGGAGAGGGTTGCCGAACCCCTTCCCCAGGGGAGGCGATCACGGCAAGTTGGATGGGCGGGCCGGTGCTTTCTCGGAAAGGGCCGGCCCGCCCATCTTTTGGAGAAGACAAACACCACTCGCTTTTCTTTCCATCCTCCCCGGGCCAAGCTCATGGCTCCAGGGAATCCGACGCGGTAGGAGGTCTCTCGATGGCGAACGATCGGACAGGTGGATCCAAGAAACAACGCGGCCGGCGAATCCGGTCCGTGCGTCCCGAGAAGAGGATCCACTATTTCGGAAGACTGGGGTCTCGGAGGACGCGGTTTTCGAAGGAACGTTTGGGTGGGAAAGGGGCGAGCCTGGCGTACATGAGGTCTCTCGGGCTCCCTGTACCGCCCGGCTTCACCATCACCACCGACGTCTGCGCGGAATACTACGACCGGCGGGGCAACCTACCCCCCGGCCTCATGACGCAGGTGAAACGGGATCTCGGGAAGCTGGAAGACGAGATGGGGAAGGTGTTCGGCGCCGGACCCCAACCTCTGCTGGTCTCGGTGAGGAGCGGCGCGGCAGTGTCCATGCCCGGGATGATGGACACGGTTCTGAATCTGGGCCTGAACGACGACACGGTGGACCTCGTGGGACGTGCCATGGGGAACGAACGGGTCGCATATGACGCGTACCGGCGCCTCGTCAACATGTTTGGCGACGTGGTCATGGGAGTCGGCCACGAACACTTCGAGGACGCCTTCGCCACGGTGAAGGACCAGTTCGGTGCTATTGACGATACCCAGGTCCCAACGGAAGGACTGAAGGCGTTGGTGGAGCGATACAAGGAGATATACGCTCGGCACACAGGCGAAGACTTCCCCCAAAATCCACTACGGCAGCTCCACCTGGCCGTGGAAGCCGTATTTCAGAGTTGGAATGCCCCCCGGGCCATCCGCTATCGGGAGATCAACCACCTCCACGGCCATCTGGGAACCGCTGTCACGGTTCAGGCCATGGTCTTCGGGAACCTCGGAGAGGACTCGGGAACGGGGGTCGCGTTCACACGGAATCCGTCCACGGGATCCAACGAGCTGTATGGGGAGTTCCTGGTCAACGCTCAGGGAGAGGATGTGGTGGCGGGGATCCGGACCCCCCGCCCCGTCAGTGAGTTGAAGAGTTGGAACGCCAAGGTCTACGACGAGCTCCTGGAGATGAAGTGGGTTCTCGAAGAGCACTTCAAGGACATGCAGGATCTGGAGTTCACCATCGAAGCCGGGAACCTCTACATGCTTCAGAGCAGAAGAGGTCAACGGACCGGAGCAGCCGCGGTGAAGATCGCCGTAGACATGGCGAGGGAGGGGATCATCACCGAGGAGGAGGCTTTGTTGAGGATTCCCCCGGAGGCCATGACGCAGCTCCTCCTCCCGTCCTTCACCGCAGAGGACAAGAAGGACGCCACCGTGGTCGCACGGGGGCTTCCGGCATCCCCGGGGGCCGCTCGGGGGAAGATCGCCTTTACAGCTGAGGATGCCGTCAGACGGGCTGCCGCCGGGGAGCGGGTGATCCTGGTCCGGAGGGAGACGTCTCCGGAAGATGTGGACGGGATGCACCATGCCGAGGGGATTCTCACTTCTACTGGGGGCATGACCTCCCACGCCGCAGTGGTAGCCCGAGGCTGGGGGAAGTGCTGTGTCGTTGGAGCCGGGAGCCTCTCTGTCCACCACCAGGAGGAAAAGCTGGTCATTGGAGGGCAGCATTTCGGGCCCCAGGACACCCTCTCCCTGGATGGATCGACGGGTGAGGTGATGGCGGGCGAGGTGCCCTACTCCCGCCCGGCTCTTTCCGGGGATTTCAGCGTGGTGATGAAGTGGGCCGACAAGGCCAGGGTCCTCCAGGTGAGAGCCAATGCAGACACATCAACCGAGGCCGAGCGGGCCAGGGAGTTCGGGGCCACGGGCATCGGGCTCACCCGGACCGAGCACATGTTCTTCGGCGAAGGCCGGATCGAAGCCATGCAGGAGATGATCCTGGCGGATACGACCGACGAACGGGAGAGGGCTCTCCGGAAGCTCCTCCCGATCCAGAGGGAGGATTTCAAGGGAATCCTCTCGGCCATGAAGGGATACCCGGTCACGATTCGCCTCCTGGATCCCCCGCTCCACGAGTTCTTGCCCAGAGACGAGAAGAGCCAAAGGACCGTCGCGGAGAGCCTGGGAATCTCATTGGATCGGGTGCAGGACCGCATCCGGTCCCATGAGGAATCGAACCCGATGATGGGGCACCGGGGCTGTCGGCTGGCGATCACGTACCCGGAGATTGCGGTCATGCAGGTGACGGCCATAACGGAGGCGGCCATTGCTTGTCGGCGGGAGAACATCCGCGCTCTCCCGGAGATCATGATCCCACTCGTGGGCGCCCTCTCTGAGCTTTCCCTCCTCAGGGGTGTGGTGGAAGAGACGATCCAGGAGGTCATGGAGAAGGAGCATTACACCGGAAAGCTGGTGATCCCCATCGGCACCATGATCGAGGTTCCCAGAGCGGCGGTTTCGGCGGGAGAGATCGCTTCGGAGGCCGACTTCTTCTCCTTCGGCACCAACGATCTTACACAGCTCACCTATGGGTTCAGTCGTGACGATGTGAGCACCTTCCTGCCTGAGTACCTGGCCAAGGGTGTCCTGAAGGAAGACCCGTTTCACAGCCTCGACCAGGATGGTGTCGGGCGGTTGGTGACATTGGCTACCACCGAGGGCCGGAAGGCGAACGAGGGACTGAAGGTGGGGATTTGCGGCGAGCATGGAGGTGAGCCCCAATCCATCGACTTCTTCCACAGGATCCAGCTGGACTACGTGAGTTGCTCGTCCTTCCGCGTCCCCGTGGCCCGGTTGGCGGCGGGCCAAGCCGCGCTCAGGGAGAGGGGGGTGGAGGAGTAGGTCGAGGGAGTGGGGGCGGGGCCGGAGGAGCCGGCCGCGAGCTAGGGAAGGTCTGCACAAGTGGGGTGCGGCCGCGCACAGGGGTCTTGCGAGTGCCAGACAAGGAAGGACGACGAAAGCGATGCCAAAGCATCGGAGAGGAGTTCTGACGCCGT
>JBDHCH010000146.1:0-9811 GCA_039592115.1 Gemmatimonadota bacterium | reverse complement strand
TCGCGAGAATAATAGGAGGCAATATGAGGAGCGCACTTCGCTTGGGAGTGGGGACCGTTATCCTGTTCGGCATCTGGGCCTGTGCGGGAACACCGGGCCCGGGCCAGGCTGACTATCCCTTCAACCTCTCCGGGGCCTATGCCGGTGAGATGGCTGTGGAGGGTCAGTATTTCTCAGTTGGCATGGACATCCAAACAGGTCAGGGGGGGGAGCTGGCAGGTACGTATGAGGTCACCAGCCCGGTATCCATGTCCGGGGAAGTCACGGGGTCCGTTCAGGCAGACACCGTGCGCTTCTCGCTCAACTACATGAATCCCATGGACGGTTGTGGTGGAACGGTTGACGGCGCGGGAACCGTCGAGGACGGAGGGGGAGCCTTCTCGGGTCGGATGCGCGTGAATGATTCCTGTGGGGGCTATCTCTCCGGCACGTTTTCTCTCAAGAAGTGAGAGATTTCCCCCTCCGTGGGGCTGGCCTCGGGGCCCCCTTACCAACAGGGCACCGTCGGTGATGGCGGTGCCCTTTCCGTCTGGAATCGAGGCCCCCGTAGGGAGTGAACAACTCCGGACCCGCCTACCCGCCTTATGTCCTTGACCCTTTCCCCCCCCCTCTCTAGAATCCGGTCCCACTTTGTTTACTGAATTGTGATCCCGCTTAGGAGGCGGTATGGCGGCGTCGGGAAAAGAATACACGACTGAACAGATCCGGAACGTGGCGGTTGTCGGCCACGGGGGATCAGGGAAAACCACGCTTGTGGATGCGCTCTGTTTCGCGGCTGGGACATCCCGCCGCAAAGGGAGCGTCGAAGAGGGCCATGCCCTCACAATGACCACCCCGGAGGAGCTGGACCACGGCATTTCCCTCCAGACCACGCCGGCCTATGCCGAGTACGATGGCTCCAAGGTCAATCTCCTGGACACCCCGGGGTACCTGGACTTCACCGGTGATGCCCTTGCGGCGGTGCGAGTAGCCGATTCCGCGCTCATTACCGTCGGCGCCACCGCCGGTGTCGAAGTCGGGACCGAGGTCGTATGGCAGTACTGTGAGGATCGGGGCATCCCTCGCATGTTCTTCATCTCGATGATGGACAAGGACCATGCGGACTTCGAGAAGGTGTTCGCGGAGATCAAGGAACGCCTGGCCTCGAACGTAGTTCCCGTGGAAATGCCCATTGGAGCCGGGGAGGATTTCCGAGGCATCATCAACCTCTTCAGTCAGCGAGCTCATCTGTTCAAAGCCGGGTCGCCGACTGGTGAATACGAAGAGGCCGATATCCCCGAGGAGTTGAAAGACAAGTTCGATGAGTGGGAGACGGAATTCATCGAGACAGTGGCGACCACCGACGAGGCTCTCCTCGAGCGGTATCTCGAAGGAGAAACCATCTCCAGGGACGAAGCGGTGGAGGCCATGCACAAAGGGGTGGCGAAGGGGGAGGTGATCCCGCTCTTCTGCGGATCCGGGAAGCTCGCCTACGGCACTCATGCTCTCCTGAAGAAGATGGTGGAACTCCTTCCTCACCCCGGCGAAATGCCCGGTGAGGTGGGACGCCGCCACGGGTTGGACCAGGAGGTGACGCTCGAGGCAGAAGACTCCGGGCCATCCGCTGCCCTCATCTTCAAGACCGCCACCGAACCCCACGTGGGTGAACTGTCCTTCTTCAAGGTTCTGAGCGGGACGGTCGAGAATGGAATGGAGTTGAGGAACGCTCCCCGCGACGCTTCCGAAAAACTCAACCACCTCAGTATTCCCCTGGGCAAAGAGCGTCTCGAAGTCCCTCGGCTCCACGCTGGAGACATCGGAGTAGTGGCCAAGTTGAAGAACTCCCACACCAACGACACGCTTTCGGATCCGAGTCGGCCGCTGGTCGTGGAGGGAGTCCGGTTCCCGAAGCCGGATATTTCCGTGGCCATCCGCGGGGTTAGCCGGGCCGATGACGACAAGCTCGGGGAGGTCCTCTCCAAGATCCACGAAGAGGAACCCACGTTTCATCACGAGTTCAACGCCGAGTTGGGACAGACCATCTGCAGGGGCTTGGGAGAGCTTCATCTCAACGTCCAGTTCGAGAGAATGAAACGGAAGTACGGGGTGAGCATCGAGACGGAAGCACCCAAGATCGCCTACCGGGAAACCATCACCAGGAGTTCCGAAGGACAGGGCCGCCACAAGAAGCAGTCCGGCGGACGAGGACAGTTCGGTGACTGCTATGTCCGCCTGAAGCCGAAGCCCCGGGGCGAAGGGTATGAGTTTCTCACCTCCATCAAGGGCGGGGTGATTCCCGGCAAGTATGTTCCCTCCGTAGACAAGGGGATCCAGGAAGCGGCAGGGAAGGGGATCTTGGCTGGCTTCCCCGTGGTGGACTTTTCTGCGGAGTGCTACGACGGGTCCTACCACTCGGTGGACTCTTCCGACATCGCCTTCAAGTTGGCCGGATCCATCGCGTTCAAGAACGTGGCCCTCCAGTGCGGTCCCACCCTCCTTGAGCCCATCATCGAGGTGTCGGTCACGACCCCCGACGAGTACATGGGTGATGTCACCGGGGATCTGACCTCCCGCCGAGGGAAGGTCATGGGGATGGACGCTGATGCCGGCAGGACCACTATCAAAGCCCGGGTTCCGGAATCGGAGCTCTACAAGTACGCTTCGACGCTCCGGTCCATGACCCAGGGTCGGGGGCACCATGCCCGGGAGTTTGTCGGGTACGAGCCCGTGCCGCCTGATGCGGCGAAAGCGATCATCGCCGCTGCGAAGAAGGAAGACGAATAACCGGTCGCTGAAAAAGGGGGTGCTGGCGGGGGCCGCCCCGCTACTCGTGGCTCTCGTGAACCCCGTCTTATCGGCTTTGGAAGGATAGATCCGCCGCCGGACTCCCAACCGGCGGCGGTCTTTCGTATGATACCAAGTCCCAGAACAAGATGGTCTCTCCTCCTGGGGGGAGGGGCGTGTGAAGACGATCGGAGGTCGGTGTGGCTGGACACAGCAAGTGGGCCCAGATCAAGCGGAAAAAGGCTGTCACGGATGCCAAGCGCGGGCAGATGTTCACGAAGCTCATCCGGGAGATCACCGTAGCCGCTCGAGTCGGAGGTGGGGAGCCCAATTTCAACCCCCGTCTCCGGCTTGCCATCGATACCGCGAAGGCGGCGAACATGCCTGCCGACAATATCGACCGGGCGATCAAGAAGGGGACCGGCGAGCTGGAGGGTGTAAGCTATGAGGAGGTCACCTATGAGGGATATGGGCCAGGAGGGATCGCGCTATTCATCGAAACGCTGACTGACAACCAAAAGAGGACCGTCGCAGACATCAGACATCTCCTGGACAAGTCTGGTGGGAATCTGGGCACTACCGGTTCGGTGGCATGGCAATTCGACCGGAAGGGGCAGATCTACGTCAGCGCGACCCGGTACCATGAGGAGGCTGTTTTCGAGGCTGCCATCGAAGCCGGCGCCGAGGATGTCGCCCAGGAGGGGGACGAGTTCATCGTCACGACCGATCCCACCGCTCTTCAGGAGGTCGAGGAGGCCATGCAGACTGCTGGGGTGGAAACTTCCCAGGCTGAGCTCACCTTCATCGCGAAGAACGAAGTCGCCATCGGTGGGAAGGACGCAGAGAAACTCCTGAGGCTCCTGGACGGCCTGGAGGAGAACGACGACGTCCAGAAAGTCCACTCCAACGCCGATATCGACGAGGCCGTGCTGGCCGGTGCGGGTTGAAGCCGTGTCCAGAGCAGATCGCGACTCCCGCGTCGGTGGGGCCGGCGAACCCTCGATGGGGCCGTCACGGAAGATCGTTGTGGGGATCGACCCCGGGACGGCCATCACCGGATACGGCGTGGTGGAGTCCGAGCCGGATGGCGGTGTGTCCCTGCTGGAGTGCGGCGTGATCAGGACTTCTTCCTCCGAGCCACTCCCCCTCCGGATCCGGGAGATATTCGAGGGAATACAGGAGATCATCCACCGCTTTCGCCCCTGGGCGGTGGCGGTTGAGGACGTGTTCCAGGGCAAGAACGTCCGCAGTGCCCTGACTCTCGGTCACGCACGGGGAGCCATCCTCCTGGCGGCTGCTCTCGATGACCTGACCATCGCGGAATACTCCCCCCGAGAAATCAAGAGTGCGGTGGTAGGGACCGGAAACGCCACCAAGGACCAGGTGGGGTATATGGTCCAACGACACCTCCGGCTGAAAAGCCCACCCACCCCTCCGGATGCCGCGGACGGGGTGGCTGCTGCCCTCTGTCACCTACTCGTATCCAGTAGCCCGTCTATCTGAATGCCTGAACACGATGTCGTGATCGTCGGGGGCGGCCTGGCGGGATTGGCCTGCGCCCTCGTCCTCCAGGAGGCGGGAGCCGCCTCCGTAATCCTGGAGGCCGGCGATGGGTTGGGCGGGAGAGTTCGAACGGACCGCCATGAGGGATTCCTCCTGGACCGTGGCTTCCAGGTGCTGTTGGACAACTATCCTGAGTGTCGCCGGATCCTGGACTATGATGCGCTGAAGCTGAGGCCCTTTTTCCCGGGAGTGGAAATCCGAATCGGTGGCCGGTTCGTCCGATTTTCCGATCCCCACCGCCGGCCCCAGGATGCCCTGAGAATGATGGCTGCACCGGTGGGGACATTCGCGGACAAGCTTCGGGTAGCACAGCTGAGGAAGGACGTCCTGAAAGGGGAGGCGGAGGCGATTCTCCAGGGGCCGAACAAGACCATTCTGGCGGACCTCCGGGACCTGGGGATCGGTTCGGAGATGATCGACCTGCTTTTCCGTCCCTTCTTCGGAGGCGTTCTCCTCGACGGGTCTCTTTCGGATTCGAGCAGGGTTTTCCGCTACGTCTTCCGGATGTTTTCCCAGGGGGAGATCGCCCTACCCAGCGAGGGGATGGGCCAGATCCCTCGGCAGCTCGCAAGCCGCCTGCCGGAGAGCTCAATCCGGCTGAACTGTCGAGCGACTGAGGTCCGGGCAGGTGCGGTCACCGTGGAAAGTGGGGAGGTGGTGACTGGGGACGCAGTTGTGGTAGCCACGGACGGCCTGCAGGCAGCCTCGTTGTTGGAAGGGATCGATCCACCGCGGTCGAAGGGAACCGTGTGTCTGTATTTCGAAGTTCCCGAACTGCCGATCTCCGGCCCGGTGCTTGTTCTGGATGGCGAGAGGAGCGGGCCCGTGAACAACCTCGCCGTGTTGAGCGAGGTGAGTCCGGACTATGCGCCGCCCGGACGGCATCTGGTGTCGGTGAGCTGCATCGGGTCCCCGGAGAGCGCCGGAGAAACAGCAGGGGTCATGGAGGCTTTGGAGGGGGCTGTCCGGCGCCAGATGACCGAATGGTTCGGTAGGCAGGTAGAAAGCTGGCGGCATCTCCGGACCTACCACATCCCCCATGCTCAGCCGGGGCAATCCCCGGAGAGTCTGGAATTGCCGGAAAAACCGGTCCGCCTCGGGCGGGGCTTGTTCGTTTGTGGGGATCACAGGGAGACCGCGTCGATTCAGGGAGCCCTCCATTCAGGAAGGCGGGCGGCAGAGGCGATCCTGGCTGGATAGTGGACCGTCCGCCCAGAGTGAATTGATCCAGAGGGGCGTGTTCCCCTATCTTGTCCTCCGAAGAGAACCCAAAGGGTGTGGGCCCGCCGAAACACCGGTGTCTGTCCCACTGACCTCCCTCAGAAACGGCGGATCCGTCTTGATCAGTCGCCTCAAAGGCCTGCTTCTCACCAATGATTTCTCCACTGTCGAGGTGGAAACCTCGGGCGGGGTAGTCTACGAGGTCGAGGTCCCGCTCACGGTGGTTGAGCATTTGCCCCCCATCGGGACCCAGGTGGACCTGAGGACCGTCCAGGTGGTGCGAGAGGATTCGGTCTCCCTCTTCGGGTTTCTCGAGGCTCACGAACGGGATCTGTTCAGACGGCTCCTGACGGCCTCTGGAGTGGGTGCAAAGCTGGCTCTGGCCATGCTTTCGACCTACTCGGCTCGACGATTGGCCCAGGCCTTGGCCGAGAAGGACCTTGCAGCCCTGACCCAGGTGACTGGAGTAGGGAAGAAGAAAGCGGAGCGCCTCGCCCTGGAGTTGGCCGACAAGGTACAGGATCTGGCCCTGGTCCCGGAGGGCGCGTCGGAGGTTCCCCCGGCTCTGGAAGGGGCTGTGTCGGCGCTGGTATCCCTCGGGTACAGCTTCTCAGACGCCGACAGGGCGGTGAGGAAGGCCCTGGCCGAAGGTGGGGATCCAGACGTGGAAGAGCTCATACGGAAGGCCCTGGCCGGAGACTGATCGTCCGGCACAGAGGCTTCCTTGGCCTTGGATCCTACATGACCCGACAACATGAGGTGACTACCCCCGAAGAGCTCCAGGAGGACGCCGGTCCCGAGCTCTCCCTCCGGCCCCAGCGGTTGGCGGAATTCATCGGGCAGGCGAAGGTGAAGGAGGCCCTGGCCATCGCCATCGAGGCAGCCAAGCAACGCCGAGAGCCGCTGGACCACCTACTCTTTCACGGGCCCCCGGGGCTCGGGAAGACCACGTTGGGTGCTCTCCTGGCCAGAGAGATGGGCGTGAACATCAAGACCACGTCCGGCCCGGTCCTGGAAAAACCCGCCGACCTGGTGGGGATCCTCACCAACCAGCGCGAGGGTGACATCCTCTTTATCGATGAGATCCATCGCCTGCGACCCATCATCGAGGAGTTTCTCTATCCGGCGATGGAGGATTACAGGATAGAGATTCGTCTTTCGGATGGGCCCAAGGCCCAGACCATGACCATGAACATCGAGCGGTTCACATTGGTCGGGGCCACGACCCGGTTCGGGCTTCTCACGGCACCCATGAGGGCCCGCTTCGGGATCGTCCAGCGGTTGAACTTCTATCCCCCGGATCACCTCGGTATCATCGTCCGAAGGAGCTCAGAGATCCTTGGCGTGGAGGCCACGCCGGAAGGGGCCATGGAGCTGGCCCGCCGGGCTCGGGGAACGCCCCGCGTGGCCAACCGGCTCCTTCGTAGGGTCAGGGATTTCGCGCAGGTGAAGGCGGACGGGATCATCGATCGGGAGGTGGCTCAAGCTGCCCTCACCCTCCTGGATGTGGACGAGTACGGACTGGACGAGATGGACGGGAGGATCTTGAAGACTCTCATCGAGAAGTTCGAGGGGGGGCCGGTGGGGCTCAACTCGTTGGCCGTCGCCCTGGGAGAGGACGCGTCCACCCTCGAGGAAGTCTATGAGCCGTTCCTGATCCAGGAGGGGTTTCTCATGCGCACCCCCAGGGGAAGAGAAGCCACGGCCAGGGCGTTCAAACGGTTTGGGTATACGCGCCCGTCTCCCGGCGCCGAAAACCAGTCATCCCTCTTCGAAGAGTGAGTGAGGCGTCGGGGCACCGGTATCCGGGCTCCCTGGTATCGGATTTCGAGTATCATCTTCCCAAGGGCATGATTGCCCGGTACCCGGCGGACCGGAGGGACGGGAGTCGGCTCCTGGCCCTGGACCGGAGCAGCAAGGCTCTGCGTCACCTGCACTTCCGGGACTTGCCCACCCTCTTCAATCCAGGTGACCTCCTGGTCGTGAATGAGAGCCGGGTCCTCCCGGTACGGTTACTCGGTCGAAAGCCCACCGGTGCGCCAGCTGAGATCCTACTCCTCAGGCCCCGCCCTGCCCCACCCGGGGGAGAGGAGGGGAAGCTTTGGGAGGCCCTCGTTCGGCCCGGCGGAAAGCTGAAGCCCGGGCGGAGAGTCGAAATCTCTCCTGACCTGGAGGTGGAGATCCTCGACTCGGTGCCGGGGGGCGGGAGGTTGGTGCGGTTGGTCACGGACATGGAAGGGGTGGAGGCACTGAACCGATTCGGTCATATGCCTCTCCCACCCTATCTTGAGCGAGAGGATGAGCCGGTGGACCGGGAGCGGTACCAGACGGTGTACGCGGTTACCCCCGGGTCGGTGGCTGCGCCCACGGCCGGGCTCCACTTCACCGAGGACCTCCTCGATGAGCTCGCCCTCCGGGGTGTCGGGTTCGCCCGCCTCGCGCTGCACGTGGGAGTCGGGACATTCCGGCCGGTGGAAGTGGAGGATCCGGCTGAGCACGTCATGCATAGCGAGGCCTTCTCCATCAGCCCGGAAGCGGCCGAGGCCGTGAATGGCACCAGAAACCGGGGTGGGAAGGTCTGGGCCGTGGGAACGACCGTGGTTCGAACACTGGAGAGCGCAGTTGGCGAGGACGGTCGAGTGCGCCCGGGCTCGGGAGGGACACGCCTCTTCATCCGTCCCCCCTTCCGGTTCAGGGTTGTGGACCGGCTCGTGACCAACTTTCACCTCCCCAGGTCGACTCTCCTGATGTTGGTCGCCGCCCTTGCGGGTTTCGAGCGGACCATGGAAGCGTATTCGGAAGCCATTGCCAAGGGGTATCGTTTCTATTCCTATGGCGACGCTATGGCGATCCTCTGAGGTGCCATGTCTGACTCCTTCTCCTTCAGGTTGAACGGGATCGATGGATCAGCCCGGGCCGGAGAGCTCCTCACCCCCCGCGGCTCGGTTCGAACCCCCGCGTTCATGCCGGTGGGCACCCAGGCCACGGTGAAGACCCTGACCCCGGACGAGGTCCGGGGCCTCGGCGCTTCCATGATCCTGGCCAACACCTACCACCTTTTCCTGAGGCCGGGGCACGCGTTGGTTTCCGAGCTGGGGGGGCTCCACTCCTTCATGCGCTGGGAGGGGCCCATGCTCACCGACTCCGGGGGGTTCCAGGTCTTTTCCCTGGCCCGGATCAATGAGATCCGAGACGACGGGGTGGTGTTCCAGAGCCACATCGACGGCTCCCGACACCTCTTCACCCCGGAGGGGGTGATGGACGTGCAGCGCGCACTGGGGGCCGACGTGGTCATGGCCTTCGATCAGTGCCCCCCCGGGGGCGCATCCCATGAGGAGGTCCGACGCGCGAACGGGCGGACGCTTCGATGGTTGGAACGCTGCCGAGACCATTTCGAGACCCTTCAGGATGATGCCTCCGGCCCGGTCCAAGCGCTCTTCCCGGTCCTTCAGGGGAACGTCTACGACGATCTGCGGACCCAGCAGGCTCGTGACGTGCTCGGGATGGGTGACTGGGTGGGATTGGCCATCGGGGGTTTAAGCGTCGGTGAGGCGAAGGCGGACATGTGGAGGACCGTGGAGCTCCTGAACGACCTGCTCCCGGCGGGTGCTCCCCGCTACCTGATGGGTGTCGGATACCCCGATGATCTTCTCCGGGCGGTGGGGCTGGGGGTGGACCTCTTCGACTGTGTGGCTCCGACTCGAAACGCCCGGCACGGGACCGCCTGGACCAGGGAGGAGGGACAAGTGAATCTGAAGCACGCGCGCTTCAAGAGGGACACGCGTCCCATGGATCCCCATTGTGATTGTTACACGTGCCAACGGTTCGATCGGGCGTATCTTCGGCACCTGGCGGTCGCGAAGGAGTGGTTGGGCCATCGGCTCCTTACCCTACACAACCTTCGCTTTCTGATCTCCCTGGCCGAAGAGGCCCGGGTTCGTATCCTGGATGGCTCCTTCCACGCCTGGAGTGAGGACTGGCTGGTTCGCTATGAAGGTGTCTCGGGGTGACCCTTTCACCCGCCCCTGGGGATGTTAGGTTTAGGGAAGGTCTGCACAAGTGGGGCGAGCCGCGTTACATGCGCCACGGGGCCAGATGGGAGGCGGGGCTCCGAAGGCATAGCCAAGCGCTACGTCGAGGAGCCCCAACGAAGCAGATGGCCCCGTGCCGCTGAGCCGAGCGGCCTGCCTGGTGGCAGGCTCCTGAGGTACGTCCGCGAGACCGCCGACCGAAGCGGAGGCGAAACCCGAAGGGCACAGGGGGG
>JBDHCH010000145.1:0-9913 GCA_039592115.1 Gemmatimonadota bacterium | reverse complement strand
CCGTGTCCGCGAGTGGCCGGGCAACTGTGCGAACGTGGGAGGCATGGCGCGTTCTGAAGAAGGTTGGAAATACACTATCGCCGCTCAATCGGCTCTTGGAGGAAGGCTATCCGAATCCATTTGAGCCCTTAGCGCGTTCCGGCGGGCCATCCCCCCACTGCCGATCTCCCGCTCGATCTGATAGCGGTCAGCGAGTGCAGCCTTCAGGCGTTCCTCGTGCTCCATGTCGGATGATCCGGTGAGAGACGACTGCCCGGTCCAGCCCAGTCACCCACTAAGAGGGACAATGTGATGAGGTAAAGGAGGGGGCAAGGACGGCGGAGAAGATCCCAGGCACTTACAACAGAAAAGGGATGAACATCTTCGTGCGCTTCATGTAATCTTCGTATCCCTCGCCGAATCGAGTGGCGTTGAAGCGCTCTTCACACCGGGCCGTGGCGATCCAGGACCCTGTGGCAGCAAAGGCAATGACGCCACTGAACCAATCCAGGCCCTTGAAAAACACTCCCCAGCCAAATAACAGGAGCGATGCATACAGCGGATGGCGAATGTAGCGGTAGGCCCCCGACTCAACCAAGGTCCCCGTTTCTTCCATGACACGCCGTTGTGCACCCCCCTCGCTCCTCAGAAGATGGACTCCGTGGGCGGCAAGCGCAGCGGAAGCCAAGAAGATGGTCCAAGAGAGGATCTGCGGAGGCGAAAACGGATCGCGAAACCAACCGCGGGCGTCCCATGCAATGAGAAGTGCCAGGAGCTCGAACGCGGAGAACCGAAAGAAACCATAGAATTCCCGAGTTCGCCACGCTTGACGAGATGCAGCGACAGCCACGCTCGACAACCCGACGAACAGCACTACTTCCAGGAGACCGATCATTCCCCTCGACTGGAACAGCCCCTCAGATGTAGATGACCGAACGGTGATCTATGGGACCAACCTATCGTTCCACTTCCAGGTCCATGACCCAGATGTCACTTTCCTGCTCCACAACGGTAACGTAGAGGTTGTCGGGGCCGGTTGAGAACAGACCATTTTCCCTGAGGGCGGGGTGTTCGCGCACCACGACCATCCGCGGCTCACCGCCTTGGGTCGGAATCGCAGCGATCCCGAACCGGTTCTCCAGAACACCCCAGAAGAAGATCGAATGGCCATCGCGTGAGAATTGGGGAGGCCCACCACCTGTGAGAATCCCGGTACGGACGTTCGCCATTGACTGTTCGCGGCGCCAGAGAATCTCTGCCTCTCGTGACACGAGCACGAAATCGACACCCTCCGTGGTCGGGCTGTCCACCGCACACAACACGCCGCTGCCGTCGGGGGCCCAATCAGAACCCAAACACGGGAATTCTGTCAGCTTTCGGGCATCGCGCCACGCACCGCCAACACTATCCCTCGAAACGAGCCACACCTCCAGATCTCCCGACAAGAACGCCAGATCGAGCCCGCTGGGCGACCAGTCCGGGATATAGGCGCCCCGCGGAAGGCCCCTCACTTCCGTCGGTGTGCCGCCGTTTGCGGACATGACCTTCACCACGGTCTCCGCGGGACCTTCCCGGGTGTAGAATGCGACCTCCGTTCCGTCCGGTGACCATTTGGGAAAAAACTCATCCCGCGGGTCATCCGTGAGCCGCACTGGGTCTCCACCGTCCAGGGCTCGCCGGTAGATATCCATGTTGCCTCGAAGATCGCTTTCATAGACGATCCAGCGGCCATCAGGGGAGACTTGGTGACTCTCAATGTGCTGGTTGGCGTCCGTGATCCGGTGGCCATCCCCGAGGGGAATCGGACTTCCCTCGGCCAGTGGATAACGCCAGATGTTCTGTCGCTGCGTTAGCCTCGCGTATGCGAGCTTCCTCCCGGCGATGGAATAAGAGATGGAGTATGCGTCGGTGGGCCCGGGCACTCTCGACACTCCACCGCGAGGCCCTGTCGTTCCCACAGCGACGAGGTACACCTCTCGCTGTCCGTCTCGGTTGGAGATGAACAGCAAGTGTTCGTTATCCAGCCAGGCGGGGCTCAGATCCATGTACTCGTCCTCGGTAACCCGGACACGCCGCCCGCCTCCGGCATCAACAACCCAGATCGCCGAGGGCGCCACATTGTAGTAGGTGACCCAGGCGGCATTGCCGTCCACATAAGCAACCCGACTACCGTCCGGTGACCACGCGAACGAGTGCGCTGACCAGAGATTCTCGGTGAGGGCTAGCAGGGTTTTGGTGCCGTCGGTGGGCGAGTAGGCGAAGATGCTGTCGCCAGCAGAGTAGGCGACGCGCGACCCGTCCCGGGACCAGGAGCCCAAGAACCCCCTCTCTTCCTGGAGGGTCGGTGGCACTTCAGGGACGCGGGTCGAGCCGCCGAGCCGACCGACCTCCCTCCACGAGCATCCCCCCTCGCTACTGGCCCAGAAACGGATGAACTCGCCTTCCGAACTCCACGCAGGTGACCCTTGGTCGGTCATGTCTCCAGGAACCAGTGTGAGCCCAGCCCCGGCGACGTCACGGGTGCTTTGAACGATCACCGTTCCCCTGGCGGAATCGAGCCTCACGTACGCGACCTGGCTCCCGTCGGGCGACAGCGCCGGCTGCCACTCCATCCCTGGTTGGCTGGTCACAGGGCGGATGTTGGACGTGGTGATCGTCATGTGGCTCGGTGCCAGCAGTTGTGACGCAACTACCACTACAGCGGTGGCTGTTGCGGCCATCAGTGCCGCCGGAGCGGCCCAACGCTGCTTGGCCCCCGGCGCCCTCCGGAATCGAGTGTCAACTGGTGTCACCCCTCCGCCAGGGGTTGCCAACCCCTCGAGCTCTGACAGGAGCTCCTCGGCGTTCTGCCACCGGTCCGCCGGTTTCTTCTCCAAGCACCGCATGATGACGGCTTCCAAGGCCAGTGGCACCGAAGTCCGGAGTCCCGTAATAGGTGGGGGGGGCTCCATGACCTGGGCCGCCAGGATTTGCTGAGCCGTACCCGTGGAAAAGGGAGGGTGCCCAGTAAGGAGTTCGTAGCCCATAACACCTACGGCGTAGATGTCGGCCCGGTGGTCGATCGCTTCATCGGCTACTGCCTGTTCAGGCGCCATATAGGCCGGCGTCCCGACGGCCACACCCAAGGTCGTGAGTTTTTGGCGCCCTGTAGCTTCGCCCACTGCCTTGGCCACGCCGAAGTCCGCTACCATGGCATGACGTCCCGAGATGAGCACGTTCTCTGGTTTGATGTCCCGGTGCACCACGCGAAGCTTATGAGCCGCGGCAAGCCCGTCCACGACATCCCTTAGGAGGCCTAGAGCTTCCGAGACTGGGAGTTCGTGCTCCCGAGTCAGACGTTCCCGCAAGGACTCCCCTTCAACGAAAGGCATGACGTAGTAGAGGAACCCGTCAATTTCTCCGGAATCGAAGAGAGGGAGGATGTGAGGGTGCAGTAGGTTTGCTGTGACCCTCACCTCTTGGAGAAACCGTTCATCCCCGAGGGAGGCTGCCAACTCGGATCGGAGGACTTTGAGGGCCACTCTCCGGTCGTGGCGAATGTCTCTGGCCAGATAGACCGTGGCCATTCCCCCGCGACCAATCTCCCGCTGGATCTCATAGCGGTCAGCGAGGGCGACTCGTAGGCGCTCCTCGTGTTCCATTTCGGATGATCCGGTGAGAGTTGACTGCCCGTTCCAGCCCAGTCAGCCACCAAGAGGAACAATGTGATGCGGTTTGGGAGGGGGCAAGGAGAATCCGCCCCATCCCGCCACGTACACGCCCCCTGCCCGGTGAAATCGTGGTGGACGCTTCAAACGGGAGCACCCTCTGTCTCACACTTTCCCGCTCTTTGCCCTGGGGGTGAGGGCCCCGGAGCGTGGGCAGGTTCAGGAAGGCCGGCTCAGGCCTCGTAGCTTCTGGAGTTGGTGGCCGATCGCCCAGTGAGCTGTGAGGCCGGATGGTGTTGTACTCCCGCCGACATTCCTCGATCAGCACCCTCGCCTCTGTCAACGTGAAGAACATTTCCCGCTTCAAGACTTCCTCTCCCAGCGTTCCATCGAAGCTCTTCTATGGGGTTGGCAGTCAAGAGACACCGCCTCCACACGTCGTGGCATGAGGTCATGACCGCCGGCGTCCGCGTTTGTTGGGATGGCTGGTCGGCCGCTCAGCGCCTGAGGGACGTGAGGTGATTTGATGCAGCTCACCGCCACCACCATGGGAAATCCGACGGTCAGGGAGCTTCGGCCCGGAGGAGGGGATGATGGGCGGGGAAGGAGTCGCCTCCTGCTGAGCCGCCCCTGGAGAGGGAGGCTCTTCCGGCTTTACCTCGTGCGCCCAGGCCAGAACCAGGGCGAGGGGGAAGCCGAGAAGCACGAAGATCACGACGTCGGCGCGAAGGGCGTTCAATCCGAGCGGATCCAGGATTACCTCAGCCGCGCCCAATATCCCGACGCCCATGACCACGTAGACAACGGCTACGCGGTAGACATTCCGCCGCTTCAACTCAGCCAGGAACGGCGAGAGCCTGGAGGCCACGTTCATGGCTCCAGCAAGAGAGGACAGCCCGGTCCAGCACCGTCAGCCACCGACAGGAACAATGTAAGGAGGGCAGGGGAGGGACAAGGAAAGGAACTTAGGGTTCGGCCTCTCTTGCGTAGAGGTCCAACGTCGGTTCACACTCTCAGGTCAGATGTCGTTCATCGCCTTTGCTGACCGAGATCGTCTCCCCTCTTCGGAGTGTTGACCATGACCGAGCGCGGGGAAACTCCCTGGTCCCATGTGGACACAGCGTTGGTGGTCGTCCTCCTCGTGGGCCTCATCTGGTGGGCCCGCCTGCCCTTTCGACCGCCAGAGCCCGCCGGGGTAGAGGCTCTGGACACGGACTTCTCGGCTGACCGGGCCCTGGAGCACCTCAGGGTCATCGCAGCGGAACCTCATCTGCCGGGCACGCCGGCCCACAAGGAGGTACGCCGATACCTGGTGGAGACGCTCCAGTCCTTGGGCATGGAGACGGAGGTCCAATCCACAACCTCGCTCCGGAATAGGAACCGGGGCTCCCGGGCGGTAGCGGTGTGGAATGTCCTTGGGCGCATTCAGGGGACCGATCCATCCGGTGCCATCCTCCTCATGGCCCACTACGATCCGGTCCCGCGTTCCTCCGGAGCCAGCGATGCCGGCACGGGGGTAGCGGCAATCCTCGAGGCGGTCCGGGCCCTCCGCCATGGCTCTGCCCTGAAAAACGACTTCGTTGTCCTTCTGAGCGATGCAGAAGAGCTGGGGCTCATGGGCGCCCGAGCCTTTGTGGACAGGCATCGGTGGGCCACCGAAATCTCGGTGGTTCTGAACTTCGAGATGCGGGGGCACCGTGGCGCCTCCATGATGTTCGAGACCGGGCATGAGAATGGCTGGGCGGTCAGGCAGTGGGCCGCGGCCGATCCGCATCCGGTGGGGAACAGCGTCAGCCTGGCTGTCTACCGGAGCATGCCCAACGACACGGACTTCTCCCCCTTCCGCGATCGGGGTATCCAGGGGCTCAACTTTGGGGCTATCGAAGGGGGAAATCTCTACCATCTCGCTCTGGATGATCTGAACCACAACTCCCCTGAGACCCTTCAACACCAGGGCATCCAAGCCCTGGCCATGGCACGGCACTTGGGGAACATCGATCTGACAGAAACCCACGCGCCGGACCTGGCCTTCACCCGAGTCGGTCTCTTTGGCCTCATTGTCCACCCGCCGGCCTGGAACTGGATCGGCGTGGCGCTGGCTCTGACCCTCGCCCTCACCGCTCTCATCCTCGGCCTCCGTGCTGGGACCTTCCGTGCAAAAGGACTGGCTGCGGGTCTGGGCCTGGCGATGGCATCCCTCCTCGCTGCGGCCTTCATCGGCTGGGTCCTGTTCCGGGGTGCTCAGGGCTTTCATCCCGAACACGGGCGGTTGGCCGGGAGCAGCTTCCACCGGGAGGGGTGGTACTTCCTTGTCGTGATGGTCCTCAGCCTGAGCCTACTGTTGAGGTTCATGGGTTGGGGCCGCCGCCGATTCCACCTATCGGAGCTGACGTGGGGGGCTGCTCTCCTCCCACTGGGAGTTGCGGTGGCCCTGACCTCACTTTCGCCCCTTGCAGCTCTGAACATCGTGTGGCCCGTGCTCTTCGGAGAGATGGCACTCCTTCTCTTCCTCCTTCGGGTGGAAGGTCGGGCTGGTGATGGATGGAGACGGGGGCAATCCACCCTGGGGCTGGGCCTTCTGCTCATGCCCGTCATCTTCCTTATGGTTCCCGGGATCGAGATGCTCTGGGAGGCCATGAGCATTTCCTTTGCCCCGGTCCTGGCAGCCTTCGGCACATTCACCGCCATCCTCCTCCTTCCACTTCTTGCTCCACTTCAGCGTCCGAACCGTTGGTGGGCTCCTATCTTCCTGGAGGCTTTGGCCCTTCTTTCTTTCGGGATGGGGCTCAGTCACGCGAGCCCTGGACCGGACACCCCTACGCCCACGTCACTCTTCTATGTCATGGACAGAGACTCGGGCTCAGCCTGGTGGGCCAGCGTCTACCGGTCTGACGAGCCGTGGGTCCGGTCCAGGATCCCGGACATGGTCCTGCGACAGCAAGAGGGGACGTTGATTCCCGCGGGGAGTTTCACCGCGCCTGCCGAGGCCGTTGCGGTACCGGGGCCAGAGATGGAGGTGCTGCAGAACGCGACCCAGGGAAGCAGGCGAATCCTACGCCTGGCGATCACTTCGAGCATCGGTGCCGAGCTTCTCGAGATCCGACCAGCGGGGGGCGTTGAGGCCCTTCTGCTGGGTGTGGGCGACTGGACGGCTGCGGACACACTCCCTGGGACCTTGCCCCTTGAATTTTGGGGGGATCCAGGTGGGCCCGTGGAGGTGGAGCTCTCAGTTCCGGCTGATCGATCTGATCTCGAGTTTCACCTCAGGGAGACGACATTCCGGCCTTGGCGTTTCCTCGGTTCCGAGGCCTTTGTCAGGCCCTCCCACCTGACGCCGTCGCTAGGTCGGAGTAGTGATGTGGCGGTCTTTGGGACCACGATCAGGATCCAGGTGGATCCACCCCTTGCCACGATCTGACGCCCGGAGGGCCCCGCGGTGCGGACGGACTGCGGGGAGAACTCCAAGACGCAGCTTGTTGTCCCCCGGTCTCCCCTCCGCACGCACCTGGGTTGAAGACGTCTCCGATCCAAGGTCAGCCCACCGTGCAGAAGAAGGGCGACGGGAGAAGCTCCCGTCGCCCTTTTTCTCTCTGATGGCGTGGCCGACAGCCTACCTGGCCAACATCGGGTTAGGGGTCAAAGTGCGAGATCAAAACCCTCCAGCGCTGATGGGGCAGCGGGGATAGGTCGTCTCAGTCCGGTTGAACGCATTGTTGGCCAGGTCCAACTGTGTGTGTAGGGCGAGAAGGGAAGCATCACCGTCCCCCGCTGCCGTGGTCCACATCGACGCCAGTTGGGTGGTAGTGTACGGGTAGTTCATGCCCCAAGAGGCGTTGAGGTATGCCGCCACCAGTGAGCGGGCGGCCTTCCTCCAGTTCTCCGAGCCGCCACCGGTGTCCACCAGCTCGAACATGGTGTAGGCACCGGGAGCACCGCCGCCGAAGAAGGCGTTGAAGTCCGTGATGTGGACGTAGGGGTTTCCGTTTTCACCGCTTCTCTTCTCACCTCGCCTGTTGGAGGCGGGGCTCCCGTTCAGGATGGTGGTGACCACCTCTAGCCTATCGACCGGGGTCAGTGGATCACTCGGAGCTGGATTCGCAGCCGGATCGGTCGCTCTGGCTCGGCGGGAGGAAAGGAAGCTGCTGGAGGGGTTGGACCTGGATGCGCTCCTCCTCAAGGGGGACTAGATCAAAGGCAGTAGGGCCTTGGAGAGAGCGGCTGATTTGAAGGGCTGGCGACGGGCTGCAGATAAGCCCCGGGCGTCGGGAGATACCGTCCACACGCAAGCCGCGGGGGATCCGCACCGGGCATAGCGGTGGGGCTTCGGCCGTCCCCGGCGGCCGAAGCCGCCGGATCCACTGGCGCTGAAGCGGCACGGCATGATGTGGGAAGGGGCCACCCCGTTGGGGGTGGCCCCTCCTTTTCGGGCTGGTGTGTCCGTTCCCGGAGGCCCGTGCTCCTGGAACGGTTCGAGGATCAGGCCCCGATCAAAGGAAAGGGTTGAATTTCATGTTGGCGAACCAGTCGAGGACCGTCTTGACCTCGAGGATCCAGTCACGGATGTAGCCCACGCCGTCGGCGTTATGGATCGCCAGCGCCTCGTCGAGCCAATCCCCGAGGTTGCCTACCACCTCGGGATGCTCATCGAGCTGACACGCGAGGTACAGCTCCGCTCCGTCGGGGTTCGGGAGGTCCGGGTTCTTCGTCAGGTTCAAGGTCAGCTGGTTGGCCAGCAGGAACTTCCGCATGCATGCGAGCGATCCCTCGTCGCCACTGCAGCCATTGTCATTGAGGATGGCATCGGCCTCGGCGACCGTTCCCGCGATTGTGCCCGGGAGCAAGGATTCGAACTGTTCCTGGGTGTAGTGGTTCCGCCAGTTCGACCAATACCCGGGTGTCAGGCCGTCGCAAATGGCCACGTTGCCAAACTCGGCCGAGCCCGACTCACCGGAGAGCAGGACAAACGTCTTGAAGGTTATGCCCAGGCTCGGGATCCAGTAGTCCGCGTCCTCCTCCTTCACCGTGTACTCACCAGGAAACAGGTTGTCCCACACGACGGTGCCGTTGGCGTCCGTCAACTGGCATGCAGGGTCGGGGTCTTTGACAAAGTCTCCGGGCCCGACATACGTGGTGCTGGCGTCATCGCCCACGTACAGGCAGAACTGGAAGTCCTCGATCCAGCTCTCGTTGGCGTCCTTGATGCCGTCCTGATCACGGTCGTAGAACTTCTTGGCCGTGATGTCCACGGGTCGAAAATTCCCGAAGTCCAGACCGTTGACGTAGGCGGCAGCGGCCGGGGCGATGGTGCGGGTGTAGCAGACGGGATCCGGGAACGACTGGTACCAGCCGGACTCAACCTGCTCACATACCGTCACCACGGCGTCTTGGACCGGATCCTTGGGCCCGAAGGTGTATTGGGGCGAGGAGTACATCCAGGAACCGTCAGCACCGGTTTTCACGGAGGCATTGATGGGCGACCCGTCGAAACCCGTACCGGTGATGGTGATGGTCCATCCCGGCAACTTGGGTTCCCCGGTTTCATACCCGGATCCATCGGCGTCCAGATCCTCGAACTTGATCCCGGCGAGAATGAAGTCGTACGTCACCCGGCCTTCCTTCACCTTGAACGCGTCGTATTTGCAGTCGCGGGGCTCGACCGGGTACTCGGCGCCGTCGGCTCCGATGTAGCAGATGGCCATGATGTAAACCCCGCCGGGATTCGACGTGTCCGTGTAAGGAAAGAGCCGGACGAAGGGGGGAAAGCCGTCCGGTGAACCACACTTAGGGCCCTTGCATCCGTCCGGATACTGCGTGTTGCTGTCCAGCCAGTGATCGCCGCTGTACTCGGCCACCTCGCCGCCTACCGTCCGGAACGTCCGGTTCGTGTAGAGATCGAAGTCGTCCGACAGGTTCTTGTCCGGCACCCCGCCCTGGTCGTTCGGGTTGGGCTGACCACCGGGCTCCAGAACGGCGAAGAAGTAATAGCCGTCCGGCTTCAGGTGGTTGGCACCCGGTCCGCCGTTGAGCCAGACGTATTCCTTTGCGCCGTAGATATTGCAGTTGATGATGCTGTTCTTGCAAACGTCCTTGTCACTTCCGTCCACAGAAGGATTGAACGTGGTGAACGCTGCGCCGCCGACGCCACCCGATGCAAACTGCGGGGTGATGTCTCCCAGCGGTTCCACAGGGCTCTGCGTCTCCGTGCCACAGGCCCACAAGTAGAGGGCCGCGGCCAGCACGCCGAGAGGTGCTGTCCGACTCACGATCCGTCTCATGACTTCCTCCTT
>JBDHCH010000144.1:0-10471 GCA_039592115.1 Gemmatimonadota bacterium | reverse complement strand
GCCGATACCGACTCCATGGATTTCCGGGAGAAGTTGAAGGCCAGGAAGATGGTCCTGAGGAAGGTCGTCTCCATGATCGAGGAAGCGAGAAAAGGCGTTTCTGCCTGAGCGGTTACCGGGAGAAGGCCGGGTTTGTCGCCACCGGTGCCTTGCTTGTGCCAGGAATGGGGACTCTCACTCCGAGGCGGGATCTCGTCAGCTCTTCCGTGAGGTCTTCACGAAGATCGTGCTGAACACCCGCTCCACTCGAGTACTCTTGCACTCGGGGCACTTGACCTTCTTTTGCCCGTGTTCTGAGATCTTCTCTATGCGCTGGAAGGCGTGCCCGCATTTCTGACAGGCATAATCGTAGGTTGGCATCCGTCGCTTCCTCAGTGGATGAAAAAAAACGCCTAGGGACAGGGGACCCCCGTTGGCCCGACCACATCTTGTGAACAGGAAGATAATCTCCTATCCGGCCGGGCTTCCAGCACTGTACCGGTCAGTTCATAATGGCCGACCGAACCAGCTCCAGGAACTTCCCCCGAGGATTCCGGCCCCGGGGAGTCTGGGTGAAGACCAGGACAATGAGGTCGTGGTTCGGGTCCACCCAGGCTCCTGTTCCATCGGAACCGGTGTGGGAGAAGGTCCCATCCGGGTCTACGCTCCAACCGAATCCGTACCCGACTCGCACGCCCCGGTCCGGCTCTGCCTCTCCGCCGGCCAGGAAGGCAGTGGTCGTCATTAGCCGGACGGTCTCTTCCCGGATGATGCGTTCTCCGCCGTAGACTCCGCCGTTCAGGTACATCTGACAGAAAATGGCATAATCCGAGGCGGTGGAGATCATTCCTCCCGAGGCCCGAACGAACGGCACCTGGGGGGGATCGCCAGGCTCCCAGCCCGGCACCCATTCCCCGCCCTCCTGGGAGTAGTACACGGCCCCCATCCGATCCAGCTTCCCGTCCAGTTTCTCGGCCACCTCGTGGTGGTAGGAGTCGTTCATCCCCAGGGGAGTGTAGAGGCGGTTGTCGAGGAACTCTTCCAGGGGCTGGCCCGAAGCGATCTCCACGAGAGCGCCCAGAGTGTTGTACCCGGGGTTTGAGTAGGAGTAGGAGCTACCAGGGAGGACCTCGGCGCCTACTTCGCCGAACCTCGCGGCTTCCAACTGGAGAGTGGGGGCATCCGGGTGCTCCGCTGAAGCCTGCATGTACGGCTGAAGGAAGAGGGTGGGGATGCGGAACCCGCTGGTGTGGCTGAGGAGGTGTTTGATCTGGATGAACCCCGATCGATAGTTGTCGAACGAGGGGATGTGATCTCTGACCGGGTCGTCGTACTCGAGCTTCCCGTCCTCCACCAACATGCTGATTGCCGTCGCCACGGGTGGCTTCGTGTTGGAGGCCATCCGGAACATGGTGTTCGCCTCCATGGGGAGATCTTTTCCCTTATTCCTCCATCCCAACGCCTCGTGAAGGACCACCTTGCCGTCCTTGGCAACCAGGAGGACTGCCCCCACCAGGTGACCGGCGGCGATGGCTTCCCGGTACAGCTCCACGCCTGCGTCCAGTATGGCCGAGGACAACCCGACTTCGTCGGGGTCCCCCGTCGACAGCGTGACGTCCTGGGCGGATAAGTGGGACGTGGCCAACAAAAGGCCGAGGGTCCCGATGAAGACCCGCCGGAGAGGGAAAGGGAGGACGTTCATGGATCGCTCCTGGAATGGGTGCCTCGAGTACTCGAGCGGTCAGCCTCTCAGGCCTTCCTTATTAGACGCTCCTTTCTGCAGGGTCAAGTTCGGGTTCCTCAACCTGGTTTCCTTTACGGCAGCCTTGACCGGAACCCGCCTCCGAAATCATATCTGTCCTCATGCTTCCCCACCTCAAGCGGTTGAATGTCTTCCTTTCGGAGCTGAAGCGTCGCCACGTCTTCCGGGCTGTCGCGGTGTACGCCGTGGCCACTTGGGCCGTGGTGGAAGTGGCCTCCACGGTTCTCCCGGTATTCCCCATCTCCGATCCTGACACCATCATCAGGGCCCTGGTGATCCTGGCGGTTCTCGGCATGCCGGGTGTTCTGGTCCTGGCCTGGGCGTTCGACCTCACCTCCGAGGGCGTTCAACGGACCGAGGAGAACGAGGCGTTCCCTCCCCTCGTTCAGCAGTTTCTCCGCAGCAGTCCGTTCAAGACCTCTTTGGTCGTATTCGTACTGGGTTTCACCGGTGCTGTGGGATGGGTGAGCTGGCATCTCTGGCTCCGACCAGGGAACGCCCAGGAGAGCGTCTCCGGTCCCGGGGGACCGGTGTTGGACCCTGCCCACCTGGCGGTCCTCTACCTGGACGACCACAGTCCGGGGGGGGAGCTGGCCTACCTGGCAAATGGGGTCACCGAAGCCCTCATTCACGAGCTGAGTAGGATCGAAGCCCTGCAGGTCGTATCCCGGAACGGAGTGAAACCCTACCGGGACCTCGACATTTCCACGGACAGTCTGGCGCGGGCCCTTGGGGTGGGGAGTCTGGTGGAGGGGAGTGTCGAGGGTGGACCGGACCGGATCTTGGTGACCGTTCAGCTCATCGAGCCGGAGTCGGGGATGCATCTCCTCAGCGAGCAGATCGAAGGGGTGGGGGATGATATCCTGACGCTCAAGGAGGAGATCGTCCACGAGGCTGTCCGCCTGTTGGGCCAGTCCCTGGGAAGGGAGATCCGGAGGCGTGAGGGGGAGAACGAGGCCCGGGACCCCGTGGCGTGGGAGCTCTACCAACGGGCGCAGCACCTCAGAGAAGACGCAGATACCCTCCGGTGGGCCCTGGGGGACACGACCTCGGCGACCAGAGTCCTGGCGCGTGCCGACTCGCTCTTCGGAGAGGCCGCTGCCCTGGATCCGGAGTGGGTGGATCCACTCCTCCAGCGGGGCTGGGTAGCCAGAACCCGTGCCGGGATTATCTCGGCCTCGACAACGACCCGTGATCCCGCGCTCCTTCAGCGTGGCGTCGGATTCGCCGAGGAGGTTCTCGAACAGGATCCCGGGAACCCGGCGGCCTTGGCCCTTCGGGGCACCATCCGAGTGGACCGCTTTCGGGCCGGCGACGCGGAGGGTGACCTGGAGGTACTCGCCCGGGAAGCCGAGGCGGACCTCCGAGAGGCCGTGGAAACGGATCGGGGTCAGGCGTATGGATGGGTTGCTCTGGCAGAGCTGCTCAGGCTTCGAGGGGAGTTCTCCGAGGCGTCCATCGCTGCCGAACACGCGCTGAGCGCCGACCCGTTTCTGATCAACGCAGAGAAGGAGATCATCTTCGCCTTATCCCAGGTTTGGCTCGACCTGGGGGACCTGGAAAAGGCGACCCTATGGACCGACGAGGGTCGCCGCCGGTATCCTGCGGAGCCCGCATTTCCGGCCGCCAAGCTGGTCATCCTGGCGGGGCAGGGAGGGAGTGGAGCGGTGGTGGATTCGGCCTGGTCCCTCATGAATCAGGTGACGGAAGGCTTCGGGCTTCCCAGGGCCTGGCGGTTCGGGCGGCTCCAGGTGGCTGCGGTCCTGGCTCTGGCCGGACTCCCGGACAGCGCCGCCGCGGTCGTGGAGAATGTCCGGCGTGACGGTGCCCTCAGCGCTTACATCCAGTACTACGAGGCGAACGTCCGCGTCAGGTTGGGACAGGAGGAGCAGGCGCTGGACTTGCTGGAAGGCTACCTGGAAGCCATGCCCCATCGGCGTGCGTACATCAGTCGCGATTGGTGGTGGGAACCCCTCAGGGGGTCTCCCCGCTTCCAGGAAATGGTCTCCGCAGAGGGGGCGCTTTAGGCGAACCCCGGGCATCAGAGGGTTTACGAGATCGGCCCGGACCCCGGTGGCTTCATCCGGGGTCCGGGCCCGAATTTCTCGATCCGGTCCTCCTACCGACCGGGCCCATCTCCCGGATCCACCACGACTTCCGGATCGGCGGTGAGGGGCGGGCCTCCCTGAATGCGAACCATGATGTCGTACTTGTACCGGCCAGCCTGAGCGCCAGCGCGGACGGCCTGTCCGTTCCGCCGCCCACGTTCCCCTCGAATCCCGTCACTCACGGCCCCCTCCCCGAAGGGCTGCATCGACTTGAAGTTCACCCTCCAGTCTCCCAGGTCGCTTTGCCAGACGACTACCTGACCCGGCCGCACGGTTACGGAGGCCGGCTTCGCCGCCACGGAATCGGCATCGGCCACGATCTGGATGAAAACCGTGTCCTGTTCCTGAGGGCGGAGCGCCTCACCCCGGGCGTACTCGGGAGTGGCCTTCACCTCCGCCGGGGATGGATCGTCAGCGCCTGGCCTCTGCGCTGGAACGAAGGTGACGGGTGCCAGGACACCCAGGACCACCAGGGTGCCGAGAAAAGAGCGTTTCATTGGTGCTTCTCCATCGAGTGAACTCGGTCGAACGTAGAGGTGTGGGCCGAGGGGCCCCTGGGTATTCCAATCACTGGCTCACGCGCTCCAAACCATCCTGCGCTTCCACCAGGTAGGGATTGTCGGGATCACCACCGCTGAACTCCGAAAGGGCGACGCGGTATGCTTCGGAAGCCGCCTCGGCTTCCCCCAACCCTTCGAGGATCCGTCCCATCCGCACTCGGGTGAACCCTCGCTCCGGCCCGGTGAGGGTCTCCAGGATCTCCAGAGCCTCTCGAGGCCGGTCCTCCTCCAACACGCCGGCATAGATCCACCGGGTGACAAACCCGGTGCCCGCCGCAAGCACCCGACTGGCCCGCTGTAACGACCTGCGCGCTGCGGGGAGATCCCCACCCTGGTAGTAGGCCCAGGCTCCCTCCAGGGCCGTGGCAACCGCATCGTGGCCTCGGCTGTGGATCTTGTTCGACTCCTCCTCGAGGGTCGTGGCCAGATCCCGGTTGATCCCCACCCACGTCTCCCACTCGTCCAGATCCCCGTCCATGGCGGCCATGATGCCCTTTGCGAAGGAGCAGGCGGTCCCGGGGTCGGCCGCTTCCCGGCAGGCCGTCGGGCTCCTGACGTGGGCCAACAACTCCGGCGTCAGGTCCAGGTTCAACACCTTCTGAACCGCTACGCTGAACGTCCGATCCGGGCCGTCGTTCTCAGGCTCCAGGAGAGTGGCTTCATACTCCTGGAGCTTTCCCTGCCCCCAAAGCGCCAACTGTATCGCCCTCTGCCATGCCCGGCTTCCGGTGCGTCGGTAGGCCTCCCGGGCCAGCGTTTCCGTCCACGCCCGATCCGGGAAGAAATCCCAAGGGATGAAGATGGCCACCTCTTCCAGCGCCCTCTCGGGCACTGTATCAAGGGAGGCGAGAACCTCCTCCCGCCTGTCCCCCCCGCTCAGGAAGAGGTCCACCGCCAGGGGGAGGTACCCGGAGGCGCGATCATCCTCCGGTTGCAGGCGCTGGTATGCTGCCAGGGCCTCCTTGGCCTTCAACGTGTCGGCCACCCCGATATACCACTCGATGAGGTGGATGTGGTACGGCGTGAAGGTGGGATCCAGCTCCACCGCACGCTCGAAACACTCCAGGACGTCCTTCTCCGAGGCCATGCCCGAAGGTTGACCGTAGTGGTAGTAGAAATCGCCCAGCAGGTACCAGACCTCGGGGTCATCGGGATACGTCATCGACGCTTCCAGGAGCGGGCCCAGAATGGTCAGATCCCGTTCAACCATGGCCCGGTCTGCTTGAACCAGAACGCGGTCTCGGGCCGGGAGATGCTCTCGATTCTCCCAGGCCTTCTCCATGGCTTCGGCCCCCAGCTCACTGCTGATGTCGTCCAGCCATTGGTAGGATGCGGCCAACCGTTGCCAGCCCAGGGCGAAGGTGGAGTCTACCCCCACCGCCTGCTCGAAGGCTGCTACCGCCCCTGCAAAGTCCGAACGTCGATACGCCGCCTCCCCCTCGAGAAAGCTCCGGAGAGCCGGGAGAGAGTGAGTGGTCAGGCTGGCGGTTCGCGGCGCCTGGATCACGTCGGCCCCGGTGGCTTCCAGGAGCTTCCGGGTCAGATCCACGGACATCTCACCCACCAGCTCCAGAACGTCCGATTCTTCTCCCTCGATCCAGCTCTGGACCAGTTTCTCCCCGGAGTCCAGATCGTAGACGTCGGCGCTGACGCGCACTCCGGCAGGGTTTCCCACCAGGCTCCCCACCAGGCCATACCGAGCTCCGGTACTCCCGGCGACCTGGAGTGAGGTCTGGAGGTCGGGAGTGGCCTCTCCCTTCACCCGTTCCCGCCAACGCGCCATGACAGTGCGGCTATCGATGGCCCGGTACCCGCCCATGCCGTCCAGGTTGGTGGAGAGGACGTCCACCATCCCCTCTTTCCACAGCTCCAAATCCTCTCCCGTGACATCGAAGGGGACCACGGCTATCCCGGTGGGCGCAACTCCGGCTCCGGCTTCCGCCGGACCGATGGAGGTGATGGGGCCTTTGAACACCACAGCCACCCCGGCCAATCCGAACATCAGGCTGAGGGCGAATACGCCGCCCAAGATCGATCGTCCCCAGGTCAGGTGGGGGACGTCCCCGCTGGAGATGCTCTCCACCAGGTCCCTGGGCGCCACCTGCCAGTCTCCCGGAACCTCCCCCTCCCGTTCCTTCTGCGTTGTGGACGGAAGGGATTGTACCCAGGCCGTGGCGAGGATGATGACCAGGCCGATGAGGAGAAGGATCAGCGCCACCGGGGAAACCCAGGCCGGGAGGTCCAGGGCGTCTTGCAGGACATCCACGATCTGGAGAATCCCCCAGGACGCACCCAGGTAGACGAGTAGCACCTGGACGATCCGAGCCTCTTTGATGCGGGTCCAGAGATCTGTTTTGGGCATGGTTCGTTTTCAAGAAAGGGAGGTCCGAAGGGGTTTCACCCCCGGTTCGGGATCTTAGCATTATAAGCTCAAAAAGATTCCTCTAAAAGTTTTTTCTTCAGGAATGATGCGAGATTTCGTTGAAGGACCGGACAGAACCCGGCATAATCCCTCCATGACTCCCATACCGAAGGTGCCAGCGCTCCGCCGACGTGACTTTCTCCGGATTGCCTCTTCCGGATCCATCCTCCTGGGCACCGGGGGCTTCCGGTGGCCCCGGGATCCTCTGGAGATGGCCGAAGCCGCCGCCGCGTGGCTGAGAGCCT
Source organism: Gemmatimonadota bacterium (assembly GCA_039592115.1). Taxonomy (GTDB): domain Bacteria; phylum Gemmatimonadota; class Gemmatimonadetes; order Longimicrobiales; family Gaopeijiaceae; genus JBDHCH01. The sequence continues at coordinate 3,395 of JBDHCH010000144.1, read as the reverse complement.
CTGCTCGGGAGACCTCCCACGGCCTCACCTGGCCTGTGGCTCCGGGTGTCTCCGAACAGGAGGTGTTCCACCTTTATTCCGGGACTCCCGGGGTGATCCTCTTCCTCCTCGAGCTCCATCACGCAACCGGCAAGGAGGCCTACCTGAGGGACGCCGAAGCGGGGGCCCACAACCTCCTGACCGCCGTGGCTGGTGGGCCCGGCACCCCTCAGCTTCCCGACTGGGGGCTGTACACCGGCTTGGCTGGGGTGGCCTATACCCTGGCCGAGGTCCAGCGAGCCGGAAGGGATCCTGAGATCGCCGAGGGTGCGGACACCCTCTTTCGGAGGGTGATGGACGACGGGCGTCCCCTGGGAGAGGGCGTGGCCTGGTACGCAGGTGATCCGGAGTCTGCCAGCTATGATATCATTGGGGGAAGTGCGGGCATTGGCTTGACGCTTCTCTACCTGCACGAGCAGACGGGGACTCCTGAGGGGTTGGCGATGGCAACGGAGGCGGGCCGGGCGCTGACCGAGCGGGGGCGGGAGGCCGAAGAAGGGCTCAAATGGCCCATGTCGGAGGCGTATCCCCGCCTCATGCCGAACTTTTCCCACGGTACAGCCGGAGTGGCCTACTTCCTGGCCCGCCTCTTCGAGGTTACCGGAGACGAGAGGTTCCTTGCCCCCGCCGAATCAGGCGCCCGCTACCTGGAGGCCGTCTCGGCCCGGGACGGGGAAGGCGGGTGCCTTCTCTTCCACCACGAGCCGGAGGGCGAGGATCTGTTCTATCTGGGCTGGTGTCATGGACCTGTGGGGACCTCTCGCCTCTTCCAGCAGCTGGCGAAGGTGACGGGGGACAGGCGATGGCTGGACTGGGTGGAGAGGGGAGCAAAGGGAATCCGGAATCAGGGGATCCCCGAGGTCAGAGTGGAGGGGTTCTGGAACAATGTCAGCCAGTGTTGTGGAGATGCCGGGGCAGGGGATTTCTTCCTCGCTTTCGGGAACGCCACGGGGTCTGACGCAGACCTGGCCTTTGCCCGGCACCTGGGGGATTACCTCCGGGGAGAGGCCAGCGAGGATGGTGGGGCCAGCCGTTGGATCCAGGCGGAGAACCGGACCCAGCCGGAGAACGTGGTGGCCCAGACCGGCTGGATGCAGGGGGCGGCGGGGGTTGGGGCGTTCTTTCTACACCTCGATGGCCTGAAGAAGGGGCGGAAGGCTCGTATCGTGCTTCCCGATTCGCCGTGGAGGGGACTCATCTAGAGGGCTGTCGAAGTTCCGGCGTGAGCCGCATCCCGCCCCTCGGTTGCCAGCTGGTGCAACCCGGCGAAATCCCCGTTCATCTAACCTCGTACGTAGGAACAGCCGGCGGTGAGGCACCTGCCCTCGGCATGGGAAACCCTGGGACCGGCTTCGGCCTGACCTGCTGAACGCCCCTGGGCCCAGATCTCCTTCTGCCAGGACGGGACCATGTATTCCACGCATGCCGGACCTTCCAGTGCCGGGCCGTCTCCGCGTCGAACAGTCACTTTCTCCGCCCTCCTTGTCGCAGCCTCTCTGTGGGGCCTCCTTCTCCTCTTCCCGCACAGTCCGGCGTACGGCCAGGCGATCCAGAAAACAGCCGGCGTCGTTAACTCGACGCCTGGGCGCTCCTACGACCACGCCACCATGGCGCCGGTCATTCTGGCGGCCCCCCTCGTGGGTTCCATCGACGTCGATGGGATCCCCGACGAAGCGGCTTGGGCGGCGGCGGACCGTTCGACGGATTTCACGCAGCTCGTGCCCGACGAAGGGCAGCCTGTTTCGGAGAGGACGGAGGTCCGGATCCTGGTGGGGCCCGATGCCCTTTACGTGGGGGGGTGGTTCTACGATGGGGAGCCGGACAGGATCCGGGCCACCCTGGTGCGCAGGGACGTGGTGTCGGACTTCGACTACGTCATCGTCAACCTGGATTCCAGGCACGATCACAACACGTCCTATGCGTTCACCATGACCCCCTCCGGCGCCTATCAGGATGCCGCCCTGGGTGCCGACGGCGAGTACAACTTCGAGTGGGACCCGGTGTGGGAGGGCGCGGCTCGTATCGGAGAGGCTGGCTGGTCTGCTGAATGGAAGATCCCCTTCTCCCAGCTTCGGTTCGAGAGCGCCGAGGATGCGGAGTGGGGGATCCAGGTGTCCCGCACCATCGCACGAAAACAGGAAACCGCCCTCCTCGCCTTCACTCCCCGGGAGGAGCGGGGAGGCCCTCATCGCTACGGCCACCTCCGGGGTCTGGGCCGGCTCCGGGCACCCAGCGGCCTGGAGGTGCTCCCCTATGCCACCACGCGCACTGAGCGATTGAACGTTCCGGCAGGAGATCCATTCCGAAGCCCGTCCGAGGAAGTGTACGGCGTGGGACTGGACCTGAAGTACGGGCTCACGAGTCAGCTCACGCTGGATGCGACCGTCAACCCGGATTTCGGCCAGGTAGAGGTGGATCCGGCGGTAGTGAACCTCACCCAGTACGAGACCTTCTTTCCGGAGCGAAGGCCGTTCTTCACCGAAGGGGCCGAGATCTTCCGGTACGGGTTTTCAGGATGGGACCGAGATCACTCGGATCTCGGGGACCTCTTCTATTCCCGCCGCATCGGTCGGGCCCCGCAGCGGAATCTGTACGGTTTGGGAGCCCAGTATGTGGACTCGCCGGATCAGACCACGATCGCAGGGGCCATGAAGGTGAGCGGCAGGTTGGGGGACAAGTGGTCGGTGGGACTTCTGGAAGCGACGACGCTGGAGGAGGAGGGACGGTATCTGACCCCGGAGGGAGATCGGAGAACCACGGTGGTGGAGCCCTTCTCCAACTATCTGGTGGGCAGGGTGCGGCGGGATTTCCGTGATGGAAACTCCACCCTCGGGGGAATCGCCACGGCCGTAAACCGGGACCTCCAGGAGGACGCCCTGGCCGAGTTCCTTCATTCCAGCGCCTATGTGGCCGGATTGGATTTCCGACACATGTGGAAGAACCGGGAATGGTATGTCACGGGCACGCTCACGGGAAGCCGGGTTCAAGGAAGCGCAGATGCGATCCTCCTCACCCAGCGTTCCCCCGCCCGCTACTGGCAGCGGCCCGACGCCGGACATGTACGCGTGGACCCCCAAAGGACCAGCATGAACGGTTGGCGGGGTTCATTCTCGGCAGGCAGGGGGGCCGGGACACATTGGCGGGGGTCCGTCCGAATGCAGGCCCAGAGTCCCGGGTTTGAGGCCAACGACCTGGGCTTCGAAACCCGTGTGGATTCGTGGGACCTCACGGTACCGATCCAGTACCGGGATATGGAGCCGGATGACCGGACCCGTTTCTACCAGATCGACTTCGCGCCGGGATTCGAGTGGAATTTCGATGGGGATCTGGTTGGAGCCAACCTGTTCGTCGGGAGT
>JBDHCH010000143.1:0-10887 GCA_039592115.1 Gemmatimonadota bacterium | reverse complement strand
TCCCGATCCCCAACCCCGAGAGGGTCAGGACCGCGGCCACGATCAGCAGCTTTTCATGGGGATGAACTGGCGCGGTGTTGGTCATGGGGCGCTCCTTTCCGAGGGGGCCGGATGACTCAGCACATGGCAGTCCGTGCACGCCGCGTGGCCAGCCAGCACCTCTCCCACCACGGCCTGGTGAAGATCGTTTTTCGCAAACCGGGCAGATAATCCGTGGCAGTTCAAACAGATCGTGAACTGGTATCCTCCCTTGGCCTGGATGGGGAGATCATACACCCCTGTGGCCTCTTCCCAGATGTGGGACACACCCCCGATCTTCGCCTCCACCGTTCCGAAGAGGCCGTAGTTGGTGTGGCAGACGTAGCAGTGGTCCTCCTGGATGAACCGATTCTGGTAATGGAGTGCCGCCAGGCCGGTGCTACCGGGATCCTCCATGTCCTCCACGAACGGCATCATGACGTGGCAGGACGAGCAGAAGTCCACCGCCTTGGCCTGCTCCAACCCTACGGCCGTGCTCATCAGCATCACGGCCGTGCTCATCAGCATCACTGGGAACGGCAAGACACACATTCCCAGGAACAGAACGACCTTGGATTGGAGGGACCCCAGCCGGTCCCTCCTCCTGAGGAGCACCCAACCCGTCAGCCCTATGGCCAGTAAGGCCGACCCAAGCGTGAGGGCCTTTCCCACCTCTCCCAGGTAGTCTTTCGGGGGGGAATAGAGGACGTCCTGAGCGATCAACGGTCCACTTGGAGCCAGGACGAGGATCGAGAAGAGGAGAAGAAGTGTTCGGTTCAGAAACCCTTTGAATCGCCGCATGCCGATCTCCCATGGCCGGATCAGGTAGACGAGCGCAGGAGGCCTCTGGGGCAGGAAAGGGCGGATGGCTACGCCGACGCCTATCCCCGAAGGCCTGGCGGTGGGGGACGGTATGAGCCAGGACGGGATTCCTCCAGGAGTCAGCGCCTCCCCTCAACCGAAAAGTAGGATATGTGCTGCTCGGCCCTCCTGGCCATAGCCTGGAGCGGATCCTGCGGCGTTTCCCCAAGCGCAGCCCACGCCTCCTCTTTTGCCGGGGTTGTGCGGGGAGACCAGCCGCTCCCACTTTGCCCCGGTGAGAAAAACACGGCCCCGAGGAGACCCTCCCGGGCTTTTCGATACGGGATGAGAGGAGCGGCATCAATGGCGGATTTTGCGTATCAGGATCCATTCCCCCTTCTCCAGGACGACACCACCTACCGACACCTGACATCCGACTTCGTATCCCTCGAGGAATTCGACGGAAACCAGGTCCTCAAGGTGCAACCGGATGGCCTTACCCGCCTGGCCCGGGAGGCCATGCGGGACGTTTCCTTCCTCCTTCGCCCAAAACATCTGGAGCAGGTCGCGGCCATCCTGGCAGACCCCGAGTCCAGCCCGAACGACCGCGGTGTGGCCATGGCCATGCTCCGGAATGCAGAAGTGGCCGCCGAGGGGGTCCTGCCGTTCTGCCAGGACACGGGAACGGCCACCGTTTACGGGAAGAAGGGCCAGCAGGTGTGGACCGGATGCTTGGACGAGGAGGCGATCTCCAAAGGAGTCTATGAAACGTACATCGGAGAGAACCTCCGCTATTCCCAAACCATCCCTCTGTCCATGTACGAGGAAAAGAACTCCGGGAACAATCTGCCAGCCCAGATCGACCTCCACGCGGTCGCCGGGATGGAGTACAAGTTCCTCTTCGTGGCCAAAGGGGGTGGGTCCGCCAACAAGACCTACCTCTTTCAGGAGACGAAGGCGCTTCTGACTCCTGAAAAACTCGTCCCGTTCCTAACCGAAAAGATGAAGACGCTTGGAACGGCGGCCTGCCCTCCTTACCACCTCGCGTTCGTCATCGGAGGCACCTCAGCGGAGGCGAACCTCAAGACGGTGAAGCTGGCGAGCACCGGCTATCTGGATGACCTCCCCACTTCAGGGAACGAGTTGGGCAGGGCATTCCGGGACCATGCGTTGGAGGATGAACTTCTGGATGCGGCCCGGAAGACGGGAATCGGTGCCCAGTTCGGTGGGAAGCACTTCGCCCTGGATGTTCGGGCAGTGCGGCTCCCCCGCCACGGCGCCTCCTGCCCCGTGGGGATGGGCGTCTCCTGTTCGGCCCACAGGAATGTGAAGGCCAAGATCAACAAGGACGGCCTGTGGATCGAGGAGTTGGAACGGAATCCGGGCCGTTTCATCCCCGAGGAGTACCGTGGGAAGAGGGAGTCGGGGGTGGTGGCCATCGACCTGAACCGCCCCATGAAGGACGTGCTGGCCGAGCTCAGCCAGCACCCGGTGAAGACGCGACTCTCCCTCACCGGGACCCTCATCGTAGGCCGGGACATCGCCCACGCGAAGATCAAGGAACGACTGGATGCCGGAGAGGAGATGCCCCAGTACCTGAAAGACCATCCCATCTACTACGCGGGGCCTGCGAAAACCCCCGAGGGGATGCCATCAGGGTCTTTCGGTCCGACCACCGCGGGCCGGATGGATTCCTACGTGGATCTGTTCCAGTCCCACGGGGGATCCATGATTATGATCGCCAAGGGAAACCGAAGCCAACAGGTAACGGACGCCTGTAAGAAGCACGGTGGATTCTACTTGGGATCCATCGGTGGCCCAGCAGCCGTCCTGGCCAAGGAGAACATCAACAAGGTGGAGCTCCTGGAGTACCCGGAGCTGGGAATGGAGGCCATCTACCGCATCGAGGTCGAGGAGTTCCCTGCCTTCATCCTGGTGGACGACAAGGGGAACGACTTCTTCAAGACGCTGGGGTAGCGGCACGCCCGGGTCCCCGCTGCGGAGGCTTTCGGAGGACCGATCACTACCCCTGGACTCCCGGATATTCAACCGGGGCAGCTCCTGGCCGGGCTGCCCCGCTCCATCACATGCCCACCGCCGAACCTCATTGGCCCAGGCGGGCCCTGGGCACAGCACTCCCCGCCTGAAGCAGTCCTCCCAGCCCCACAGTCCATGTAAACAAGCTTTACAGGCCTGTTGGAAACCCCCTTGACAAGCCCCCGTCCTCACTGGATCTCCGTGATTGGTAAGTGATTGTAGAGAAATAACTTAAGGAATCCTGACTCGTGGCCCGAAAAGTGAAGATACCCCCTCACAGGGGAGGGGGGTTCCCCAACGTGCATGGAAGATCCAGGGAATCCAACCTCCTGAAAAACATTGGGGTCCGGGCCTTGCTCCTTAACAATGAGGGTTTCCCGGGCCCAGAAACACGGCAGTCGAGTGGCGGGACCGGGAAAAATGGCACCAGATCTGGGGTTTCCGGGGATTTCTCCCGGAGCAGAGGTCCAAACCGGGGGTGAACCGGCTCTCCCGAGAATCGGGATACTCCCGGAAATCTTTGCCATGAACGGGAAACAAATGTTGTCGAAGACCATTGAAAGGGTCCTCCAAAGAAGTGGAGCAGGATACCATGGATAACACGGCACAATCTCCGGCATTCAGGGAAGGCCGTACCCAGGAACCGAAGCTTCGAGTGGTGCCGACAGCGCATCCCTCTTCGCCCCACATCCCTTCGGGGATCCGCCACCTCGATGAGAGGTTGGGTGGATTGGACATGGGCGGGCTCTATTTGATGGCCGGAACGCCAGGGCCAGCAAAGCTCGTGGCGGCCCTCCACTTTCTTCATACCGGTGTGGAGCTGGGAGAACGGGTGGTGTTGTTGACCAGTGCAGAGGGGCCTGAGATCCTCCATGCGGCCCAAGCCTGGGGTTTGAATCTGGACCGAAGTTGGAGGGAGGGCCAATTCCGGGTCATTGGGTTCAAAGACGATTTCGAGATGCGTGTATTCCGGACTGCTGAGCCCCAGGAGGTTCTGGAGGAGCTCGGTACACTCATCCCAGAAGATACCTCCCGCCTCGCGGTGGATCCCGGTTCCATGTTCCTCCAGGATGGAGCAAAAACAGTCCTGGGCAAGAGTTTCCTGGATTGGGCCAGGAAACAGCCATCCACGTTCATGTGCACCCTCTCGGTTGACAACTCCGAGACACTGCCTTCCTCAGCGGAATGGCTGGTGCGGACGACAAACGGTGTCTTCCAGATCGAACGCGGAGCTGACGGACTCTACCAGATCCGAATCAACCGGCCGCTCCTGGGATCCATGGGAGAGGATGACCCCATCACACTTCAGCTCATTCCCGGGAAAGGGTTGGGGGATCCGGTCCGCTCCCCCACTCGCCGCCGCGCGGATCGACCGGCCGGTGAAGCGGAGAGGCTGCTCTTCATTTCCCTGGGTGGATCTCCCGGTTCTGACCTGGAGAACTGGGCCGAAGGCAGGTTCACCACCGAGATCGTGGGCGAGCCTCTGGAGGCGGTCGCAATGCTACAGGGGGGAGCCGATTTTGGAGGCATCCTCGTGGCTGCGTCGCGGAAGCGAGTCGCTGATGCGGTCAGAACCTGTCGGGCCATCCGTCCACTGACAGGTGCGGCCATAGTCTTCACCTCCGACGACAAGCTCCGTTCCACGGATCGAGTGAACCTCCTTGAAGCCGGGGCCGACGATTGTCTCTCCGGACAGGTGGACTTCCGGGAACTCGGCACGCGGCTGAACCAGGCTGTGAGCGCGGGTGGGAAACCCTCCCCGGGCATGGGTATGGTGGGAGCCGGGGCCGATGTGTTGATTGGAGGCCGGGTGACCCGAAAAGAGTTCGGGGAGGAAGTCCTGGATCGAGCCAAGGACCCCTCGCTGTCGTCCTTCAGCGTTGTGCGCCTCTCCTCCACGGCATTGCCCCCGGCAGATCTCGAGGAAGCCCTGGGCAAGAGAGTCCGGCATGAGGAGGGGGATCTGGTCGCTTGCACTCGCGATGGATGCTTGATTCTCCTACAGGGTGCCCGCCGAGGCCCTGCTCAGACATTCCTGTCCCGATTCCGTTCCGACATGGAGAAGAGAGCCGGGGGAGATCCGGGCTTCCGAGTGAACCTGTTGACTCACCCGATGGACAAGGACCAACTCGACGTGATCATCGGCTGGGCGACGACCCCCCAGGCATCGGCGACCAGTCCTGCACTCGCAGGAGAGTCGGATGACACGGAGGCCTGACCAACGGAAGGACACTTCCAAGTATTTCCTGAAATTCACGCTCACTGCCATCATTCTGGGCGGGATGACGCTCTTCCTCGTCCTGGTGGTTCTCCCGGGGAGGTACCTTCTCAGCGCGGGGCTCCAGGAATCGGGGGTGAACTTTCCCTCGGAGACGGCACCCTTCAACCCCCCGGCGGGGCAGCATATCGAAGCTCCCCCTCCCCCCCCTCCCTTCCCTCCCTCCCAAGGCCCCATCAGAGGGGCTGCCGAGGTCCTCTGGGAACAGGTGGGTCCACTCCTCGAGGCCGGTCGATACGCTCAGGCGCTCTCCCTCTTCGAGGCATACCTCCTTTCATACCCCGGAGACCGGGGCGTCCACCGGGAGTACGCGATCACACTGTCCCGGGCCGGGCGAGCCGCAGAAGCCATCCAAGCCTATCAACGACTCCTGGCTCAGAAAGATGACCCGGGCATCAGGCTTCTCCTGGCTCGAAGCCTCCGAGATCGAGGGCGGGTAGCGGAAGCCTCGACCCACTACTCCATTCTCGCGGCTGGGGATCCATCCGATGCGGCCCTGTCCCTGGAATGGGGGAGAGCACTGTCCTGGAACAAGCGGTTCTATGAGGCCACTGAGGTCTTGGCGGCGGCCTTTTCCCGGAACCCGGGCTCCACCCAGTTAGCCATCGAGCTCGCACAAGTCTACTACTGGTCCGGACGCCTGGGTGACGCGGACAGGGTCCTGGCCGAGCTGGATGCGGCAACCCTCGATTCTGCCGGCGCAGCGCAGCTCCGGAATGACGTCAGCGCCGCCCTGGCTCGCCCGGAACCCGAGGAGGACCCTGGCGAGGAGGAACCTCTCGAGGAGGACCTCCCCGAGGAGACCCCGGACGCGACCCCACCCAGCTTCCTGGATCTGGCCGCCACGGCTCTATCGAATGAAGACTTCGAGGGGGCCGCCGAGCTTTTCAAAGCCGCCTTGAAAGAGGCTCCCGAAGACTCCGCAACCTGGCGGAGATATGCCGACCTTCTGCAATACCAACTGGAAGACCTGGAAGGGGCCCGGGAGGCCCTCCGAAGAATGGAGGAGCTCGGCGCAGAGAGTATGGCCGTTCGTTTCCGCCTTGCCCAGCTGAGCCTGTGGACGGGCCGAAACGAGGAGGCCAAGCTCCGCCTCCAGCGGTTGGCGGACGCCATCGAATCGGATCCGGTTCCAATCCAAGCGGACGGCTTCACGGGACTCGGAACCCGGGAAGCTGCCGAGGTCCAGGCACTCCTCGGTGATCTCCATCGGTGGGAGGGAGATCGTGTTCGGTCAGGGAGGAACTACCAGCGGGCCTTGGATGTCGATCCCCTCAATCCACGGGCCGCGGCGGGACTGCGAGAGTTGGAGGCCGAGGCAGCATCCGATATCGAGGCGATCGAGAGCCCAGGACTGGGAGCCAACGCCTTCTCCCTCTCGGACTCCGACGACTTCTCTCGGATGGATCTGGGTGTCGAGGGAGCCGAGATCCGGGGAAACTGGGTTTGGGACGTGCGCACGGGCTCCCGATGGCTTCAGGGAATGGGTTTGGACGGGGCCATTGGCTCGGAGCAGGGGTTGTTCCTGGAGCTGGAGTCGGCTCGGTGGTGGGGTTGGGGCGCCGTTCGATCCGGCCTCCATTTGGGTTTGGACGAGTTCGGCCCTGACCAGAAGGCTTTGATGTACGGAGCCTCTCTTCTGTTCCAGGATCTGGCGGGTTTCAAAACCGACCTGCGCTATGATCACGGTCTGGCCTACCCCCTCACCACGACCCTCCAGAGCCTTCTCGCGGAGGCCAGCCGTGACCGTTTGACAGCCACATTCGCCCGACAGGTCAACGAACGGTGGAGCTTGTCGCTCGCAGGAGACGGCGCCTGGATCTCCACGCCACGGGTCGGTGCCTCCGGGGGGGATGGGAGTCTTCGGGTGGAAGGAGGGGCGAGTCTGGGTCGGTCGTTCACAGAAGCCTTGATGTTGGGCCTGAACGCCCGGGGTCTGACGTATACCGCCGCAGCGCCCGTTTTGAATGGGAGCCGCCTCTTCTGGGATCCCCGGGGCGTGGCGGCCGGTGGCATCTTTGCCCAGTGGGCAGGGGATCTGAGGGACCAGTGGCAACTGACGACTCGTCTGAATCCGACCATGGCCTTCATCGATGAGCGGGTCGGGTCCGGGTACGAGCTGGTGCCTCACCTCACGGCGGAAACGGGCCTCACCCACACGGGACGAAGGTTCCTGACGCGGGTTGAGGCCTTCTACTACCAGGGGCGGTTCGACGGATACCGTGCGTACGGCCTCCGGGCCTCTATCAGCGCACGGAGTTGGTTCGGAAGGCAGAGGGGCTCTTGAGAAGCCGACGTCGCAGGATTCTGGTTTCTCTCCTCCTGGTGGAGGTGCTGGTGGTCGCCACCGCCGTCTTCATCATATGGGCCATGCGGGCGCCACCCAACACCCAGGCCTTCCTTCTTCGGGTCATGGTGGTCAGCCTCCTTATCTTCCTGGCGATCCTCTTCCTGCGCTACTTCACTCTCCTCTGGTTCGCCTATCTGGGACATACCGAGCGGAGCGTCATGGGGGAGAAACGGGCCCGGATGCTCTCGCCCATCTCCATCATTGTGCCTGCCTTCAATGAAGCCGAGGTCCTCAGGGACGCCCTGCGGAGTCTCTCCAGGTTGGACTACCCGGAGCTTGAAGTGATAGTGGTAGATGATGGCTCCACCGACGATACCCTCCTGGTGGCCGCAGAGTGGGAAGGCCGCCAGGGGACCGTGGAGTTCAAGGCCCTCACCAAGTCCAACGGCGGGAAGGCTGCCGCTTTGAACGCCGGCATCCGGGCTTCCAAGCATCCCTTCGTGTTCTGCATGGACGCGGACTCCATGTTGGAGTCCGAGACCCTTCGGAAGGCCATGCAGCAGTTCGACGATCCCACCGTCGGAGCGGTCGCCGGAAACGTGAAGGTCGAGAACCGAGGACACCTGATCACCAAACTGCAGGCCCTGGAATACATCGAAGGGTTGAATCTTCCGCGGAGGGCTCAGGGATTCATCGCGGCCGTCAACATCGTACCAGGACCCGTGGGACTGTTCCGTCGAGAGGCGTTGGAGGAGGTGGGAGGCTACGACACTGACACCTTCGCAGAGGACGCAGATCTCACCCTCAAGCTGGTGGGATCTGGTTGGAAGGTCGTCTACGAAGACCGGGCCATCGCGTGGACCGAGGCGCCGGAGGACTGGATTGACCTGGTCCAGCAGCGTTATCGATGGACTCGGGGGATCCTCCAGTCCCTGAAAAAGCGAAAAGGCCTCTTCCTGTACCCCCTTCCCGACTTTCCACTGTGGCTGTCCATTCTGGAAATGGGGTTCGAGGCGGTTGTGTGGCCGATCCTGAACGTCTACGCACACCTCTTCTTCGCTCTGTCCGCCCTCCTTTTTGGAGCCGGCGAGCTGCTTCTGTATTGGTGGATCCTGCTGACCCTTCTGGACCTGGTGGCTGCATTCGTGACGGTGTCCATGGAGCAGGAGTCCCTGTCGCTGGTCCCCTACGCGTTCGCATATCGGTTCTTTTTCATCCTCTTCCTCGATGTTGTGAAGACTTTCGCCGCGTTGGAAGAGCTGTTCAATCTCGGCATGGGCTGGGAAAAAGTCCGGCGGGTGGCCACCAGTTAGGCTATCGCCGAAACCGTGGAGTAGGCTTATGAATGTCGTCGATCTCCTTATCACCATCGTGGTGGTGACGATCCTTGTGACCATCGTCCTGGCCGTCATCACCTACGTGGCGTATAAACTCCGTCTGTCCCGGCATCCTGGCGATGACTTGCTGACGAACGGGGACCTTCGCTTCTTCGTCCCTTATCGCCCAACGGCACCGGAAGAGGGATCGGTCACTCATGCCGCGCAGGCGTGACCCAATCCCCCGGGCCAGGGCCGCCGGGCACTGGCTTCTGGGAATCTTCCTGCTGGGCCTTTTGGGGGCAGCGGTCGTCTCCGCCGGTGTCATCCTCTGGGAGACCCTGGACTTTCGTCAGGTAGTGAGGACGAGTCAGGTCGAGGTGGGGCCCCTTCCAGCTCCAGAGCCACCGCAGGCGCCCGCTAGCCGCCGCGAGGCTTTCTCAGCCCGTCTCTTCAGGTCGGAACGGACCGGGGCGCTCTTCCCGGACGCATCTCACTACCCCAGATCCGTGGCGCGGTGGCGAAACCTGACCGAGAGCCTCGGCGGTACCGTGGTGGAGATCGGTTCCCTGGAAGAGCTCAGGGCCCTGAGCCCCGAAGACCTTCTGGTCCTTCCCGAGGCCCCGTGTCTCTCCAGCCGAGAGCTGGCAGCGATCCGGGATCACCTGGAAGCAGGTGGAAGCCTGGTGTCGAATTGGGCAGTGGGTGCACGCGACCAGGAGTGTAACTGGCGAGGGTGGCAGACCGTAGCCGAGTTCACGGACGCCGCAGAGGTGCGGGAGCTGGCGGTCCGGGAGGCACTCTTCCTGACGGTTCCCGGAGGGACGCCTCTATCGCCGGGGTTGGATCCTGGTACGCGAATCGAGTTTCGTCCGGCACCGGTCCTGGCCTTTCGGGCATCGGGCCCTCGCGTATACTGGTCGGACTGGGCCTTGAACCCGGCACCGGACGAAAGCGGGGGAGGCGCCGACGTGGCCGCGACGGTTACCAGAACCGATTCCGGAGGACGCACCGCCTGGTTCGGATTCCAGCTCTCCCATGCGGCGACACCGCTGGACAGTGCCCGTCTGGATCGGCTGGTCCAGAACGGGATCCGCTGGGCAGCCGCGCAGCCAACGGTCTCAGTGGCCCCTTGGCCGGAGGGAAAGCGAGCAGCTCTACTCTTCGTCGAGGACGTCGAGGCGGAACATGAGAATGCAGCCGTTCTGGCCGATCTCCTGAAAGATCTCGAGGTCCCCGGGACCTTCTACGTCGTTTCCCAGCTCGTGAAGGAGGACTCGGAGCTCGCTCGTGTCCTTTCCTCTGCTGGAGAAGTGGGGAGCCACTCTCCCGACCATAAACCTCTGGCAGGCCTCGCACAGGAGGACCAAAGAGCCCGACTGCTTCAGGGATGGACAGAGGTTCGGGACTGGACCGGCACCGCTCCACTCGGTCTGCGCCCGCCGGAGGAAGTTTTTGACCTCAACACGCTCGGGGTGTGGTTGGAAGCTGGTGGAAGCTATCTCCTCGCAACGAACCAGGCTCGAACCGGAAGCCCCGAGGTTTACTATGTGGAGGGGGATCAAATCGTCGTTCTGCCTAGATTGCTGAAAGACGATTACAACGTGTTCGTCCAGGATGGAGCAATGAAGGCCGATCGGCTTACGGAGGCAGATCCTGGGCACGGGGCGCCGTCTGGAAGCCATTCGGGCCGTCGCCAGTACAGCCAGGTCTCAGGGAGATTGGTGGATCGCCGAAGCCAGAGAGGTAGCAGTTTGGTGGGGACGACGCGCCCGCGTGCGGTTGTCTCTGACTGAGACGGAATCAGCCGGAGCCGAAGCGGATCCGTTCGCCCTCCAGGACGAGGAAGAGGCCCACCAGGGGACTGGAGTGCCGCTGATGCCCCTGGGAGGGTCCGAGATCATCGTCGAGGCCCCGGCGGAATCAGGAATTCAGGGTCTTTGGGTAGAGATCATACTACCGGAAGGGATACGTACCGAATTCACTCCGGAGGTCGGGGGAATCCCCGTATCCTTCACAGCAACGGACTTCGGGATTCGGGTCCCTGTGGGAGACCTGGAGGCGGGGGAACGGGAACGAATCACCTTTAGATAGTCGGCCTCCCGGGGTCGGCGTTAGGGAAGGTCCGCACAAGTGTCCTGGGTCAG
>JBDHCH010000142.1:0-10088 GCA_039592115.1 Gemmatimonadota bacterium | reverse complement strand
GGGTTTGCTCTGATCAGCGGAGTGTTGGGAACGTTGGTGGGGATCATTATCGCCTCCCAGGCCATCGAGGCCGCAGCCGAGGTCTCCACCAGGATCATCTGGGGTGGGATCAAGATCTCGATGCTCAGCTCTGCATTCGGGGCGATGATCCTGGGGTTCGCTGCCCTCCTCTGGTTCGCCTTGCAGCTCCGCTGGCGTCTCTTGCTGGCCGAGGAGTCCAACACAGGGGCTCGAGGAGGGTAGGTGGCGCGCCCGAGTCAGAGGCCGACGCTGAATTCCGTCGTTCCTTGGCGTTCAGCCAGGTCTCCGAAGAAGAGGCAGTAGAGTTCGTGGCTGCCGTCGAGGCGGAGAGACTGCCGCTCATGCGGCGGCAACTCCTCGAATTCTGTGGTCTTCACCAAGGGAGGAAGCACCAGAGCCAGGTTCGGCGTGAAGGCGTGGACCCTCTTCAACAGCTTGTCTGCCGGAGGCTCCGTGTTGGAATTCCGAAACCGGTAGACATGCCCTTGTTCCTTCACCGCCCAATCAGGATCCAGAAAGGCGGTGTCGAAAGGGCTACACCGTGCCAAGAGGTTCTCGTCCATCGCATCCCCTTCGAGGAACGTGACCTTCTCGAGGAGGCCGGCTTTCTGAACGTTCAGCTTCGCATGCGCACCGACTTCAGGATCGATCTCGATGGTGATCACATGAGCAGCCGTTCGGGCCAGTGCGATGGTCGTAAACCCTCCTCCGGTACAGGTTTCGAGAACCGTCCTTCCGGAAAAGCGCGCAGCTACGGCAGTGGCGAACCGTAGATCGATCCCCATCCGGAAGGTTCGCGGAGTGGCGATGAAGTCGCCACCGAATTTCTCACGGATTGATGCTTGGTTCATCTTCTCACCGCGTCCAGATCAGGATCACGCCGCAGGGGCTGCTTATCCCCCCGAATTGCAGCGGGGTCTCGGACGGTCCTCTGTACACCTCGATGGCCTCGATTTCGGATGGCTGGATGACTTGGTCCAGTCGGGCCGGCTCCCCTCGAAGGATCACGTTCCCATCGACCACGACCTTGGGATAGCACACCCCCCCGCCGGTGAGCGAGACCGCCCCTGCCCCACGGATCACGACCTCACTACCACCAAACGGTCGCTGTCGGATCTGGACGCGGGGGATGTTCCGTAGCAGGTCCGTGGTACCAAACACCGGCTTCTCAGCTATTTCCTTCGGCCCGATGAACTTCCCCATGCCAATGTCCCGCCGGTCGTAAAACCCGAGCAAGGTGAGCTTCGTACTTCTGGGTTCTGCGGAGACCTGCAACGTATCCAAGACAACCGGATTCCTGGGAAGCCGAAACTCCACCGAGATGACCCCACCCTCACCCAGGTCGAAGACACCGTCCACCTGGGCCCGGTAGCCGAAGCGCTCCCCGCGAAGGAGGAAGCTTCCGCCGTCCGGCGCTGTCAGTGAGAAGAAGCCCGTTTCATCCGTGAACGTTCGAGCGACGACCTCTCCCCCGCCGGTGAGGAGGAGTACCTGGCCAAGAATGATGGGCTGGTCGGACCCCGAATCCAGGAGCCGTCCCTCTACCGTTTGCGCCGATAGGGCGGCGAATGAGAGCGCAATGGAAACGGCTGACGAAAAGAGGACACGCATCGTGTGTTCGCTCAAGCAGCGGTCATCAGTCCACCGCCCGGCAACGCCGAGCCTGCAAGCCGAAAAACACCTGCAGTCCTCCTCTATCCACCCAGAAGGCGTCTAACCACCAGAGCCCAGAACAGCCCGCTGAACAGGATGGAGCCTGCGAGGAAGAGTTGGTACCCTCTTTCATTGGCGAACAGGCCGATCCCCGCCAGGACAACGTAGTGCAGCACGAAAGGGACGTAAAAGGGTGGATCGAACAAATCACCTCGGAGCGCCGTCAGAGCGATATCCGTGAGGTCGGATGTGATGAACAGCCCCCGAAGCTCCAGTTCTCGAACCCCTTCGCCTGGAAGAAGACCCACCAGGTGAGGACCAGAATGAGGAAGGCCGCGAGGGTCCAGAGTGAGTGGACTGCATCGGTTCGGACGTCGGTCCTGCGGTGAATCGTGCGGCCGATCCCAGCCAATATGTGGGTGACACCGAGTCCCAGAACCAGCGAGACCAGCACAGCCAGATATTCGAAAGCAGTCATCTACTCGATCCCATCAGGGCTCGGTTCAGGGAACGCCCCCTTCGGCGGCCACACTCCAATTCCATCCAACAGCGAAGGAAGCTCTGATGCCGAGTCCAGTACCTTCACGTGCGGAAAAGCCAGGAAGTCCTCCTCCGTGGTTGTGCCGGTTAGGACGCCGACAAACGGAAGAGGGACCAAACTGGCAGCCTCCGCGTCCACAAGGTGGTCTCCCACGTAAACCGACTCGACCGGGCTCACCCCCAACGACAGGAGTGCCACCCTCAGACCTTCCGGATCCGGCTTGTGGGTCTTGGTGTCCTCCCCCCCGACGATCACGTCGAAGCGGTCCCGGGTTCCCCACCGGTCCAGTATGGCTTCGATCCGGTAACGGTACTTGGTGGACACGATGCCCAAACGAATCCCTCTCTCCAGGAGAGCGTCCACTCCGAGGACAACTCCATCAATCATCTCCGTCCCCTCAACCATCACCCGGTCGGCCTTCTCCACGAAGCGAGATCTGAACTCCGCGCGGAGGTCGGGATCGGTCTCTCCGGTCAGCGACTCAAGCGTGGCCTCCAGACTCAGGCCGACGGTCCGCCTGATGCGATCCGATCCACCAGGGACCAAGCCCATGCCCCGGAGGGCGTACCGGATACACTCCTCCGCAGCCCGGGTCGAGTCGGCCAGGGTGAGGTCGAAATCGAATAGCACCGCTTTTGGGCCGACCGGTTGTACGATCAGGACAATGCTCCTCTGGCTGAGGGGCTCGGAATGTCCGCGGTGCCCCGCTGGGCCACCTTCTTGACGGCAACGGTCTTGACGGCAACGGTCATCGGGAGAGCCTTGGCCTTCATCTGACCGGTCGATCCAACTCGTGGTGATTCCGATCGGTCGGGCTGGTCCGGGGCCTCCTCGACTTCCTCATGGGTGGGAGGTGGGTACGCGTGAAAGAGAATAGTGATCCACAATCTGTTCGGCGGCGGCCCTCGGAGAGAGATCGCTCGTGTCGAGCCAGAGGTGATCCGGGAAGGGGAAATCCCCTTCGGACGCCAGTT
Source organism: Gemmatimonadota bacterium (assembly GCA_039592115.1). Lineage (GTDB taxonomy): Bacteria > Gemmatimonadota > Gemmatimonadetes > Longimicrobiales > Gaopeijiaceae > JBDHCH01. The sequence goes on along the minus strand of JBDHCH010000142.1, from coordinate 6,899 downwards.
TGTACTCCCGGTCCGCCTTCAGGAGACGGCTTTCGGATGCGGTCACGTCCCGCTTCGAGGGCTTCTCCGCCAACCTCAACTCCGTGGCGTTCCGTGCGATCCGGGTCTCCTGGTCCGCCCACAGCTCCACGAATACCGCACGCCCACCCCGGGCCTCGAATAGCGACTTCATCCTCTCGACGAAACGGAGGTCGGTCTCGTGATCGAACGCCCACACGTAGGTGAATATCAGCCCGGGCAGGTCACTCTCAGCCACCTCGATGAACATCCGGTCTCTGAATCCGGAGACCAGACGGTTGAAGGGATCCGACCCGAACGGGAATACGGGAAGCACCGCCTCGATGGACAGGTGGTTATGGAACAGGGGGATGCCTGTCAGGGCGCTCACCTCCATCCCCACGGTCATCTTGCCCACAGCCGGCGGCCCAACGATGAACACCAGCGTGCGTTCCATGCCCTCGACCCTCCGGGAAGCGATTCGAAAACCCACCGATCCCATCGGACACGGCACCGATCAGCGGCTCCCGGCGGCGGATCTGTCCGATGAGCCTATGATACTGCTCTGACCCGAAACGCGGTGGGGAGAGGGATCCGGCGGAGGACCTATCCCGTATCCATGATCCATCGGAAACGAGGGTAAGGCTACCAGAGGGAAAAAGACAAGCGGGCCGCCCCGAAGTGGGACGACCCGCTGCCATGGATCAGTGTCCGACGATCCTCAGACCGCTACGACGTTCTCCGCCGCAGGACCCTTGGTGCCATCAACGATCTCGAACTCTACCTGGGCGCCCTCGGCGAGGGTCTTGAAGCCCTCGGCCTGGATGGCGCTGTGATGTACGAAGCAATCCCTGCTCCCGTCATCAGGCGTGATGAATCCGAAACCCTTTTGGTCGTTGAACCACTTTACTGTTCCCTTGGTACGCATCTGTGCGCTCCTTGGTTTTGCTAGTCGGGGCGACGCAGATACGTACTTACCGACTGCTCTGTTTGCGCGGAGCCTCCGCGCGGGTTGTGACCTACCTGGTCACGATAAGAGAAGACGGCAGCCTCCGTGAACGAGACTGCCGCCCCCCTCAGACTGTGCCCACCTTTCTCATGGTGCGCCATGGAAACTCGCGAAATCCCTCCGCTGGGTCAACAGGTTGGGCAAGAGCGAGCGTTCCAGGCCCGGCCGACCGGTCACTGAGCGCACGCCGCACAGGTCGCGGATTCCGGGAAGATGTAGAGGCGTTCGAATGCCACTTCGGCTCCGCAATCGGTGCATCGTCCGAACGATCCGTCCTCCATTCGCCGAAGCGCCTCCTGGATCGAAGCGAGCCTGACGGTCTCCCGTTCCCGGAGACCTTTCGCCATTCCCTGGCTCTGCAGGGAATCCATCCGGGAGAGCCGGCCCACCGCGGCCTGATCCAATTCTACCGTCTTCATGGCTTCGTCCGTCACCTTCATGCTCTTCAGGAGCTTGGCGAGTTGCCGCTCCAGCTCTTCACGAAGTTCGGACAGTTGGATCTCGGTCAGGTGTCCTATGGTCCCCCCTTTCGGCTCGGTTGCAGGCCCCGGATCGGGCGAATGTCCCGAGATACCATCCGCAACTCTCCATCCATACGGACCTCCCCTCCGGAGTCCAGTGCGACAGTTCGAGTCTCATCCCCGTAGGCCACCTGGCACTCACCACCCCGTTCGGAGCGGAGTGTCACACTCTCCAACGCGCCCTCTGCCCACTCCAAGTTCACTTCGAACCCACCCCTCGCCCGCAACCCCGTCACCATCCCGTTCGACCACACCGACGGAAGAGCCGGCAGGAGGCGAATCTCTCCGGCATGGGATTGGAGGAGCATTTCGGCAACCCCGGCGGCGGCGCCGAAGTTCCCGTCGATCTGAAAGGGAGGATGGGCATCCATCAGGTTCGGATACGTCCCACCTCCACCTCCGTACCCGAGACCGGCTCGTGGATGGGTGAACGTCAGGAGCTCACGGTACAGCTTGTGAGCCCTGTCTCCGTCCCTGAGTCGTGCCCAAAGGTTGATTCGCCACGCCTTCGACCACCCGGTGGATTCGTCTCCTTTGATCTCCAGCGCCACTCTCGCGGCCGCAGCCAGGTCCGGGGTCCGCTGCGGACCGATCTGTGAGCCCGGATGGAGCCCGAAGAGGTGTGTCTGGTGCCGATGCCGAGGGTCCTGATCCTCCCAGTCGTGGTACCATTCCTGAAGGCTTCCGTCCGACCCGATCCGGTACGGCACCAATCGATCCCGCGCGGACCTGACTTCTTCCCGAAAGACCGGGTCCTCGTCCAAGATCTCGGAAGCCTCCACGACCTGTCTGAAAAGCTCCCGGATCATGGCCATGTCACCCGTGGTGGCGATGGTGGTAGCTCCGACATAACCATCGGGAGTGAGATAGAGGTTCTCCGGGGACGTCGACGGTACCGTGATGAGGTATCCGCCCTCTCCCTCCACTAACCAGTCCAAAGCGAACTCGGCCGCGCCAACCATGAGGGGGAACGCATGCTCCTCCAGGTACGTCCTGTCCTGGGTGAAGGCGTAGTGTTCCCACAGGTGGGTCCCCAACCAGACGCCGGCCATGTTCCAGTTCGCCCACGCTGGGTGCCCTTCTCCGAAGTCTCCGACAGGGTTCGACATGGCCCAAATGTCTGAGTTGTGGCTCACGCTCCACCCACGGGTGCCCCAGAACGTCCTGGCTGTGACGTGTCCGGTCGTCGCCAAATTCCGGACAAAGGACAACAACGGCCAGTGCATCTCCGAGAGATTCGTCACCTCCGCCGGCCAGTAGTTCATCTCCAGGTTGATGTTGGTGGTGTAGTTGCTGCTCCAGGGCGGACGGATGTGTGGGTTCCAAATCCCCTGGAGGTTTGCCGGCACACCCGGGGTTCGGGAACTGCTGATCAGGAGGTACCGACCGAACTGGAAGTAGAGCGTTTCCAGGTAAGGATCGGGAGCCCCTCCCGAGTACCGCTCGAGGCGCTGATCGGTGGCAAGCCCCGGCGAAGGGTCCTCCCCCAGGTACAGGGAGACGCGGTGGAAAAAGGACCCGAAATCTTCCTTGTGACGAGCGTGAAGGGCTTCGAAGGATCGGGAGGCCGCATCAGCCAGGACTCGTCGCGCCAGGCGCCGTTCGTCCAGGCCATCCAACCCTGGTTCCCGGTCGAACCCGTTGAAGCTGGTGGCCACCGAGGCCAGGATGGTGGCTCCGGAGGCACCGGAGACGACGAGTGCGCCTCCGGTCTCCGTCACCACCCCATCGGTCTCCCCGACCTGTACCCTGACGACGAACCGGGTGCCCTTGCCCTCCTCATAGACCAACGGGTTCGCGATGTCACCTCGGTAGTTCGGCTCGGCGCGGACCGGAGCCTCACCCAAAGCGTTCAGGGTTCCGGCTTCCGAGAATACCCGGTACCTCAGGAGGCTCTCGAAGCGTATCGTGAATCCGAGTGTTCCGGGTTCGGATGCCTCCAGGCGCACCGCGAGAATCCGGTCCGGGTGGGACACGAAGGCCGACCGTTCGTACCCGATCCCTCCCACCTGGTACCGAACGGTGGCCGTGGCGCTTCCCAGCTCAAGGGTGCGCTCGTACCTCTGCGGGTCTCCCGAGTGGTCCATCTCCAGGAGAAGCGTTCCCAGCGGCGCAAAGGATTCGGAGAACGATCCCTGTAGTTGGCGCACCAGCCGGTCAGCCAACTCCCAGTCCTCCGCTGCGAGGGCCTCTCTGACTGCCGGTAAGTGCTGGTGAGCTTCGGGGGCCATGTTGGGATCCACGGGACCTCCGGCCCATAGCGTCGCATCATTCAGGTAGATACGCTCGGTCCCCATGCCCCCAAACAGGGCGGCTCCGATCCTTCCGTTTCCGAGAAGGAGGGTCTCTTCAAAAAACTCGGCAGGTTCATCATACCGGAGATGGAGCGTCGATCCCCCGGGGTCCCGCTCTCCAACCCACGGCCCGGACAGTTCCAAGCGAGCGGGCACAGCCCCCAACGCCAGGAACGTTACCAGGGTGGGAACCAGCCGGGTCCGCGGGATCCAACGCCTGAGCGAAGGGTCGAACGGTCGCCCAAGCCACCATGGGAAGGTGGACTCGTCCAACGCGAAGAGCCTGGGAAAACCGTTCACCGCCTGCCCATTTCTCCGAGCTGCATCTAGGAGTACGCCGGGGCGTGTCGCGCGATCGTCTCCTAAGGAACGCCTTCGACGCTGCGGGAAGATACGGATCGCCAGGGTCTCCCGCAGCAACCGGATTCGTGCCGGAGGAATTCACTTGCATGGTCTGGCAGCCTGGGAGGGACCCATATCTCGTGGGCCACCACGGTTCCGAGATCGTTCTCCGGATCGCGGGGAGGGACCCACATCCCGCCTCCCCCGGGCTCCCCGCCGACATCCCTCACCGCTTCACGGCGATCCCCTGCACCTCGAAGCGCGCCCCGAAAAGGAGAGTCCCCGATCCCAGAAAAGCTCGGGCCGGAAACTCACCGGTGAAAAAGGTCCGGTACACCCGGTTGAATGCGTCGTAATGGCCAACATCGGAACAGAACACCTGGACCGACACCAGGTCGTCCATGGACATCCCGGCGGATTCCAACCTACCCCGGACACGGTTCAGGACGTTTCTGGCTTCCTCTTCGGCCGTGGAAGGAACCTGTCCATCCGCATCCAGTCCGATCGCTCCGGACAAGTAGAGAGTGTTCCCTATCTGGACGGCGCCGCTGAAGGGGAGCGTGGTTGTGTCTGCCACCGAGCTGGGCTCGATGTAGCGCCGCGTTTCCTGGGCGGCCGTGTTTGAGGCTAGCCCCACAACCAGGCCCATCGCCAAAATCCCTGATCCTCTCATGTCGGTCTTTCCTGTTCTTGGGAGAAAGAACCCTTGGAGCCGCGCCGATGGCCCGGGCCCTCGGAGAGTACTCCTTCGCATTCCCGGCCTGGTGCACGACAGGTGTGGCAGAGGCCTTGAAGGGACCGAATCCTCCCTCCATCCGATGGACGGGAGGCCGACAAAGCGTTACTCCGGAGCCGGAAGCTGGGCCAAGATCCGGTTTTCTTGCGGGTCCTGGGTCGCAACCATGTAGGCCAGTGTCTCGAGTCGGTCGGCGGCAGAGTTCACCCATCCCATCCACCTACCCCTCCTGATGAGGATCTTCGAGACGAATACCCTGATCTGGGTTACGCCGTCTTCCGATGTGACAGAAAAGCGGATCCCCTTGCGGTCACGCCACGTGATCTGATGCTCTTCGAGCTTGACGTGGGCCGGCCCTTCCCGGTAGGGCTGAAAGAGACGGACCGCTCGCATCAACTGTTCGGAACTCACCTCGACAGAGGCCGATCTGCTCGTCGAAAGGTGGGCTATGATGATGCCCGACCGCTGCACGGGAGGGCGGTGGATTCTCGCCGACGCGGCGCGTTTCGCCTCTGCAATGGCCCGCTCTACCGCCTGGGGGCTGAACCCAGCCTCTCCCGCAATGGACCGAAGCTCGGTCGCGGTGAGGGGTTTCGTGTCCTCGGACCCGTCGATCTCCGCGGCACGTTTCAGGATTCGGTCGGCGTCGAGTTTGGAGAAGGTGTTCGGGTCGGTCATTGTTCGCGGGCACCCATTTCGATTCGGTGGGGGCTCGTTCCGGAAAGAACCGGAATCGAGGGAGATCAAACTGGCGGTTCTGAATCCTTCGACGCAAGCACTGGTCTCTGTCGTAACCGAGCCAAGCGGAGCCCCAGCCAGAGCAGAATCGCAGTGCCCAGGACAAGGAGATTCACCCGGCCGATCGGAAAGCCGGCGGCCCAGAGCCCAGACCGAAGACCTCCCAGGAAAAAGCCAGCCACGAGAACGATTTGCATACGCCGGCGGAGCCCACGGGCCCGGGGAGAACGTCCGCTCAAGAGGAGAAGCCCCAGACCGGAGAGAGAAAAAACCGCCGACTCGATCCAAAGCACTCGCGTCAGATCGAACGGGATGCCGAACCGGGCGAAGAGATCGATCGCGGCTGCCGCGAGGATCACTGAAATCCACCAGATCAACGGTCTCATCTCGCCTCCAACTCCCACGCGCAGGACGAAGGGTGAGAGCCCAGCTGGGTCGGCCAGCATCCGTTGTCCTAGTCCCCCTGACGGATCAACTGGGTGATCGACGCGAGATGGTGGTCGTCGTGCTCCGCAACAAAGAAGAGGAGATCGGCCACTGTCATAAGCTGACGGAGTCGAGGGTGGAACGCCGTCCGCGCCAACTCCCGCTCACCCATCCCTTCACATCGAGCCACCAACTCGGATCGCGCCCCCTGGAAACCAGCGAGGAGATCACCCAGGGCTCGGGAGTTGTGCTCTGCCTCCCATGTGGCCCGGTTCTCCAGGTCTGCCGGTCTCAGCGACTCGAGGCCCCCGTCAAAATCGTCCAGGCGGCCCGCCCACAAGGCCTCCAGGTCGAGGAGATGTCCTGCATGGTCTTGAATTGACCACGCGCCCCCGGTCCTCCTTGTGAGCAGGCGCAGGGGGGAAAGGGATGAGCGCTCCGCCAATCGAAGTGGAGTACCCCGGAGTCTCTCCATGATGTCCGGGCAGGCTTCCGTGGCGATCCCCAAAGGAAACGCTCGTTCAAACCAAATTCGACGTTGCATCTCTCGAAAGCGGATGGGATTTGAGAAGGTGGTGCCCCCCGTCGACCGACGCGCCAAGGCCAGCCAGAGTGGGACGATTCCTGAGGCGGGACAGGCCCATCAGGAAGCCACGATGGGATCGTCCAGGCCAGCGATCCCCCAGAAGATACACGTCAGCAACCAGGCAACTGCGAGAAGGCCGTGGAACGTACGATTTCCCGTACGGATGCCCACCATGAAGGCGATCGCATAGAGCCCGAGCAACGCAAGCTGGACCGGTGACCAGTTTGTGCCTAACGCTTGCCGCTCGAGG
>JBDHCH010000141.1:0-10192 GCA_039592115.1 Gemmatimonadota bacterium | reverse complement strand
GCCCTGGTGTAATGCTGGAACGCCTCATAGGTGGGTGGCTGAACCGACGCCGGGACCTCCCAGGCCGTTCCTCGGCGGAGCCGAGTGGCCAGTACCCCCATCACCCGGTCCCGAACCGATTCGATGACCGGTCTCGGATCCTGGAGGGCACCCCGAACTCCCTCCACGGCGCCCAGCGGCATCCCTGACGCCAGATCCACCACCTCCGACCGGATCTCCATCTCCTCACCGGTTCGATACAAGGCACCTGTGACGGCGATGCCGGCGCCAGCTGCCTCCGCGACACGGCTCACCGGGACGCTACCCTGGTTCCGGTCCCCTTCCATCTGTGCCCTGGCGATCTCTTCCAGGACCATCAGGCTCGGTACCACCTGCACTTCCCCGGTTCGGGCCAGCCCTTCGGTGATCCAATCCGCCGCCATGCGTCCGATGGGATCCAGATCAGGGTCGCCGGTTTCATTGTCGAAGGGCAGGACGATGACTCGCTGGGATGCTGCCGGTGAAGTGGTCCCGAGCCCCGACCTGAGTGCGGTCCAGATGAGGAAGGCGGCAATGAACGCCAGTACCAGGACCAGCATCGCCACCGGAGTCCTCTTGCCGGTTGCCCACCCCCGGCCACCTCCGGATGTCCGTGCACATGGCGTCCCGGCCAGAAGTGCGTCTCCGAACTCATCGGCCGTGCGATACCGGTCCGCAGGACTCTTGGCCAAAGCCCGTGTCAGGGCGCCGGCCACCTCCGTGGGAACAGTGGTCCTCACCTGCGTGACCGGGGCAGGATCCACCGTGAGATGCTGTCTTATCACGCTCTCCACCTGGGCGCCGGTGAAGGGAGGCTGGCCCGTGAGCATCTCGTAGAGGACACAGCCCAGTGCGTATTGGTCGCTCCTCCCATCCAGATCCCGATCCCCCGAGGCCTGTTCCGGGCTGGTGTACGTAGGTGTGCCCAGTGACATCCCGGTTCTAGTAAGGCGTTCTTCCTGTGCCTCGGCGACGGCGTGGGCGACACCGAAGTCCGAGAGAACGGCGTGGCCGGCCTCGACGAGGATATTCTCGGGCTTCACGTCCCGATGGATGACGCCCTCCCCGTGGGCGTATGCCAGTGCGTCCGCGATTTCCCGAGAGATCTGGATTGCGTCCTCCACGGGGAGCTGCTTCTCCCGGTCAAGGCGGGAGCGAAGAGACTCTCCTCTCACATAGGGCATGACGAAGTAGAGGAGTCCGTCGGCTTCACCGGAGTCGTGGAGAGGGAGGATGTGGGGATGGGTGAGGTTGGCGGCCGTCTTGATTTCACGCAGGAACCGCTGGGCCCCGAGAGTCTCGGCCAACTCCGGATTCAGGACCTTGATTGCAATGTCCCGTTCGTGCTTCAGGTCCCGAGCGAGGTAGACGGTGGCCATCCCCCCGCTACCGATCTCCTTCTCGATCCGGTACCGGTCCGTGAGGGCTTCTCGCAGGCGTCCCTCCAGTTGGTTGTGTGAAGCCATGGGAGTGGCTCCGGCGAGAGGAGACTACCTGGGTCGGCCCAGTCGACCACTCGTGGAAAGATGCCCCTGGATGCGAATGGAGGAAAGCTCGTTGCCGCCCGTGGTCCAGCGAATGGCTCTCGTCTCCTTACCAGGGATCGATGGAGTGTTTGGCCGGATCTGTTGAGGCCAACACGATTTCATGCCCGTCCAGGTCCCGGACGATGAACATGTCCATCCAGTCGGTTTCGATCATTTCCCCGGGCGAAGCACCACGGGAGATCACCTGGGATCGCAACTCCCGAACGTCCCTTACCCGGAAGTAGATCCGTTGGTGGCCAATCCAACCCTCCTGTTCCTCATTCATGGCGTTGTGAAGACCGAACTTCAATGATCCTGCCGCCATCTCGGCGTAGTAAGGCGCACCGTTTGCGTTCGAATAGCCCAGAAACTCGAACCCCAGGATGTCCCGGAAGAAGGGTGCGCTGGTCTCCACATCTGCCACATAGAGCACTGGTTTCACCTGTCCGGTGAACGGACCGGTCTGCTGGCCGGACTCCGTTGGGGGCGCACATGCCGTGACGGCGACGAGAGTGATGGCACCTCCCAAAGCCAGCTGGTTCCTGAGCCTCCTCATTCTGTTCTTCCCTTCCTGATCTCGAACACCTGCAGGTACTCGATGCCTAACTCATCATGGTGGATGCCCATGAGATATTCGTCGCCGATCTCCAGAATCTGGATCGGTGGAGTGGGAACCGATCCGAGCAGCTCGCCGGTCGGGTCGAACACCAGGTGATCGACGAGATCGGATCCGGCTCCCGCCGACGGACCTATCTCCACCCAGAGGTTCCCGGCCTTGTCCAAGGTGATCTGGGAGTAGTGGGGACGGTATTCCGGGACCGGGACCGGCTCGAGCAGCCTGAGGATCTCATCCTCGGCGACTTTCTCGCCAAGGAGAAGGACGTTGGCTTCCCGCCAGGTTGCCACATCTTTTTCGAGCACCGGGCGTCGCCCCGACGTCCATCGGAGCCGAAGACGGGACCCACCCGGGTCGATGCACAGGATCTCAGGTCCTTCCTGGTCGCCAACGCAAATCCTGGGAGGGTTGCCCGAATGGGCGATCCGGGTGGTCTTTCCCAGCGGCGCAGGAAGGGAGAACGGCCCCCACGGCGCGTCCACGGTGACCTGCTCGGTGTCCCCAAAGAAAAGAAGAGTGTCGATGACCGAGAGGTCATCTGATACCCTCAGTGCCCCACTCCTTGGCCTGAACTGCCCCGGCGGAGCTCCCTTCCCGAGCTTTTCCACCAAGCGCACGAGGGATTGGCCGTTGGCCAGCGGCTCCACCTCACCCGGGTAGAGCGGTGGCTCCACAGCCTTCGCGACCGCGCCGAGATCCAACGGCCGTGTGCCCAGCAACCGGCCCTCGGCATCGAAGCGCGTGGCCCGGAACGCTGATTCGTCCCAGACCATCACGGTGTCGTGACCCACGACCGAAACCTTGGCGGGACTCAGGAACTCTCCGGGTCCCGAGCCCGGGCCACCCAGAAGCTTGAGGAATACCCCGTCGGCGTCGTAGAGCCTGACAGTTCGCGCTGCCCGGTCGGCCAGGATCACCGATCCATCATTTCGGCGGGTTCCAGCGGCCACCTGGACCAGTTGGTATTCCTCGGGGCCATTCATGACCCCGATGGTCATCTGTGGCTCGGCGGGAACCGACCATGCCTCGTCCCCCGTCCAACGTGGGTGTCGGCTCAGGACGATCCTGACACCGGCGCTGTCGGAGATCTCCACCGAGGCTGAGGATTCGGCCACGGAAGTGCACCCACTTACCGCGACTGCCCAAAGGGAGGGGGGAATCAGAAAGTGAGACAACTTCATGGAGACCGGTTCTCCCCTCGGCGAGTGACTGCACATGGTCCCGAACCAGACGGACCGTCAATCCCACGTTACTCTAAGGGAGGATCGAGCAAAAGTATCCCGGTCCACGGGGTAGTTCTCGGCTTCGTTGCTTGCCGGGTCCCGGGAGGTGCCCCCAAACTTTCTTCGGTTGACCCGGCGGAATCATCGCCGGTCCCCCCTCTCCTTTTGCTCTGCGAGAGGCTCCGGATCACTGCCCAGCCCTGACCGCCAGGAGCGCCCATGAGGATCGACCGCATCGAGTTATTTCACGTGGCGATTCCCCTGCCGAAGCCATTCTACCCCTCCTGGATACCGGGCTACCCCCAGACCGAGAACCGTTTCACCCTGGTGCGAATCACCACGGACGACGGCGTCCAGGGGTTGGCGGCCGGTGTGGCCTTCGAAAGAGAACGGGAGGGGTTGGGTGGCCTTTTGGGTCCCTACCTCATCGGCCTCGATCCATCGGACATCGAGACGGCCCGCCAGCGAATCCGTGAGGCCAGTTTCCTGGGGTGGCGGAACTTCTGGTTGGAGGCAGCCTTCTGGGACATCCTGGGCAAGGTCGTGGGTCAACCCGTGTGGGAATTATTGGGTGGCGAAAGGGCCGGCCGAGTCCCTGTTTACGCGTCCACTGGCGAGGTCCACAACCCAGATCAGCGGGCCGAGGAGGTGCTCCGGCTCCGAGAGCGGGGGTTCAACACAGTCAAGCTGCGCGTGCACTCCTTCGACCCCGCCGAAGACGTGGCGCAGGTACGAGCGGTGCGGAGAGCGGTGGGAGATCAGATGAAGATCGGGGTGGATGCCAACCAGGGTTGGCGGGTGGCGCTGGTCGAGGACGCGCCGCTGTGGACTCTCGATCGGGCAGTCGAATTCTCCGCCGCGTGCGCCGACCTCGGGGTGGATTGGATCGAGGAGCCTCTGGACATGCATGCGTACGATGAGCTTGCCGAGCTCCGCGAGCGGTCAGCGGTTCCCATCGCTGGTGGGGAGTTGAACGGTGGGTGGCACGAGTTCAAGGTCATGCTGGAGAAGGGCAGCCTCGACATCTACCAACCCGATGCCACGATGGGAGGAGGGGTGTCCGACGCGAAGCAAGTCCTGGAGGCCTGTCGGGGCCGGGGTCTGGGCTTCGCGCCGCACACCTGGACCAACGGCCTGGGATTCCTCGTCAACCTTCACGTCCATTCTGCGGGGCCCCGAGATCACCCGCTGGAGTATCCTTACGAGCCACCGGGATGGGTGCCGGAGGCACGAGACGGGATCCTGAAGGAGCCGATTCTCGCGGATGCGGATGGGACGGTTGCCGTCCCAGAGGCCCCCGGGCTCGGGATCGAACTGGACGAACAGAAGCTGGCTCGGTACGGGAAGAAATTCTCCGAGATCACCTCACGTGGACTCGCTGCGAAGACGATCCGTGAGAAGGGGCTTCTTACTGCGTTGAGGCTGGGTCGGAAGAAGAGGCGGTCTCAGCGCGTAGCGGAGGGCTGATGAACTGCGGCGTATCACCTACGCCCAGACGCGCCGATCAAGGTGGGCCTTCGATTCTGCGGAGAACTCTGAAGATCTGAATGTGGGGCGCGGAAACGGCTACGCCGTCTCTCGTGGCCGGTTCGAACCTGCATCCGATGGCAATGGCCACTGCCTCCTCTATGGCCCAATCTGGACTATCGAGGTCCGCCCGCGCCCCCGGAGGGGAGGATCGGCGTCAGGAGTTACCCTACCGGATCCGCGGCCACCGTTTTCCCCGCCGGTTCGCGCCCCACCGCTCCCGGAACTGGCTCGACGCGTCTTGGAGGATCGCCGGGCCATGACCGAAACAGGCGACCTGGAACTCGTACCGACACAAGTTCTGCAGGCTCATTACACCTTGCTGCAGGTGCTCATAGGCCATCATCAGGCGGAGACCGAAGAGATTTGCCGCCGCATCGCCCAGGAAGACCGCTTCCCACCTTCGAGCGAGGAAAACCACGTGTCCCTCTGTGTGTCCGGGGGTGTGGATTACGGAGATCCCACCGGCCACCGGGATCTCGTCACCGTTTCCGACAAGGTGGTCGGTCTTGGCTGGGGTCACCGTGGTGGGCTTGGGGAGGATCATCCGGCGGTACAGGACGGCGTTGAGGAGGCCCGGCGTGGGTGACAGGCGCCGCATGGCTTTCCCCGCCGCGACGAGCATGGCATCTCTTCGATGCATGAACACCCGGGCACCTGTTTGCTGTTTGAGCTCGGCTAGACCACCGGCGTGATCGGGGTGACAGTGGGTGATCAGGATGTTCCGTATGTCTTCGATTCCCCGACCCAGGGAACGGACGGCCTGGTGGATTCGGGCCGGGCTACTGGCTACACCCGCGTCGATCAGAACCAGACCGTCCGATTCCGAGTCGAGGAGGAACGCGTTTACCCCCGTCAACCGGACCTGGTAGAGGCCGGGTCGTAGCTTATGAAGGACCATTCGGGTCGGATGTTTCCAGATGAGACTGCGAAAGTGGTGCACCGATAATAAGGATTACACCGCCCCGCGCGCTGGTCAACGAGGGCCCCGTGCCAGGGGCTCAGAGCGCTTTGAAAGGTCCCGCGATTTCCACGACGACCGGAAAACCGTCCAGCGCCTTCGGCAGGCGCCCTTTTATCGTCGGATCAGAGAGGTACACGGTCAGGCACGGCATCCCATTGAGTTCCCCGATCGCCGTGCCTGTTACCCCGGTCCAATCGATGACGCGATCTGTGAGCGCTTGAAGGGCTGCCATGAGCTTCTGATCCATGGTCATCCTCCGTCGATGGTGACGCCGAACCGATCGAGGACCAGGTCGATAGGATTGGCCACGGTGTTGGTGGGGCTCCCGGCGAAGAGTAGCCCTACCGGCCGCCGGTCGGCTTGGAGAAGCCCCTTCGTGACGATGAGCGAGCCCGAATCTCCGCCGGTGCTGAACCCATCGCCGGAGATCATGATCTGACCGGTGAAACGGGCGACATTTCCCCGATAGTCCACATCAAGAGTCGCATTGATTCCGGTAATCCGACCGACCGTATGACCGGTCGTCCTCCCGTACTTTTGAACGCGCATTCCCAGGATCGCCTCGACCGTTCCGGACCTTGGACTCCCGTACCCGTTTTCCGGCGTATCGGTGCCGAGGTCAGCCGTGGTCGTCAGCGCGAGGGCGGCATCTATGCGGTTCGGTGGGCAGGCCAGGTCACCGCAGAACTGAATGGGCTCGAAGTCGTAGAGCGTGCCAAGGGCGTCGTCGGGATTCCTCCCCCCATCGGCCACGCCGGGTTGGAGCATCATATCGCCCGTCCGACCACGGTTGTTGGCGGCGAGGACGTGGTTGTTGCTCAAGGCGAACACGTCGTTCCCATCGGTCACGCGGGCCCCAATTGTGCCGGCGGTGACCTCCGGGTGCCCCGTGCTCACGCCGATGGGCACGGGCCGGGGGAATCCGGCCTTGGGGTTTGGGGGCGGATCGTCAAGAATCTTGAAGGGCTCGGTGACCACGATCCGGACCGGGACCTCGGCGACCGTCTGCGGGAGGGTCGCGGCCCCTATGGCCGTGACATAGACCGTCAACACAGCCGTTCTCGATCCGTTCAAACCCACGGCGGTGCCGATGACGCCTTCCCTGGCCAGCCATGCGTCGGTGACCTGTGCCTGGGCGGCGAGCGCTGCGTCGACGGAAGCCATCGACGGCCCCCGCCCCAAGGGCGAAACACCCGGGCCGAACAGATCGGCCAGGAGGGCCAGCACGAAGGCGAGCCTGGCTCCGAGACGCCGAGATGTGATCATCGTTCTCCCATCAGAGGCACCGTTGGGAAGCGGGGGATCCCCCCGAAGGATCCGAGACGGGTCTGCTTCTCCATACGGTGGATCGGCCCCTCTTGTTCCTCATCGCCTATTGGGTGGCGCCACTCAGGGACTCCGAGGACACGCTCCTGGCGAGCCGGCCGGCAACGTATCCCGGGGTCCTGTTTAGACCTTCCTCCGTTCACCAAGAGATCCGAAGCGGGACCTCGGGCCGAAGATCGAGGCTCTGGCCGGACCTCCCTCCGTCCAACTCCACCTCCATGAAGTGCTCGTTGTGCGACCGGAACGACAAGATCCCGACTGCGGATATCGCGGAGATCGTTTCCGAGTCCCGCGGCTCGCCTTCGATCGAGATTTCAACCCGAGTGATCCTCTTCGCGCCATTGGGATGCTCAGGAACCGGCCAGGTCGGGGACGAGAGCCATGGCAGGAAGAAGACGAGGGGTTCGTCAAGATTCTCCGAGCTGACGGCCATCTGAAAAGCGATTCCTTCGGGGAGATATGGAGGGCGATAATCCCAGGTATCGAACGGTAGATGAACGCTCCCGTCTGCCGAGCCCCTCATCCCGATCCCGAACGGGCAGGCGCCGGCGCTCGAGTCCATTCTCTCCCTCAGCCGTGTCCTCCGAATCGGAGGAGAATCGGCCTCTTCCGGGTCAGTGAGCCAGATCAGCTCGAGGTAGGCATTTTCGAAGAGAATCCCTCGGCTCATGGTTCCCTGGCCCGGATGTGGGTTGGGAGCACTGAACAGGAAGCCTGCTTCTTCAAAAGCAGGTGATCCCACCTCGGGCCCCGGAACCGCAAGGAAGATGTGATCGAGCTCGAGGCCAGGCCTGTGCGTTTCCACCTGCGGAGTACCCGTGAAGAGAAGTGGGAATGGGGCCAGGAAGGTCCATGACGCCATGCGCATGACTCTACGGCCTTCAGGCTGGAGCATAGTGAATCCGCGATGGGGTCCCTGGTTTGCTCAGTGGACGGAGGCTCACCCCCCAATCCGCTGCCTCCCAGCTGCCCCGGTCAAGGTGTTGTTGATCTTCCCTCTTCCCGCCACCCTTTTCCAGCTAGGGGTATCGGTAGACCAGGGAGTTGATGTTCATCCCTGCTCCCACCGATGCGAATACCACGAGGTCACCTGACGAGAGTCCCTGGCCCTCGATATCCCCCCGCCGCATCAGGTCGAAGAGAGTCGGGAGGGTGGCTACGGAGCTATTGCCCAGCCAGGCGATGGTCATGGGCATGATCCCCTCAGGGATCTCCTCCAGTCCGAAAAGCTTGAAGAGCCGCTTCAGAATGGCATGGTCCATTTTGGCGTTCGCCTGGTGGAGCAGCACCTTGGTGACATCAGAGAGAGTGAGTTGGGCCCGGTCCAGGCTGTCCCGCACTACCCCCGGTACGGTCTGAAGGGCGTACTCGTAGAGTCGCCTGCCATACATCTTCAAGAACAACCGATCATCCGACTGCTCTGGGTCATAGGACGGCCCCATCCAAAGCAACCTGGCGTGCTCCAATGTGTCGGAGCGGGTCGCGTGGCTCAGGACTCCCATGGGCTTGTCCCCTCGGACCGCCTCCAGCACGACTGCACCAGCACCATCGGCATAGATCATACTGTCCCGATCGTGGGGGTCCGACACCCGGGAGAGCGTCTCGGCTCCAATGATCAGGGCACTGCTGGCGTCTCCGGAGCGGAGGAAGTAATCGGCTTGGATTACGGCCTGTAGCCAACCTGGGCATCCGAAGGGAAGGTCGTAGGCGACACAGGAGGGATTCCTGATCCCCAACCGCTCCTTTACCCGGGCTGCCAGGGTAGGGCAGAAGTCCAGGCGCAGGCGATCGGCTCGGACGTCCCCGAAGTTGTGGGCCACGATGATGTAGTCCAGCGATTCGGCGTCCATGTTTGCATCCCCAAGTGCCCGCTCGGCGGCCTCGGCCCCGATGTCCGAGGCGACGAGGTCGTCGGTGACATACCGCCGCTCTGAGATCTCCGTGATCTCCTCGAACTTTGCCAGTACACGCGGGTTCTCGGCAGGATCGATGGGATGCCCGTAGTCCAGGAAGAACTCGTGTCCCATGAAGTCCAGGTTCCGGATTCTTCTGGTAGGGACGGAACTGCCGGAGCCCGTGATGATGGAATGTCGTCGCGTGGCCATTCGGTCGTTGGGTTGGGGGGAAGGCCGCTGAATTTCGCCAGTATAGGGACTGGTGACGCAGGTCGTCCAGGATTCTGCGAGTGCGTGGATTCGCAACGGGAGGTCTGGATTCTGGACTCGACGGGGGGACCCGGCTCGAACTGGCGGGCCTTCACTGTCGGATCTCCTCTGAGGGCTCGTCACCCCATCCAGGAACCATGCCTCCCTCGAAACGCATTGCGCACACCCCTCACCGCTCTCTCCGTGTCAGCGCATCTCACCTGGGCTGCGCCTAGCCAAACGACCGAGAGCAGGCGTGCCAGGAGGTCCAACCGGTCTCGAAATCCCTCATCAACCGGCATGTGATAGCTCTCCAGTACCAATTCGGCGAAGCTCCAACCCCTTGCGGTTACCAGGCCGACGAAGTCCCTGGCTGGGTCTCCCAGGATCGCATCGGTCCAATCGAGAATCCCCATCAACCGCCCGGTCCTGGCATCTGCAATCAAATGCTCCGGTGACAGGTCGTGGTGGATGAGGCGAGGGGGGCCCTGGTATGGAGGGGGCGGGACGGATACTTCCCCGGCCCACCTCAGGGCCGCGGCGATGGAGGGGTGGATCTCCGAAAGCCCAGAGGCATATCGCAACCCCTCTTCCAGCCACTTCCACCGAGCCTCCTCCTCCATCTCCAATTCGGAAAGCCCGGCCGCGCGGGCTTCCTCTTCCGGGACGGAGTGGATGGCTTGGAGGGACGCTGCCAGGTCGGCTGCGAGGATCGCCTCGAAGTTCAGGCTTACGGAGTCGGAGGGGACTCCGGAGATGAACCGGTGCCCCGCAAACCGGTAGGGGAATCCCTCGATGGGCTCGCTGAGGAGCTCGACTGTGGGCAGTGCGACATGCCGGGGGAGCAC
>JBDHCH010000140.1:0-12876 GCA_039592115.1 Gemmatimonadota bacterium | reverse complement strand
TTCCTCATGCACCCCGCTGACGGGGTGGCTGTCATGGGGTTGACAGGCCAGCGGATGGAGGCCAGGTCGTTCTCGATCGTGGGACGGGGTGGGGATGATCGCCGGTCGGACATGGCTTGCCCCGGGATCGATCATTCCGCGGCGTACCCGGTGGGCGTGCTCTTCGTCCAGGACGGAGACCAGGTGGAGATCACGCTGGTGGACGAGATGTAGAGATGTACCGGATGAAGATGTACTTTGAAGATGCTGGAAAGATGAAATTTGCGCGAAACATGAGGATGCCTGGGTCCATCGAGGACGAAATCAAGAACCTCATCCGGGCTGCCCTCTTTTAGTTTCCGCCTCCGGGTATTACTCATAACAACGCCGGGTTCCTTTTCTTTAGAATGGAGGCCGGTTCCGAAACCGCCCCGACGGGGGGGCCGTAGTGGGCAGAGCCGATTATCTTGCAGGTCCCAACCATCCAGGGAGAAGGGTTCATGGTTACCCGAGACGATCTTGAGAGCTTCCTGATCCGCATGGATCTGGATTTCAGTGAGGTGGACGATGGGATGTACCTCGTCCAGGGCGCCAACGACGGTGCCCCGGTGGTGGTGCATCACTCCCCACCCCTTCTGGTGGTCCGCATGAAGGTCATGGCCCTTCCGGAGGAGAAGGATCTGGGGGATCTCTTCGAGGCACTCCTGGTCTGGAATGCAACCGACGTGGTCCACGGCGCTTATGGCATCGAAGAGGGAGACCTGGTTATTACCGACACCTTGGAGTTGGAGACCTTGGATTTCCCGGAGGTTCAGGCCTCTCTGGAGAGTCTCCAAATGGCCGCATCCAGTCACATTGCACAGATCAAGTCGCTGGCCGGAAAAGGCCAGGAGGACTGAGGATATGGGGATCTTTTCGAAATTCTCGACCCTGCTCAAATCGAATATCAACGATCTGATCGCCCGGGCGGAAAACCCGGAGAAGATGCTGAATCAGATCATCCTGGACATGCGGGATCAGTTGGCCAAGGCCAAGCGGGAGGTGGCCGCGGCCATCGCCGATGAGCGGAAGCTCCGGGCCCAGCTGGATGATGAGATCAAGCAGACCCGGGACTGGGAACATCGGGCCATGCTGGCTGTGAAGGAGGGCCGGGACGACCTGGCAAAACAGGCTCTCATCCGGCAGCAGGAGCATGCCCAGCGCGCCGCGACCCTGGAGCAGACCTGGGGGGCTCAGGCTCAGGAGACGGAGAAGCTCAAAGGCTCACTCCGGCAGCTCAATGACAAGATCGAGGAGGCCAAACGGAAGCGTAATCTCCTCATCGCCAAGCAGAAGAGAGCTCAGGCCCAGAGGCGAATCCACGAGACCATGTCCGGGCTCTCCGACACGTCTGCCTTCGAAGCGTTCAACCGCATGGCGGAAAAGATCGAGGAATCGGAACGGCGGAGTCTGGCCCAAGCAGAGGTGGCGGAAGCCCTCTCCGGGGACACGCTCGAGCAGGATTTCCTTCGCCTGGAGGCTGGAGGCGGCGACGCCGACGTGGACGACCGTCTCCTCGCTCTCAAGGCCGAAATGGGCCTCATCGCTGCGCCAGCAGCGGAGGAGCCCAAGGCTTTGACCGCCGGGGAGGATGACGAGGAGGAA
Source organism: Gemmatimonadota bacterium (assembly GCA_039592115.1). Classification (GTDB taxonomy): domain Bacteria; phylum Gemmatimonadota; class Gemmatimonadetes; order Longimicrobiales; family Gaopeijiaceae; genus JBDHCH01. Next base: position 11,253 of record JBDHCH010000140.1, on the reverse strand, counting down.
GAAGGCGAGGTGGACGCTCCGGCACAGGCGCCTGAAGACGCCCCGGTGGCGGACGCTGTCCTTCTGGAGGAATTCGAGCAACTGGAGAAGAAAGCGCCTCCGGCGGAATAGCCCGTCAGGCTCTCGGGTTGGACGAACGGGCGGTGTCCCCATCAGGGGGCGCCGCCCTTTCCTTTCGCGGCAGGTGCCCCATTTTAGCTGAGCTTCGGTCCCGCGCTGGCCCGCGGGGCTCCCCAATGACCCACTAGCGAAGGAACCTGTCGCCATGAGCACCGTTTACCTCAACGGCGAGTACGTACCGAAGGATCAGGCATTCATCTCCGTCGACGATCGCGGATTCCTCTTTGGAGACGGGATCTACGAGGTCACATCAGCGTACCGTGGACAGCTCTTCCGCTTCGACCGGCACCTGGCCCGGATGAACCGGGGCCTCAACGCACTCCGGATCGATTTCGATCCATCCGGACTGGAGGAGGTCCACACCCGCCTGCTGAAGGAAAACGGGTTGGCGGATGCGCCTGTGGCCTATGTGTACCTCCAGATCACCAGGGGTGTGGCCAAGCGGAGTCATCGATTTCCTGCTTCCCCGGTTCCGCCTACGGTCTACATGTTCGCGGGCCAGTACACCCGCCCAGCCAGGGAACAGTGGGAACAAGGCTACAAGGCCGTCACGGTGAACGACGTTCGGTGGGCTCGGCGGGACCTCAAGACCATCCAACTGCTTCCCAACGTGTTGGGCGCACAAGCCTCCGGCGACCACGGCGTGGATGAGATCGTCTTCGTGCAGGACGGTATGGCCATCGAGGGATCCCATAACAACTTCTTCATGGTGTTCGGAGAGACGTTGGTGACCCACCCACTCTCCAACCAGATCCTTCCAGGCATCACACGGGAGGTGGTACTGGAATTGGCTGGGACGCTCGGGTATGAGATCCAGGAGCGGTCCGTCACCGTGGAGGAGATGCTCACCGCAGACGAGGCTTTCCACTCGGGGACCCTCAGCGAGGTGAAGCCCTGTGTTGAAGTGGATGGGAAGGCCATCGGGGACGGAAGGGTCGGCCCCGTTACCCGGGCCCTCTTCGATGCGTTTCTGGCGGAAACGGGGGGAGTAAGATAGGAGAGAGATTGGGGGCCCCGTAACGGGGCCCCATCTTCCTCACCGTTTCCGACGCATCTCGGCCGGGGGCCCACCTCTGAAATGCCAAACGACGTCGGACCCGTCCCTTTGGCGACTCACGATGAAGCTGGCCGGAGCTCCGGGACTGATTTGAACGTTTGGGCCGTCCCGCTCGAGGGCCTCTTCTTCCGGGAGGATGAACAGGCCGTCCAGAGAAAGTGTGTCCCTCGCCTCCACCTCCCCCAGGTCCCCGATCTCCGCGATCGTACCCCCCTCTTCGAGGAGGGGGTGACGGTAGTTCACCAGCAAGTCGGCCTCGTAGTGCGGCAGTCCGGGTATGATGACGGTTCCCCCCCTCACGAGCAGGTCTCCGATCCGGCGGCCGTTCGGGGGTAGCGCCAAATACGTCTCTCTCCCCACCCCCTCGTAACTCCCCGTTGCGATCGCCTCCAGGGCGGCCATGATGGCCACGAAGTTGACCTTCCGGAGGTATTGTTTATGGGGATCTTCCGCCCACCCGCCCGACTCGATGAGGATGGTCCCGGTTCCCCATTGGGTGATGAGGTCCCCGAAGGCCCTGGGATTGAAGGTGTCGTCGTACTTGGCGATGTGGCCGCCCACCAGGGGTTCGATGGTCTTGACCATGACCCCCATCACTTCCATGGCCTTGTGCCGGATGGGGTTCACCTCGCGGCTGGCATCGAAGGGGGGAGACAACAAGGCAATGGCCACGCCCCGATCCGTCCGTCCGACCCGGGTCCCGATCCCCTGGTCGTGGAGGTTGAACCCGAACTCCGGATCCAGTCGGTCCCGCACGGCTTTCAGGGTATTCCCCTCGGGCGTCGCGAGAGCCCGGGCGTCCCGATTGATGTCTATGCCCTGGGCGTTTCTCCGCTGGAAGCGTTGAGCCCCGTCCGGATTGAGCATGGGAAGCGTGTGGACCGTCGCCCCCTCCAGGATGGCTCGGACCAGGGGGTGGTCCGGGTGCTCCGCCACGAGCCCGTAGATGTCGGCCAACGCCATGCTCGCCGTGCTTTCGTCCCCGTGCATCTGGGACCAGAGGAACACGGAGATGGGACCGTCCCCGAAGGAGACGGTGCGAAGGGGCCGGCCCTCCCCGCTCGTGCCTACTTCCTGGACGGTGAAGGTCCCCGAACTCTCGACCACCGGACCCACCACGGCCCAGTAGTCGTCCTGGGAGAACCGCCGGTCTTCGAGGCCCGGAAGCCGGACCTGATCATGGAGCTCCACGAGCTCCGCGGCGGGGCCGGCAGTCGGAGTCGGGGAAGAGGGCAGGGGTCCGCCCCCCGTGCATGCCGAGGCCCCGAACATCAGGATGGCGATGGACCCCGTCCTGCAAACGGAAGCCCTCGATGGATGGATCGGCGTATCCGGGAACACTCCGGTAGATCCCATGGTCCTGTGCCCCTCCGGTGTTCTTCAAGGTTCGTGTGGGTGCGACGCCTCTACATCGGGTAGATGAGGTACTGCTGTCTGAGATCCAGGAAGGACGCCAATGCCTCGTCCCAACCCCGTCGAAGGTCCTCCACCGACCGGCCCTCCTGGATCCCGAGGCGGAGCTGGTCCGTCCCGGCAAGGCGGTCGAAGTGCCCGACTCGCCACTCCCATCGGTCTCCGGACAGGTCGTGGGCAACCCGAAGGATCGCCAGTGCGGCCCATGTGGGGTCGTAGTCAGCTCCAAGGGAAACGAGTCGGACGCCGATGACCTCCTCTCCGTCGTACTTTCCGTCCCCCGCGCCCCGAGGAGTGAAGCGCACCTCCTCGAAACGCACCCCCGGGAGCTCGTATTCCTCCAGCGCGGCAACCATGGCGGATGCATCGACCCAGGGGGCTCCGACGAGCTGGAAAGCCGAGTCGGTTCCTCTTCCCACAGAGAGGTTGGTGCCTTCGAAGAGGCACGTGCCCGGGTAGTGGAGGGCGCTCTCGACCGAAGGCATATTCGGCGATGGGGGGACCCACGGAAGGGCGGTCTCAGGGAAGAGCATGCCTCTTCGCCATCCGGCTGCGGGCACGACGGTCAGCGCGACATCCACGCCGAACTCGCCCACCATCATCCGCGCCAGCTCGCCCGGCGTCATCCCGTGACGCATGGGAACAGGAAACAGTCCGACGAAGGTGGAGAACTCCGGATCCAGGATGGTCCCCTGGACCGCCAATCCGCCGATGGGATTGGGACGGTCCAGGACAACGAACGGGATCCCGGCTTCGCCAGCCGCCTCCATTGCCAGGGCCATGGTGGAGACATAGGTGTAGTACCGGGCGCCCACGTCCTGGATATCGAAGAGCAGGACCTCGATCCCTTCCAGCATTTCCGGGGTGGGTTTCCGGGTCCCTCCGTAGAGAGAATGGATCGGGAGACCGGTCTCCGGATCCGACCCGCTCTCGATCTGGTCTCCTCCCCGTTCTGTTCCCCGGATCCCATGTTCCGGCGAATACAGGGCCACCAGCTCTACCTCCGAGGCCTCCATGATACGGTCGATACTGGCGACCCCCTCCGCGTCGATTCCCGTGTGATTCGTGATGAGCCCCACCCTCCGTCCCCTCACCAGGTGGAGGGAGTCGGAGAGGAGCACCTGAATCCCCGGTTCAACACGGGCGCTGGTTTCGCCCGGACCTGCATCCGCAGATCCTCCCCCATCCGCCCCGTCGCCGGAGGAACGGCAACCCAACCCCAGCGGGAGGAGGGCCAGGAAAAGAAAGGATTGTGGCAGTGTTTTCGGCCTCATAAGTTCTTTTCCTGTTATGGTCCTAGGGGTTTCCATGGGGGTTCGCCCAGCCGGGGCAACTTCGGTGTGCTCCTTCTTTCCGTCAACGTAGCACTACCCCGACCTCGGCCCGACCTCGAGGGGCCGCTCTGCGATGCGAACATCCTCGATGACATCACGGCTTTCTGTTCCGGGCGTCCTCCTCCTGGGCGCCCTCTCTTTTCAGGCGTGCTTCTCTGCCGGCGGCGGTGGAGGGCCGGAGGGGCCGGTCCCTCCCGGGATAGGTCCCGAGGCAGATCCATCGGTTCCTTCTGCCACTCCGGACACGGTCGCTGAGGCACTTCCGGATTCGGCGGAAGCCCTCCCTCCGGCACCTCCGCCGGCTCCGGTCTTCGACTCTTGGGCCGATTCGGTCCTCTACTACCTCAGTCTCGAAGAGAAGGCTGCCCAGCTCATGATGCCCTGGGTGTTGGGGGACTACGCCCCCGTGGGATCGGAGAGTGAGCGGCGGATTCTGGAGATGGTCGAGGAGCAGGGTGTGGGCGGAGTGATCCTCTCCGTCGGTTCCCCAACCGAGGTTGCGGCGAAAATCAATGAACTCCAGAGAAGTGCCGAAGTGCCCCTCCTGGTGGCGGCGGACCTGGAGAGAGGAGCAGGGTATCGGTTCAAGGGAGCGGTCTACCTTCCGGGGATCATCGCCCTCGGTGGGGCCACCGAGTTTCCCTCTTTCATGGCCGTAGGCGCCACCGGAGACACTGCTCTGGCCAGAGAGATGGGGCGGATCACCGGGGTGGAGGCTCGGGCTCTGGGGATTCACACTCCCTTCGCCCCGGTTCTCGACGTAAACAACAATCCCGACAACCCCATCATCAACATCCGGTCCTTCGGCGAGGACCCCCAGCAGGTCTCTCTCCTCGGCCAGGCCTTCAGCCGAGGTGCGCGGGAGGGTGGCGTGATCGCCACCGGGAAACACTTCCCGGGGCACGGGGACACGGAGACGGATTCCCATGTGGATTTGCCGATCATCCGAGTCGATCGGGCGCGGCTGGAGGCGGTAGAGCTCAAACCCTTCCGTGATGCCATTCGTGAGGGCATGGGCGGAATCATGACCGCCCACGTCACGGTGCCTTCCCTGGATGGGGACGAGACCCTCCCGGCCACGCTGTCCCCAGCCGTCCTCACCGACCTTCTCAGGGAGGATATGGGGTTCCAGGGCCTGGTGTTCACAGACGCCATGGACATGTTCGCCATCGACCGGCGGTTCTCCCGGGGGGAGGCGGCGGTCAGGGCCTTGGAGGCCGGGGCCGACGTCATCCTCATGCCTCCGGATATCGAGGCTGCCGTGATGGGAGTGGCTTATGCCGTGGATGAAGGGCGCCTGCCGGAGGCACGACTGGACGAGTCGGTACTCAGGATCCTCCGGGCAAAAGAGAAGATGGGAGTCCATGAAGAACGGGAGGTCCCCCTTGAAGGTGTACCCAACCGGGTCGGGATTCCGGAGCACCAGGCCGTCGCCACGGAGATCGCCGAGCGCTCCCTCACGCTCCTGAAAAACCATGGGAATCTTCTGCCCCTCCTGGGGACAAGGAGGGCCCGGGTCCTATCCGTCAGTTTCCGGCGCCCCTCCGACCTTCTGGCCGGAAGATTCCTGAACAGGGGGCTCAGGGCCCGGTACCCGCGCCTGGTGACGGCGGAGCTCGACGTGGATACGCCTCCCGAGAGTTACGACGCCCTTCTCGGGAGGGCTCGAGACAGTGATCTGGTCCTGGTGTCTCTCTACGTGAATGTGGTGACCTCCTCTGGTACCGTGGCGATCCCCGAAGAGACGTCCGAGTTCATCCGCCAGCTGACCACCGCAGGGGTTCCCCATCTGGTCGTCTCCTTCGGAAATCCCTATCTCTTCTCTGATTTTCCCGATGTCCAGGCCTACCTGCTGGCGTGGAGCAGCACCGAAGCCTCCCAGAGGGCCGTGGCCCGGGCGGTTTTCGGGGAGATTCCCATTCAGGGAAAAACCCCGACCCGGATTCCTCCATTCTTCGAGATCGGGGACGGGATCCAGCTCTCCAGAAGGGAGATGGGACGTGATTTCTGAAATGTCCTCTCTTCGCCTGACCACTCCGGTCCTCTTCTTCGTTCTTTCCTGCGCCGGGGTCTCCGGGTGCATCTCCGGATCGCGTACCGAAGTCGATCCGAGAGCAGCCGCCCCCACCGGCCTGGACGCAGATGGAAGGGTATGGGTCCAGGAGACGCTGGGCTCACTCTCTTTGAGGGAAGCCATCGGGCAGCTCATCATTCCCTGGATGCCCGGCGCCTACGCCTCCACGACTGGCCCTGAGTTCCGGGAGTATGCCCGGTATGTGGAGGAGGCGGGGGTGGGGGGCGTCTCCATTTCCATCGGTTTGCCGCACTCCTACGGTGCGAAGCTGAACGCTCTCCAATCCAGGGCGAGGATCCCTCTTCTGGTGACCTCCGACTTCGAGAACGGTGGCCCCGGGATGAGGATCAACCACAGCTATGCTCTGCCGACCCTCCTGGCTCAGGGAGGGGGAACGTCCTTCCCGCCCACCATGGCCTTCGGTGCCATCGGCGAGGAATCGTTCGCTCGGGAGTACGGACGGATCACCGCTCGGGAAGCTCGGGCGGTGGGTGTGCATCTGAACTTCGCGCCGGTCCTGGATGTCAACTCGAATCCCCTGAACCCGGTCATCAATACGCGGTCGTTCGGCGAGGACCCCGCGGCTGTCGCTTCCCTTGGCGCCGCCTACCTGGCCGGAGCCCGGGCCGGAGGGATCCTCACCACCGCCAAGCATTTCCCCGGGCACGGGGACACCCGGACGGACTCCCACGTAGAGCTGCCGATTGTGGAGGCCGACCGGACCCGGCTGGAGGCGTTGGAGTTGGTGCCGTTCCGACGGGCCGTCGCCGAGGGTGTGGATGCGGTGATGACGGCTCACGTCGCTGTGCCTGAGATCCTGGGGCCGACCGGGCCCCCTGCCACGCTTTCGCCCTTCTTCCTCACCGAGCTCCTCCGGGAGGACATGGGGTTCCAGGGACTCCTTCTGACGGATGCCCTCCGCATGGGTGCCATCTCCGATGGTTATGGGGTGGGAGAGTCCGCGGTCCTGGCCCTGATGGCGGGGGCGGACATCCTCCTGGCGCCGGGTGATATCTGGGAGACTCTGGACGCGGTGGAAGAGGCGGTGGAGTCCGGCAGGATCACACGGGACCGCTTGGACGCTTCGGTCAAACGGATCCTGGAGATGAAGGCCCGCATGGGCCTTCATCGGAACCGCGAGGTGGATCTGAGCCGTATCGGTGATGTGGTGGGATCTGGGGCTCACCTGGCGTTTGCCGACACGGCAGCGGCCCGCTCCATGACACTCCCGAGAGACCGGGAGGGCCTGATCCCCGTCGATCCGGTGCGGACCCGCAGGATCCTTCATGTGGTCTACGGCCGCCCCGCGGACCTCACCGCCGGGCGAGCCCTGGGCGGGCTCCTGGGTGAGTATTTCCCCCGGGTGACCACCAGGCGCCTCACGCCGGAGAGCCCCGCCACCGAGTACCAAGCGCTGGAATGGATCGCCGGGGAATCCGATCTGGTGATGGTGAGCGCTTTCGTTCCGCCCAGGTCGGGTGCCGGCGAGGTCGCGGTTCCTGCTCCTCTGGCACGGTTCGTTTCCGAGAGCCAGGGTCGGCGCCCCACGCTCGTGGTCTCCTTCGGGAATCCCTATTTGCTTTCTTCCTTCCCCGAGATCGGGACCTACCTGGTGGCCTGGGGATCCCGTGAGGTTTCTCAGCGGGCGGCCGCGAGGGCCCTCGTCGGTGAAACGGCCATTTCCGGCACCCTCCCCATCTCCATTCCACCGCTCCATCGGCTGGGAGAGGGGCTGAGGCGGGATGCGGTCCCGGAAGTGCCGAGGTTGGGCGCCGAAGCGGACCAGCTCCTGGAGGTGGGAGTCGTCAGGGGGCCGGGGTATCCCGGGATGGTCGCAGAGGCCGATCCAGGGCGGGATCCGTACACTACTTCCGCGGACGAGGCCCAGGCCAACTGCCTGATCCGGCCTGAGCTCGGCTCCTGGGTGGATCTCTGCGCGATGGTGGGAGGCGTGGTGCCGTCACCCCTTGAGGTCGATCCGGCGACGGTCGGGATGGATGCGGAAGCCCTGGCCGAAGTGGACTCCATCCTGTTGGCTGCGATTGCCGACTCGGCTTCCCCTGGAGTGGCGATTGGGGTGGGACGGCATGGGAAGCTGGCTCGGCTCCGGGGCTACGGCGTTCTGGATTGGGACGAGGAGGCCCGTCCGGCGACCCCCGCGTCCATCTGGGACATGGCCTCCGTGACCAAGGTGTCCACGACCACCACGGCCGCGATGATCCTGGCGGAGGCTGGCCGATTGGAGTTGGATTCCCCGGTAGTATCCTATCTCCCCTGGTGGAGTGAAGGAGACTCCCGAAAGAACGACGTGACGGTCCGACAGCTTCTGATCCACCGGGGTGGTCTCCCGCCATTCATCCGCTTCTACGAGTCGGTGGAGGGGAGGCAGGCGTTCCAGGACACCATCGGGGGTTTGGCCCTCCAGTACACTCCCGGGGACTCCACGGTCTACTCGGATATCGGCATGGTGACGGTTGCGTTCATCGTGGAGGAGATCACCGGAGCCAACCTGAACGATTTCATGGCCAGTCGGGTCTGGGAAGGGTTGGGGATGCAGGATACCGGATTCAACCCCGAGCCGGCACTCCTCCCTCGAATCGCGCCAACCGAGGTAGACGACTACTTCCGCTACGCGCACGTCCACGGCGTGGTCCACGACGAGAATGCGTTCGCCCTCGGGGGTGTAGCAGGTCACGCCGGTCTGTTCTCAGGACCCGGGTCGGGGATCCCCTGTTCGGCCCCGCGGCCCGGACCGACCCGGATCGCGGCTCCCACCAGTGTGGAGTTGTTCACCCGGCGCCACGACGAGACGGCCTCCCGGGCCATCGGCTGGGATACTCCGGCAGAGGGGTCCTCCAGCGGGGACTACCTTTCGCCCCGTGCCTTCGGACATACGGGTTTCACGGGGACCTCATTCTGGGTAGACCCGGAGCTGGACCTTTTTGTGGTGCTCCTCACGTCCCGGACAAACCCCACCCGGGCCAACGGAAAACACGTTCCCCTCCGGCGGGCGGTTCACGATGCCGTGGCTCGTGCCGTGGCGGACCGGGTGGTGGAACGCAGAGAGTGGTGACCGGGAAGGGCGAGGCGGGCAGACCTTCCCCAGGCCGCCCGGCAGCGAACCCCGATGGACCTCCAGGGAGCTGAAGCCGATGCAGGATAGAATGGAGCGTGTCCCGGTCGTGATCATGGACGGCCATCAGGATATGGCCTGGGCCGTGGCCGGCCGAATCGCCTCGATCATCAGGGAGCGGAATGCCGAGGGGCGAAACGCCGTCCTGGGTCTGGCCACCGGGTCCACGCCCATCGGCGTGTACCGGGAGCTCATTCGCCTCCACAGGGAGGAGGAGCTGGATTTTTCCAGGGTCGTGACCTTCAACCTGGACGAATACTACCCCATGCGACCGGATAGCCCTCACAGCTATGTCCGTTTCATGTGGGAGAACTTCTTCCAGGACATCAACATCCTACCGGAGAACGTCCACATTCCCGACGGCACCGTTTCTCGGGAAGAGCTGGATCGGTACTGCAAGGCATATGAGGACAAGATCAGGGCCGCGGGAGGAATCGACTTCCAGCTCCTGGGGATTGGACGAAGCGGGCACATCGGCTTCAATGAGCCCGGGTCTCCTCGGGAGTCTCGCACTCACCTGGTCTTCCTGGACACCATCACCCGAGCCGATGCTGCGTCGGACTTCTTCGGGGAGGACAACGTCCCCCTCGAAGCCCTGACCATGGGCGTGGCCTCCATCCTGGATGCCCGTGAGGTGGTTCTCCTGGCAACCGGGGAACACAAGGCGCCCGTCGTGAAACGCGCCGTCGAAGGGGAGGTCCACCCCGACGTTGCCGCCACCTACCTTCAGGATCACCCACAGGCCACCATCTACCTGGATCCCGCCGCTGCCGCCGAGCTCACCCGCGTGGCCACGCCGTGGCTCCTCGGCGAGGTGGATTGGACCCCCTCCCTGGAGATGGAGGCCGTCATCTGGCTGAGCCAGCAGGCGGGGACGTCCATTCTCCGCCTCTCCACGCGGGACTACCGGGACAATCACCTGAGCTCCCTGGTGGCCCGGCACGGATCGGCAGGTCCCCTGAACGGTGAGGTCTTCAACCGTCTCATCTCGAAGATTCGAGGGAAGAGCAAGCTTCCCGAAGGGAAGAGGATCCTGGTCTTCTCCCCACATCCCGACGACGACGTCATCTCTATGGGCGGCATCCTCCGAAAGTTGGCCGAGAACAGCAATCAGGTGACCGTGGCCTATCAGACGTCGGGGAACATCGCGGTCTTCGATCATGACGTTCGGCGGTATCTGGACTTCGTGGAGCGGGGGGAGGCGGCTCTGGGTGGTGACACCGGGGATATCGGAAGGCAGATCGAGCGGGTCCGTGGAGCTCTGGCCTCCAAGCTTCCCGGGGACATGGATATCCCGGAGGTGTTGGAGCTCAAGCGGGTCATCCGGGAGACGGAGGCGGTCTCGGCCCTCGAGACCGTCGGCTTGGGGACGGAGAACGCTCGGTTCCTGAACCTCCCGTTCTACCAGACCGGGAAGGTACGGAAAGATCCCATCACCCAGGCCGACGTGGACATTCTCAAAGCGGTTCTGGAAGAGCTGAAGCCGGAGTTGGTCTTTGCCGCCGGGGACCTCTCGGATCCCCACGGCACTCACAGGATGTGCCTCCGGGCCGTGGAGAGGGCCCTCTCGGAGTACTCGGGGCCCGCTCCGGACCTTTGGCTCTATCGGGGGGCCTGGCAGGAGTGGCCCGTGTCGGAGGCCAACGTCCTGGTTCCCCTCTCGGAAGGGGAGCTCTGGCAGAAGATCCTGGCAATTTTCAAGCACCAGTCCCAGAAGGACAAAGCCCCTTTCCCCGGCTCCGATGAACGTGAGTTCTGGCAGCGCACGGAACAGAGGAATCGGGCCACGGCGGACCTCCTGGCTCATCTCGGGCTCCCGGCCTACTACGCCATGGAGGCCTACGTTGTGGAGAGGGAAGGGAGGCGCATGGAGAATCCGGTGGTGGCTACGGCCAGCCTGGGAGGCGAGGAGTGAACCCGTTCACTCCCCTGGACCTGACCGTCCTCCTCCTCTATCTCGGTGGAGTGACGGCCTGGGGCGCCTGGTTGGGACGAGGCCAGGAGAGCGGAACGGATTACTTCCTGGGGAACCGGGAGCTCCCCTGGGGTGCCGTGATGCTCTCGGTGGTGGCCACCGAAACCAGCACCCTCACCTTCCTGAGCATCCCCGGAGTCGCATATC
>JBDHCH010000139.1:0-20107 GCA_039592115.1 Gemmatimonadota bacterium | reverse complement strand
AGGCCCAGCAGCAGGGGCAAGAAAAATAGGCGGCCCCCCGTGGGTGCGACTCAGGCCAAGCATGTCAGGTGTCGTCCTCGGGCCGGTCCAAGCTGCGGACGAGCCCTTTCTTGAGGGTGACCCGAGCTCCGTGGTCGGACATCGTGCTCCAGTGCAATAACTTCTCAACATCGCGACACAGGATACCTCCAAGGTGGCTCGTTTGGGGGGGCTTCATGCCGAACCCCCGCGAGCGCCTTCATGCCGACCCCCGCGAACGCCCCCGCGCCTCCTTCGGCTGAGGTTCCAGCCAGTGGGGCCGGAGTATCTCCACCGCTTCGAGAAGAGTAAGATCTTCGAACTCGGCGAGGTCCTCTGCCGTGAACTCGGCTTGTTCTGAACTCTCCGTGCCCCGACCCAGGGACGCACACCCGGACGCAATAAGGAGAACCGCAACGAGGAACGGCATTGCCAGGACTCGCATGACACCCTCCGGGTTCCGTAGGAGATGCCTGTAACCCAGTTACCGGTTCCAGCTTCGGCCATCTTTACGGGGGGCACGTCACCTCATCCTCCAGCGCGTGTCTTGCCGGCCCCAGGGCTGAGTGGGGAGAACGGTACGCGGATGATGTGGAGCGATGAGGAATGCGGATTGGTCCAGCGCGTCCACGGACAATGGTTGAGCAGGGTAGTCGAGAATATGGTTCCATGGGGCTGCGTAGCGTAGATTTAGAAAGGTCCCCCAAAATCATCGAAGCGGAGGAGCAACCAGTGGAGAACGCTTTCGTTGCCGTCTTGGCGGCTGCTGTGGGTCTAGTTCTCCTCGCTGTCGTCTGGGGAACCGGGTTTGGATTCAAACTTATTCTGTTCGGCTGCCTGATCCTGGGTGCCAGGGCTCTTTTCTTTGGGGACGAAAAGCCGGATTGGTAACCCCGCCATAGCTCTCCGCCCGGGCGCTCCAGTTTTCCTTGCCCCCACTTTCCTCTGATGGGCCGGGGCATGGGACTTCGAGTGGAAGGGCATCGTGGGGCTATGGCCAAATGAGGAACACCAGGTGGACAGCAATACTCGCTCCAATCCAGCGCCAAGGCAGTTCGCGCGAACCCAGGCCTCACGGCAAGCCTACGAGTATTCAGACGATTTCTGGGCAAGCGCGCTAGTCCGGCAGGCTGACCTGGACCCGGAGCATCGGCTCGATTCTGGGGAGCTGGCCTTAGGGAATTTGTCCCCATCATGGACCCCGCTTCACTCCCTGGTGGCGCTTCTGCTATTTGCGACGTTCGATGGGCAGCGAGCCAAGAAGTATGTCTCAGCTGAAATACATCACCTTCTGCAACCGTTGCCCGAGAACACTTCCGTGTACTCTGTTCGCAAGGCCGCGAGAGACCCTCTCCAGATTGCGTTCGGGTGGTTTGACGATTGGGTCGCCGGTGGTGTTTCCCCTCCTCAAATCGATGCTGCCGCTCAGGCACATGTGACGCTGGTGAGCCGGCTGGGCGAACCGTTTATGCGGTCCCTCCTGCCCAACCTGGAGTACCTGGCTGAACACGTTGGACGCAGACCCGATTTCAACTCGGTGGCACTGGCGGTTGTTCGCCCTTTCGCAGGTTCCGTCCATGCCGCCCGGGAGAGGATGGTGATCGCCTTTCTTTCCCCGAGCATAGAGGGTCTCGGGGCAAAGGCCGAATCTGCCATCGATGTCTCCGACCTTGAACGCTGGAAGGAGATGATCCGCTCGGAAACCCGCACGTGGGGTGTACCCCTGAGGCTATTCTCAGAGGATCAGTGGAGGATGCCTCAAGTGGAGAGCAAGGCCGACCTGTATAATCCAGAGTTTTCGACCGAGATCATGGGTGCCATGGCCGTCGCCCTCGACGGCTTCGGAGTCGCTCCTCCTGTGGTCCGAGAGTTCCTCCGGGGGGACATCAACGTTCTCTATCCCCCTGTATCGGGTCGGGTCATCCTATTCCAGATCATCGAAGCTTCACCCGACCAACTCGGCAGCCTCCTTTGATTCTCGGCTGAGCGGGATTGGGAACGATCGGCCCCCTGAAAAGAAACTGGGTCCGTTGGTAGGTTCTGGGGTGTCAGCACAGATGAGGGAAGGGGAGCGGATACACTCCAAACAAGCCTGTTCCAACGCCAACCTCACCGTTAGACTTCGCGTGCGGGTGCTTTCGGGGCCCGCTTTCCCTTTTCCCAGATTCGAAAATGAGCACTATCCACGTTCCGGAACCGGATCCGGACGCAATCCGGTCGTTCACCAAAGCTCTCCTCGTGGATCTCCAGGCCCTGGAGGAGATGCTCGAAACGGGCATGATCGAATCCGGCGTCAGACGATTCGGAGCGGAGCAGGAAGCCTTCCTGGTGGATCGGACCTTCCATCCGGCGCCGAAAGCGCCTGAGGTCCTGGCGCGGCTCAACGATAGCGCGTTCACAACCGAGCTGGCCCGGTTCAATCTGGAAATGAACCTTCCCCCCGTTCCCCTGGAGGGTTCCTGCTTCTCGGCGGTGCACAGGGATATCCTCGCCCTCCTGGGAAAGGCGCGGTTGGCGGCGGCCGAGGAGGGAGCCGATGTGTTCTTGGGTGGGATCCTTCCGACCATCGAGAAAAGCGACCTCACCTTCGAGAACATCACCCCGGTCCCTCGCTACTATGCTCTGAACGAAGCCCTCTCGCGGATGCGCGGTGGGAAGCCCTACAACCTGAAGGTCGTCGGGTGGGACGAGCTCCATGTGGAGCACGACACGGTCATGCTCGAGGCGTGCAATGCCTCCTGTCAGTTCCACCTCCAGGTGTCGGCGGAAGAGTTCGCCTCGTTCTACAACGCCGCCCAGGCCGCGCTCGCTCCGGTCCTGGCCGTTGCAGCCAACTCGCCACTTCTCTTCGGGAAGCGCCTCTGGGCCGAAACCCGCATCGCCCTGTTCCAGCAATCCCTGGACACCCGGGACACAGCAGTTCATCAACGGGAGATGCCTCCTCGGGTGAGCTTCGGAACCCACTGGGTAGACGGCTCCGTGGTCGAGCTGTTCCAGGAGGACATCGCTCGATTCCGGGTCCTTCTGGCGGAGAAAGTGGATGAGGATCCCCTTGCTCTCCTCCGGGAGGGAACGGTGCCGGCCCTCAAAGCCCTGCAACTGTTCAATGGGACCATTTACCGATGGAACCGACCCTGCTACGGAGTGATGGATGGGAAACCCCACCTCCGGATCGAATCCCGGGTCCTACCCTCGGGGCCCACGGTTTTGGACGAGGTGGCGAACGGCGCCTTCTGGACCGGACTGGTCCTGGGGGTTGCCGAAGAAATCGAAGATTTGACGGAGCGCATGGATTTCGACGAGGCCAGGTCCAACTTCATCGCCGCCGCACGGAGGGGTCTCAATGCGGGATTCGAGTGGTTCGATGGAGAGGCGATCGATGCCAAGACCCTGGTCCTCGACCGGCTTCTCCCCATGGCCGACCGGCATTTGAAGAAGGCCGGGGTCGCCACCGAAGACGTCGACCAGTACCTCGGCATTATCAGGGATCGGGTCGTCGCCGGGCAGAACGGCACCACCTGGACGCTGAGATCCGTCGTCAACCTCAAGGGAAAAGGGACACGTTCCGAGCGTCTGGCCGCCATTACCGCCACGGCTCTCCGGCTTCAGACAGCGGGAAAACCGGTCCACGAGTGGGAACCGGCGACTCTGATGGAGGCCGGCGGCTGGCAGAAGACCTTCTTGAGAGTCGGTCAGTACATGGACACCGACCTCTTCACGGTAAACGAGGACGAGTTGCTGGAGCTCGCTGCGTTCCTCATGTACCGCAAGCAGATTCGTCACGTTGCCGTCGAGGACCACCAACACCGGCTGGTGGGGTTCCTTTCCTACCGCCAGATGCTGAGGATCATGGCCGAGAGCCCGGGGAAGGGGATTCCCCAGGGGGTCCCCGTGAAGGAGATCATGGATCCGGAACCCATAACCATCGATCCCGACACCCCTACCGTGGATGCCATCGAGCTCATGCGGGAGCACGATGTTTCCTGCCTCCCCGTGTTGAAGGAGGGCCGCCTGGTCGGTCTGGTCAGCGAACGGGAATTCATGCCCATCGCCTACCAGCTCCTGAGAGTTTGGAGCGAGTGTTGGGCCGGGTCAGCGGTGCGGCCCCGGGTCCGACGCTCATCTCCCTTGGGGGCCTTCACGGCAATGAGCCCGCCGGGATCCTCGCCCTTCTGGGGGTGCTTCGGTCTCTCGAGGGCCGTGAGGCCCATCTCTCGGGTGACTTCGTGGCCCTCTCGGGGAACCGGGGTGCACTGGAGCAGAACCGCCGGTTTCTCTCGAAGGACCTCAACAGGGCGTGGGTCCCAGATCGGCTTCATGGGCTCCAAGACGCTGAAGACGCCTCTGTTTCTCCCTCCCGCCCCCCTGACCCGGAAGACCGAGAGCGAACCGAGCTCCTGTCAGCGGTGCGGGAAGCCGTCCACCGGTCGAGGGGGCAGGTATTCTTCCTGGATCTGCACACGACCTCCGGGCCGGGGGAGCCCTTCTCCACCACCGTAGACTCGCTGGCAAACCGGAAGTTTGCCATCGGCCTACCTGTCCCCTTCGTCCTGGGCCTGGGGGAACTCGTGGACGGCACCCTCCTGGGTTACCTGACGGACCTTGGCATCTCTGGAGTCGTTTTCGAGGGCGGGAAAAACGACGATCCCGACTCCGTGGCCTCCACCGAGGCAGCGATCTGGGTGGGGTTGGCCTGCGCCGGTGTGGTGAGGGAGGGCCAGTTCCCCGAGGTGTCCAAAGGGCGAAAGCACCTCCTGGAAAAAACCCGGGGCCTACCGCGACCCGGGGCCTACCGCGCGTCCTGGAAATGAGATACCGGCACCCCATCAGCTCCGCCAACGGTTTCCGGATGCTCCCAGGCTTGAGGAGCTTCCAGCCAATGGCGAAAGGGCAGACTGTAGCAAAGGACAGGGAAGGGGAGGTCTCCTCCCCCGAGGCCGGCCGGCTCCTCTTGCCGCTCTACCAGGCCGAGGGAGAGGACGGCTTCTTCCTCGTCAGGGAGTTCCACCCCTTCTGGCTGACCATCTCCCGCTTCCTCCGGCGGTGGGGAGTAGGACGGTTCCTTCACTGGCTCCCAGGTGTCCGAGAGGATCCGTCGGCGTCGCGGCACCTGATCGTGGACAAACGGGTAGCCAGGTGGTACACCCTCGAGGTCCTGCACCTTCTAGGCTTCCGGAAGAAGGCAGAGGAAGATGGGCGACTTCTGGTCATGAGGCAGCGATAGGGGAGTCCACATCCCTCCCCACGGGTCCCCGCCAACAAACCCCTTGACACCCTCTCCGAAAGCGTCCTAGTGTATTACAACACCGTTACACTAGGACGTGTTCATGTTCGAAGACATCGATCCCCGCCGCCCGACCCCTCTCTGGGAGCAGATTGCCGCCAGGGTGCGGGTGGCCGTGGCAGCTGGGGAACTCCGTCCGGGTGAGTCACTTCCTTCGGTCCGGGAGCTGGCGAGGCGCCTCAGGGTGAACCCGGCCACCGTGGCCCAGGCCTACAGAGAGCTGGCGCAGGAAGGCTTCGTGGAGACGAGGCACGGCTCGGGAACGTTCGTGCGAGAAGTCGGCACGGACCGTCGGGCGGAGGAGCGAAAACTCCAGGCTGGGGAGCTGGTCCGGCGCCTCCTGGAGGAGGGAGCGAGACTGGGCATCACCGCCACAGAGCTCTCCAACGCCTTCCACGATGAGGTAGGGGGGAAGGACAATGACTAACGCCATAGAGATCCGAGGCCTCCGCTGGCAACCCAGCAACTCCTTCGCCATTCGAGAGTTGGATCTCACGGTGCCGGCCGGTTCCATCTATGGATTCCTGGGCCCGAACGGGTCCGGAAAGACGTCGACGATTCGTCTTCTCATGGGAATGGCGAAACCGGCAGGCGGGGAGATCACCATTCTCGGCGGACGGATCCCGGCGGATCTTCCTGGAGCCCTGGCCAGGACCGGGTACGTGCCGGAGCGGCCCCACGTGTACTTCGGCTTGACCGTGGCTGAGGCGATGCGCCTCCACGGGGCGTTCTATCCACGCTGGGACGGGCACTGGGCCGAAAAGATGCGGGACTTCTTCCGGTTGGATCCAGACCAGCGGGTCGGGAAGCTTTCCAAGGGTCAGTTGGGGAAGTTGGTGATCCTTCTGGCTCTGGCCCAGCGGCCCGAGCTCCTCATCCTGGACGAACCGACGGACGGACTGGACCCGGTGGTCAGGAGGGACGTTCTGACCGCGATCCTGGACTACGTCTCGGAGACCGGTGCGAGCGTGTTCATCTCCAGCCACCTGGTCCACGAGCTGGAGCGCTTTTGCGACTGGGTCGGGATCCTGGATGACGGGCGCCTCCTGGCGGAGATGCCCATGGAAGCCTTCAAGAACGAAATCAAGAGGGTGAGAGTGGTGGATGCCCCGGCCGACACGGGTCCGGACCTCCCATTCCAACTGCTGGGGAGACACCCGAGCGACGGGCTGGGTGCGGGAGAGGTTTGGATCGTCAGAGGATGGGAGGACGGGATGTCCACCTTTTTCACCCAGGGGGGCGCCGCGGTGAGGGACGTAGTCCACCTGGACTTGGAGGAGGGTTTTGTGGAGCTCCTGCGCGCCTCCCGGCCCGGGGTTTGGGGCGGGATCAACGGGACGGGCCTGGGTCTCCACAAGGGAGTGGGCGAGGATCCCCACGTCCCAGATCCGGCACCGGCCGGGGAAGGGGAGGGTTGACCGATGTTCCGGCAGATGCTCTTCGTCCACTGGAAGGGAGTCCGGTTCGGCCTCATCCCCTTCATCCTAACCGCTTTCGGACTGCCGCTCCTTGCTGTCCAGGGTGTCACCGCCGGACCGGGGAGTCCGGAAGCGTCGACGATCCAAGCAGCCCGATTGTTGGGCCAGATGCAGCAATGGCTTCCCCTCTTCCCCCTCCTCGCCACGGTGACCGGAGTGACCCTGGCCCTCTCGTCCTGGGCCTGGGATCACCGGGCCAACCATGTTTACGCGCTCACCCTTCCCGTGGCCCGGTGGGAATACGTCGGGATGAAAATGGCCGCCGGCGCCCTTCTCCTCCTCCTGCCGGTCGCGGCCTTCTGGATCGGGGGCCTCCTCGCTACCTCCGCGCTGGAAATTCCCGAGGGACTTCGAGCCTACCCCACGGCCGTAG
Organism: Gemmatimonadota bacterium; assembly: GCA_039592115.1. Classification (GTDB taxonomy): domain Bacteria; phylum Gemmatimonadota; class Gemmatimonadetes; order Longimicrobiales; family Gaopeijiaceae; genus JBDHCH01. Next base: position 12,954 of record JBDHCH010000139.1, on the reverse strand, counting down.
CGTTCCGCTTCCTCCTTTCTGCGTTGACCCTCTATGCGCTCCTGTTCTCGCTGGCGGCCGGGACGCTCCGGACAGCCATGTGGATCCTCGGTGGGTTCGTCTCTCTAGCAGTCCTGGGGGGCGTTCTCCCGGAGTTCCTTGCCGAATCCTTCTTCCCGGCATTGGAGGGCTGGAGCTTCCTGGACTGGTTCGTGGACGCGATCCTCGAATGGCCCGGGCCGTTCGAGGTTTTAACCGGCAGCTGGATGCTGGTCGATGTCTAGCCTGATCGGATGTGCAGGCCCGGCGGTTCCGCTCCTCCTGCTGAGCTTTGGCCTCCTGGTCCCCTTCCGGGGTATCCCAGCTCAAGAAGAACCGGATTCCACGCTCACGACAATCCGCGTTGAGCTGGACAGCCTGATCCCCCTCATGCGGGCGGGGAAGAAGGAAGCCGACCGCGCTGAATGGCTTATGCGGAAGAGGGCCATGGATGAGACTCAGCTTCCGGTCGACACGTTCTTCGCGGGTCCCTTCCGGGTCATCTCGCTCCCCGAGCAGAGGATACTGGCAGAGGAAGTGTTCACGGCGACATGGGAAGAGTTACGGCCACTCGTGGACGGCTCCGAGGAGCTCCTCGAAGCCTGGACCTTCCTCTTCCATCACTACTGGTCCAGGGACGGAATGGTCCTGGAGGGGGACACGCTCCTCCGCCGAGTGTCCCTGCCCAAGCGGTACCCTCGGAGCTCCCTGGAACGGTCCGCAACCCAAGTCGTGGGGAACGTGCTGATGCGGGGCATGCCGCAGGATCTCCTCGACTGGAGCGGGGGCCAACCCAGAGTTGAATCCCGGCGCCTGGCCTGGGTGGCCCGGGAGTTGGTGTCCACGCCCTCTCAGGCCGTTCGCGGCTGTTTCCATGGTGACCTGGACTGGTGTGTGGAGGCCGTGGGCCTGGGCCCGGAAGGGGCGAATTGGGAACGCTGGTATACGCCGGCGGAGCTTCGCCTCTATGTCCGGAGCATGGGAAGCCCCTTACTTGACCAACTGGAGGTCATTTGGGAGCAATGTGTCCTGGCGGAGGCGGATGAGGCGTGCTTCGAGTATCTCCGGGACCGGGACCCCGTCATCCCGCTCTCGGTGGAAGCCCGTGCCTCCCTCCTGGGTCATGCCCTGTGGACCGGGGGTCCTGGCGCGTTGGGGCGGCTTCGGGGAGCGGCGAGGGAGCCGCTCCTGGATCAGCTCACCGCTGCGTCGGGCATGCCCCCCGACTCCCTGCTGGCCTCTTGGCGGACGTCGGTCCTGGAAGCCAGGACCTCGGCCTGGGCCGGCTTGGTCAGGAGCCCACTCTCCTTTCTTCTCTGGATCGTCTTCTTCGGGGCCCTGGCGGTGAGGAGCACCAGATGGCGTCTTGGATGAGGGTATGGCTTGGGATTGTCCTCGGCGGGATGTTCCTCATTGGCTTGTGGGGGCTCCCGCCCCGGACAGAGACCGAATGGCTCCGAGGCCCTCGCCGTGCCCGGGTAGAACGTACCCCCGAATGGGAAGCCCACGCGAGGCTCCAACGTACGGTGCGCAACCGGCACTGGATTTTCCAGCGGATGCAATGGAGGGATTCACTGGAAAGGGTGGTCCGGACCGCTCAAGAGGCCGGTGAATTCGAGCTCGCCGCTCTGCCGGAAACGGCCCCTGAGCACTACCTCCCCCGGCTTCGTGATGCCATCCGGACTCAACTCGCCCTCCGGGGAGCCCCTGAGCCCCGGGTGACCGTGGGGGCGGTCCTCATGGACGTCAGGATCGGCCTGCACCCCCTGGTCCAGCAGCCGGATCCCGGGTCCTCCTACGGGCGGGAGCTCTTCGTCAGCCGTGACCCGGACACCCCCTACTGCCTCGTAGTTGATCCCGTCTATCCCACCTCCCGGCAGCTCCGGAACGACTGGGCTCGGATGGTGTGGGCCCCTCCCGATTCCTCCGTTGCTCCCAATCCTCTGGGGCTCTGCGCTCTCTTCGCCAAGTTCGGGAGTCCGGGTTCGGAGGTGTTCGAGTGGCTCACCGAAGACGGATACGTCTTCGGGCAAGGAGGGCGGAGGGCCTGGGAAATTGGCTACTATCCCGATCGGGGGCCATCGAGGGGAGCTTTCGGCATCCGGAATTCCTGGTACATCTATTCACCCCATGGGGAGGCCTGTCTAGCGGGGGATGTAGGCGGGTGTACCCGGGCCCTGAAAGAGGGTCACCCCTCGAGAAGCCGTCTCAGCTGGCGAACGTACGGTGTGGGAGGAAGCTCACCGATCGTAATTCGGAATCTCGACACCGGGTTCAACCCCCCTTTCGCCGGACGGGAGTCAGAACTCCTCTGGGACCTCCAGGAAGAGTACGGACCGGAGCGGTTCCTGACCTTCTGGGGATCGGAGCTCGGGTTCGAGGCGGCGTTCCAGGCCGCCTTCGGGACTCCGTTCCCCGAGTGGGTCATGGGGTGGGCCCAGAGGGAAGTGGGCGTAATGGAGGCATCTCCTATAGTGCCCCTGGGCGCCACTCTGCTCTCCCTCATCACCATCGCCGGAGTTGCGGCGTTTGCCCTGGTAAGGGGGCGCCGGAGAGACTGACCCTCCCAACACGCCTTGCCGCCCCACCTCGCTCCCTCTAGACTCCTCCTCCCGGGACCACCCGCCCTTGGAGAAGAAGCAGGCGAGGTATGGACCCATTGGTGGTCGTAATCGCCCTGGGGGGGAACGCACTCCTCCAGCGGGGGGAGCCCGTTTCGGCGGAGCTCCAACGAAAGAACATGCGGTCCGCCGGTGCTTCCATCGCCGAGGTGGCCAGGGACCATCACGTGGTTCTCACCCATGGGAACGGTCCTCAGGTGGGTCTCCTGGCCCTCAGGGAAGCTTCTTATTCCGACATCTTCCAGAACCCCCTCGACGTGCTGGGAGCCGAGACCGAGGGGATGATCGGATATCTCATCGAACAGGAGTTGTCCAACCGCCTCCCGGGCCGGGAGATCCTGACGTTACTCACGAGAGTGGAGGTGGATCCAAAGGACCCGGCATTCCAGAATCCCTCCAAGCCCATCGGGCCCGTGTTCGAGCCTGAGGAGGCTCGGCGGATCGCCGAGGACTTGGGGTGGAGCCTAGCTCCTGACGGGGATGGCCTGCGGAGGGTCGTCCCGTCCCCCCTTCCCAAGGAGATCATCCCAGCAAAGATCTTCCGACGCCTCCTGGTTCGCGGCGTCCTGGTGGTTTGTGCGGGCGGCGGTGGGATCCCGGTGATCTGGGACGAGACCGAGGGGTGGCGGGGCGTGGAAGCCGTCATAGACAAGGACCGAACGGCCGCCCTCCTGGCCCGGGAGGTGGGGGCTCAGGCCCTTGTGATGCTCACCGACGTGCCCGCAGTCCAGGTGGGATTCGGAACTCCTGACGCCCGAGACATCCACCGAACCACGCCGTCCGAGCTGCGGGCCCTTGCGGAGGAGTTCCCGGCCGGCTCCATGGGTCCGAAGATCACCGCAGCCATCGAGTTCGTCGAGGGGACCGGGGGATTCGCAGCCATCGGTTCCCTGAAGGACGCACCGGCAATCGTGCGGCAGGAGGCCGGGACCCTCGTACTCCCTGAATAACTCCGACCCCGAGGGGTAGCCCGGAAAGTGATGCGGCCGGAGGGAACACCCCCCGGCCGCTCTGTTGTTTTCGCTTGCCCAATTCGGCCGAAGCCTCCCGGGCCCTCAGCCCACCCTCAGCTCCGCTTTCGGGAACGGCATCTTCCTCACCCGGACCCCGGTGGCTGCGAAGATGGCATTGGCCACTGCCGGCGGCGGCGGCGGTACCGGTGGCTCACCGACCCCACCGGGCCTTTCCATGCTCTCCACGAAATGGACCTCGATCTTCGGTGTCTCAGCGAATGTCAGGAGCGGGTAATCATGGAAGTTGCTGACGGAGGCAGCCCCATCCTGCATCAGCACCTCCGACTTCAGCGCCTGAGTGAGGGCGATGATGGTCCCTCCCTCGATCTGGCTCCGAACCGCCTCCGGGTTCGTGATGATTCCGTGGTCGGATACCGTCACGATCCGGTCGACGATGACAGTCCCGTCCTCTGCCACCGTGACCTCTGCCACCGCTGCCAGGTAGCCTGCGAAGCAGAACCAGGAGGCAATCCCCTGTCCCTGTCGCTCGCCCATGGGACGACCCCATTCGGCTTTCTCAGCCGCCATCAGGAGACAGTTGAGGAGCCTGGGGTTGACGTCTTCCATGAGGGTGCGTCGGTAGTCCACCGGATCCTTCCCGGCGGCATGAGCGCACTCGTCGACAAAGGACTCCACGGCAAAACAGGTATGTGGGTTCGCTACGGAACGGAACGCACCCAGGGGGATCCCCCAGTCCTCCAGGCCGTGGTCCAGCCGGAAGTTGGGCAGTGAATAGTTGGGTGATTCCGCGCCCCCGGTCAGCAACCCTCGGGGGGAGGGGCCGGTTACCCGATGGTGGAAGGCCACCGGCCACCCCTCGGCATCCAGGCCGGCCTTCAGGACCTGATAGGCCGCAGGGCGATACGCCCCGTGCCGGATACCATCTTCCCTGGTGAAGATGGTCTGGACGGGCACATTCTTCTCTTTGGCCACCTGGGTGGCGATCGCTGCATCGTCGGGTGTGAGGCGACGCCCGAATCCACCCCCCGTGAGCATCGAATGGAGGATCACATTCGATGGCTCCACGCCGGCAACCTGCGCCGCCGCTCGCTGGGCCGAGGTCGCGCTTTGCGTGGGAACCCAGACCTCCACCTCGCTCCCTCGCACATGGGCCGTGGCGTTCAAGGGCTCCATGGGCGCGTGGTCCAGGAAGCCCGTCTCGAAATGAGCTTCCAAGGTCTGCGACGCACCGCTGAACCCACCGTCCAGGTCCCCTTCTTCCACCTGGACCTCGCAAGGTCCCGCGGCCAGCTCTTTGCACCGAGCCAGCAGGCTCTCGCTGCTCTGCCACGTGTTCGGCCCCGGATCGAACTCGACCTCCAGAGCCTCGCGTCCCTGTAGAGCGGACCAGGTATCCGTAGCGTAGACGGCAACGCCGGCCTCGACCTCGATCACATCGACGACACCGGGAACCGCTCTGGCCGCCGTGTCGTTAAAGCTTCGAACGCTTCCCTGGAACTGCGGAGGACGGGCCACCGCGGCGAAGAGCATGTCCGGAAGCCGAAGGTCCAGACCGAACTGGGTCTTCCCGCGGACCTTGTCAGGCAGGTCCAACCGATCGGTGGATCGCCAAAGGAGCGTATAGTCCTCCGCCTCCTTCAGAGGGGGGTCTTCGGGAACTGGAAGGGCTCCCGCGTCAACAGCCAACTCACCATAGCCCAGGCGCTGCCCCGAGGCCTGATTCGTGATCGCGTGATCCCCCGCGGAACACTCGTCCACGCCGACTCCCCACCGGTTCGCGGCGGCAGTCCGGAGCATCTCCCGAGCCTGCGCGGACGCTCTCCGGATGGGGTCCCAACCCAGGCGGATGGTCGTGCTTCCACCCGTGGAGATGGTCCGTTCCCAGGTGGATGGATCCGTCGGTACCGGTTCCCACACCATCTTCGCCCAATCGGCGCCCAGTTCCTCGCAGACAATCTTCATGAACCCGGTGGAACTCCCCTGACCCATCTCATGCTCGTCATAGACGACGTGTACCAGGCCATCCGGGTCAATCCAGATCCATGCATTGGGTTTGAATCCGCCCTCCTGGGTGATGACGGCGGGTTGTCCGCAGGCCCCTACCCAGGGGAAGGAGATGGCTACGACGAGCCCGGTCCCGGCGACCCCCGTGGACTTCAGGAAGTCTCTACGAGTCAATTCGTGAATGGTCATCGGTCATCCTCCGTCTCCACCCTGCGGATGGCCTTCCGGATTCGTTGATATGTGCCGCATCTGCAGAGGTTTCCAGCGAAGAACTCGTCCATCTCCTCGTCTGTGGGATGCGGGTTTTCCTCGAGAAGCGCTGCGGCTTGCATGAGGAACCCGGGGTGGCAGTAGCCGCACTGGGGAGTCTGTTCGGCCAACCAGGCCTTCTGGAGAGGGTGCTCCCCGTCCGGGGAAAGCCCCTCGATGGTCGTGATGGCACGGTCTCCCACGGCCTGCACGGCGGTTGCGCACGACCGGATCGGCTCTCCGTCCAGATGGACCGTACAGGTTCCGCAGAAGGCGATACCGCAGGAGTACTTCGTTCCGGTCAGGCCGAGATGGTCACGAAGGACCCAGAGGAGGGGCATCTCGGGAGGAACGTCAACGGTCTTTCGATCTCCGTTGACGAGTAGATCGAAGACGGCCATATGGGAACTCCTTCTTCAGTGGTGGGCAGATTCCCCGACAACTTGGGGATTCCGCAGCCCGTTGGCGAGGCTTGGAAGCCCTGATGAGCTCTGTTCTCGGTATTTTAGTTCCCGATGGTGTCGTGTTGCCGGGCCCTTTCCACCGCGGCGTCGGCAGCCTTCAAGGCATCCTCCACCAACCCGCTACCCGGCACCGGCATTGTGCTCAAAAGCGAGTCCCGTTGCCGTTGGGTGAGGGTGTCCACAGCTTCCTCCCGCTCCGCCTGGTTCCCGCCACAGGCGAGGGCACCTGCCGACAAGACCGCAGCGGCCAGGATTGCGTAGAACGGTGTCTTCAATCCGACCCATCTCATGAGGTTATCTCCCACTTTTCAGTTTGCGTTCGAGAAAGTCCGAGGCGGCCTCGAAGGCCGCTACCCAGTTCCGGTGGAGCAGAAACCCGTGCACTTCATCCGGAAAGACCAACTCCTCGAACTCAATGTCCCTCTTTCTCAGTTCGACTGCCAGGTCTACCGACTCGCTGAATGGCACGTTCCGGTCGTCGTCGCCGTGGATGAGAAGGACCGGGGAACGCCAGCCGTCCTGGGCCGTGACGGCGGTGGACGGTAGGAGCAGCAAAGAAAGGAGAGAGATCCCCAGGCCGGCACGGACCGGGGCCGGGGATCCGGTTCTGAGTAGCATGCGTCCGAACATCGTTCCGGGTGTCCCTGGGTTACCGTTCGATCTTGGGAGTGTATCCGGCACCTTCGACGGCCGTGATCACCACCGAATGGTCTAAGTTCCTGTCAGCACGCACTGTAACGATCTTCATATCAAGTGACGCCTCAACCGCGATTACGCCATCGACCCCAGCGAGGGCCCGCTCGATGGCACCCACACAGTGCCCGCACGACATATCCGGCACCTTCACCCGCAGTTCTTCCATGGTCAGTCGTTCCTTCCTGTGCTTGAGCCCCACAATCCCTAGGCGATTCCATTACGCTGGGCAAACACCATCGCATCGATGAAGCGATCCAACTCTTCGAGGGAAGTATAGACGGACGCCGTAACCCGAAGACCCTCGAATTCGGGGTGCTTGATTGCCACCACGATGATGCGGTGGCGGTCCCAGAGCCAGTTGGCCAACGCACTCGAATCCACCCCTTCAAGCTGAATGTTCCCAATTCCGCAGGAGAACTCCGGCTTCAAGGAGGTGTGAAGGCGGAATCCGCCGTGGTCCAGGAGGGGGTTCGCCCAGTAATCCCTGAGGTACCTGAGCCTGGCCTCTTTTCGCTGCGAACCGATCCCCTGATGGAAAGTCAGGGCCTCACCGATGGCCAGATAGTTCGCTGCGGGGTGGGTCCCAATCTCCTCGTATTTCCTGATGTCATCGTCCATTCGTTCCGGAGCGGCCATGAGCGGCCACAAGGACGGGATCTTGTCCCTGGACACATAAAGAAGCCCGGTCCCATGGGGGGCGAAGAGCCATTTGTGAAGGCTGGTGGCATAATAGTCCACTCCCAGGTCCGACAGCTTGAAGTCGAAGTGGGCCAGGGCGTGGGCTCCATCCACTACCACCGGGATCCCGTGCCGACGACCCAGATCTCCCAACGCCTTCACCGGAAAGATCTGCCCGGTGATGTTGATGACGTGGCAGACAAGGATCATCCGGGTCTTCGGCGTGACCGCGGCCTCGAACAGCCTCACCACCTCCTCCGGATCCTCCGCGGGGATAGGCACCTGGATCTGCCTCAACACGAGCCCCTCCCTACGCTCCCTCTGTCGGAAGGTCGTAATCATCCTCGGGTAGTCCTGGGTGGTCGTCAGGACCTCATCCCCACGTTGGAGATCCATCCCGAACTGGCACGTCTGGAGACCTTCCGACGCGTTCCTCACAAAGGCGATCTCCCCTTCGTCCACGCCCCACTCCCGGGCCATCCGCTGCCGGACCGTCTCGCGCTGGGGCTCCTGGATCTGCCACATGTAGTAAGTCGGAGCCCGGTTTGAGAGGTCCAGTTGGCGCTTCATCGCTTCCTGTACCCAGGCCGGGGAAGGGCTGACCCCACCGTTGTTCAGGTTGATTAGGCTTCGGTCCACGGTGAAGGCGCGCTGGACGGGCACCCAGAAATCCTCGTCCGAGGCCACCTCCCCCGGAGTCCCCGGGTGGGCCGCGAGGTCCGCAACCACATCGATCCCCTTTCGGGAGATGCTCGGTGGCAGGACGGACACACCGGCCGCTGCAGCCGCGGCGGGAAGGAAGATCGAACCCAGGAACTCGCGGCGGTCTGGCATGGCAGCTTCCTCCAAAGCGGGTTTGGTTTCCAACGAGGCGGGAAAGGCCCTCCCGGTAAACAACCAATCCGGGAGCGCAGGAAGAGAATACGGCACCGGGAGCCCATTGTCACGTGCTTCTCGCGCGTCCGGCGCGTTAGGTCCGGCGCAACATTTTGAGGTGTCCGAGTGTCTGTTTTACGGGTATCTTTAGCGCGAGGAACCGCTGTGCGGCTGTTCCTCTTCTTTATTGAATTATCCAGATCCGGGCCTGCTTGCCGCGGGCCGTCCCGGGCTTTGCTTACATGCGAAAAAACTCGACTCTGACTCTAACCCTGTTCCTTTTGGCGAGCCCTCAGTCCGCCCTTCACGGCCAGATTCCAGATTCGATTCGTGGTGATACCGTCGGTACTCCGGTATTCGAAGTACGGGGTGTGACCGTTGTCGTTCCAAGGCCCGTGTCCACCACGGGCGGGGTGAGCGCCGTGGAGGTCAACCTGGACTCCATGGCCGTCACACCGGCCCCGACGCTGGAACAGGTCCTGAGAGACATCCCGCTCGTCCAGATCAGACGGAACTCCCGGGGTGAGGCCCAGCCTGCCCTCCGGGGGGGAGAAGACCGTCAAATCGCCGTCCTGGTGGACGGGGTCCCACTCACCCTGGGGTGGGACGCCCGGACCGACCTCTCGGTCATCCCCCTCACCGCAGTCCAGAATCTGAACCTGATTCGTGGGCTCTCTTCGGTCCTTCATGGCCCCAATGTTCTCGGCGGGGTGGTGGAATTGGACGTCGCGCGGGGGGCCGCCCGACAAAGACCTCCGAGGCCGTTCGAGCTCGGGCTGGGGCTCGACCACACCGGGGCCAGGAGCCTCAGCCTGACAGGCGGGACCTTTCTGGAGTCCGGGGGGGGGAGCTGGGTTCTGAGGGCAGGAGGCGGTCACCAGGCCCGGGATGGCCTTTCTCTATCGAATGACCTGGAACAGCGTGAAGGGTTGGATCCATCCCTCCTCACGAGGGACGGGGATCTCAGGTTGAACACCGATGACGAGCGCTTCGACGGCTTCATCTCGGCCAGGTACCTGTCGGACGCCGGAAGGTGGATGAGCCTCTCCGCCAGCGGATTCAGGGCAGAACGGGGGGTCGCGCCGGAAGCGCATGTTCTCGAGCCCCGTCTCTGGAGGTATCCGTCCCAGACCCGTTTCCTGACCGCCGTCTCCGGCGGGACGGGACAACTGGAGACGCCACTGGGGGAGGGAGATCTGGAGGGAAGCGTCGGGATCGATCTGGGATCTACCGAGATCGACGAGTACGCTTCGGCAGCGTACCAGGAGGTGACGGGAGGCGAGTCATCCGACGACCTGACCCTCACCCTCCGGCTACTTGGCGATCACTCCCTGGGCCCCCGAGGTGAGCTCAGGGCCGCCTTCACCTACGCCGACGTGAACCACGACGAGATCCTGGACGGAGTCGAGGCGAACTCGTATCGGCAGAGGCTCTGGAGCCTCGGGGGAGAGGTAGAGTTCGGCTTCGAAGGAATCTCGGGCGACGGAGGCCCAGGCGGCACTCGGATCACGGCCGGCCTTGCCCTGGACGGAGCCGATACCCCGGAGACCGCCGGCAAACCTGCCTTGGGTCGCCTATGGGATTGGGGGGGGCGAATCGGCGCCACCACACTGGTGGTCGGTGATCAGGTTCTTTTTCATGGCGCCTTGAGTCGTCGCACCCGATTCCCGGCCCTGAGGGAGCTCTATTCCGGTGCCCTGGGCCGTTTCCTCCCCAACCCGGACCTGGGCCCGGAAGTCCTTACGGGAGGCGAGCTGGGTTTCACCCTCAACGGGATGGGGATGGAATTCCAGGCCGTGGGGTTTCACCAGCGTTTGTCGGAAGGGATCGTTCGATCCTCTGTGGACACTCCCGAGGGGAAGAAGTTCAAGCGCATCAATCAGGATGAGGTTCGGAGCACGGGTCTCGAAATCCTGGCCGCGGGCCACTTTGGGCCCCTGGGCGTCAACGGGGACCTGACGGTGCAGAAGGTCCGGGGGCTCACAGAGGGAGGAACCGAGGTGGACCTGGAATACGAGCCGGAAGTCACCGGCAAGCTATCGGCACGCATCCCACTCATCCTGGAATTGGACGGCTTGGCCACATACCGCTACACCGGGTCCCAGTTTTGCGAAAACCCTGAACTGGGCGGGCTCCAATCCCTCGATCCAAGCCGGCAATTGGACCTCGGAATTGAGAGAGCGTTCGGTGGCGAAGGGCGTCCGTTCCGCGGTGCGGAGGCCATGATCCGGGTGGATAACGCCACCGATGCGGCCATCTTCGATCAGTGCGGTCTTCCCAAGCCAGGGCGAACGCTCCAGGTGCAGCTCAGGGTCTGGTAGCGGCCGCATCCGTTTGATCGTCACGGAGGAGGCGCTACCTTCCTCCGAGGAGGGAGGATACCTCCCGATCTGCGGCCGGAGCATGCCGGCCCTCCTTCGGCCAGATATCGTGGGCCCGAACTTGAAGCCTCTGATTTGCCCTTGAGTTCCAACGAATGATACGAGTCACCTTCCTCGGCACCGCCGCAGCCCGCCCCACCGTTGGACGGAACGTGAGCGGTCTCGCGGTTCAGCGGGAGGGAGACCTGATGTTGTTCGACTGCGGAGAGGGAACCCAGAGGCAGATGATGCGGTTCGGCACCGGCTTCGCCGTCGGCGCAATCTTCGTGACCCATCTCCACGCCGATCATTTCCTGGGTATCATCGGGCTTCTCAGGACCATGGGGCTCCAGGGACGGGAGGAGCCGCTTCAGTTCTTCGGGCCAAGAGGCGCGGAGGAAGTACTCCAATCCGCCACCCATCTCGGGGTGGACCGGATCCAGTTCCCAATTTCGATCAGAGAGCTGGAGCCGGGAGACGCCGTGCCCCGTGGCGAGTATGAAGTCCAGGCGTTCAGGGTCCAGCACGGGACGCCGGCGCTGGGGTACACCCTCCGTGAGCATCCCCGATTGGGGCGGTTCGACGTCGATCGTGCCCGGGCATTGGGTGTTCCAGAGGGCCCTCTGTTCGGCCAACTACATCGAGGAGAACCCGTGTCGGTAGGCGGACGCACGGTCGATCCCTCCGAAGTGGTGGGCGACCCCCGACCCGGAAGACTGGTCGTTTATACCGGCGATACGCGTCCGGCCCCCTCCACCCTCGATGCTGCCCGTGGGGCGGATCTCCTGATCCACGAAGCGACCTTCACCGAGGATGAAGCCCAGCGGGCCTTTGAAACCTTCCATTCCACGGCTCGTGGTGCCGCCCGTCTGGCCAGAGAGGCCGAAGTCGACCGCCTCGTCCTCACGCACGTCTCCGCTCGGTACGCAGACAATCCTAGCCCCCTCCTGGAGGAAGCCGTCGAGATCTTCCAGCAGACGACGGTGGCCCACGACGGGTTGACCATCGAGCTCGGCTACCGGTCGGAAACGGACGGGAACTCCCATGCTGGATGACCTTTTCCGCCCCGGGACGTCAGGGTCTCCCAAGAGGGAAGAGGAGATGGTCGTCATCGATCCCCTCCTGGAACGGCGGATGGAGAAGCACCCGTGGCGGGTCCGGTCGGCTCAGTGGAGAGCGTGGACCCTGGCGGAAGCAGCCTTCGGGGCGGGTGTCACGGCTCATCTGGCGGGAAAGGGTGGGTTCGACGTCTTTCGAGGGCTTCTGACCCTCAGAGTCCCATTCCGAAGCCTCCAGGATCACCGGCATCGAGAGGCCCTTTTCCTCTCCTGGGCGGAAGCGGATCCGATCCTGGCCAGGGTTCCCTTCATCTTCATCTTCCAGCCGGATCCGGTCTCGGTTCGCTCATGAATCCGGATCCCCCTCGGTTCAACCGGATCGCCATCGCGGGTCTGGGCCTCATGGGGGGTTCCCTGGCCAGGGCTCTCAAGCGGCTACCCGATCCTCCGCACATCTCCGCCACCTCCAGGGACCCGGAGGAGATCCGTGCAGGACTGGACGCAGGCGTCATCGACGAAGGGCCCGGGAGTCCGGAGCGGCTCCTTCAGGAGATCGACTTGTTGGTCTACGCCACGCCCTTGAAGGCAACGCTGTCCTTGATGGCCACCCACCGACAGTTCCTTCCGGCAAGCGCCGTCGTCACCGACGTGGTAAGTCTCAAGGTCCCGGTATTGACCCGAGCGGAGGAGCTGGGGCTTCAGGGGAGGTTCGTGGGGAGTCATCCCATGGTGGGCGGTACAGGCACCGGGTTCGAACACTCCTCTGACATGCTCTACCAAGGAGCCAGGATCTGGTTGGTGGCGGGATCGAAGGGCGGAGTTCCTCTATTCGAAAGGATCAGGACCTTCTGGCTCGATCTCGGGGGCCGCCCGGCGGAGATCTCAATGACCCATCATGACGAGCTCATGGCGTGGGTCAGCCACCTCCCGCAGCTGACGAGCAACGCCCTGACGCT
>JBDHCH010000138.1:0-12095 GCA_039592115.1 Gemmatimonadota bacterium | reverse complement strand
ACGGCACAGAGGACATCGACGTACCGTTCACCCAATCCCAACACATGAGGGATGCCCTCCTCGATGCGGGGGTCCACGCCGAGTTGTTCACCGCCGCCGGGGCCGACCACCGGTTCTTCAACCGTCCCCTTTGGCAGAAGCCGGCACTGGAAACGATGAGAGATTTCTTCCAGCGGATGATGAGCTAGACTCGCAGCGAGGACGCTCCGGAGCCACCACTTCCTTGCACCGCGATCGGCCCGAGTTCATCCTTTGTCCTCGAGTTTGGTGGGCAGCGATCGACACCTGTTCCCTCAACCCCGTTCCGGTGGAATCAGACCATGAAGAAGATTCTCGGAGTCTCTCTGACCTTGGCGCTTGTCCTCACTGGGTCACAAACGGCCTTCGGGGGGCACAGAGAGCCTTCCCCCGACCTGGATGCTTTCTGGGACGAATTAGCGCGGACCGTGGCGGAGGGGGATTTCGAGGGGTACGCGGCGATGTACCATGAGGATGCCATCCTCGTATCAGGACTGTCGGAGACCAGCTACCCCATCTCCCAGGCGTTGGAGGAGTGGAAGCAGGGGTTCGTGGATACCAGGGAAGGGAAGATGCAGGCGAGCGTCGAGTTCCGCTTCACGCAGCGACTCTCCGACGAAACGACGGCCCATCTGACAGGAATGTTCCACTACGCGGTGGTGGACGGAGCGGGTGCACGAACAGAACAGTTCGTACATTTCGAAGCTCTGCTCATCAACACGAACGGCTGGAAGATGATGATGGAATATCAGAAATCCCTGGCGAGCCAGGAAGAATGGGAAGCAGCGGGGTAGGGCGCTCCTTCTCCTCCGGCCCGCCGGCGGTGCCGCTCCCCAACCGACGGGCCCAAGGGAAAGATCACAGGGGGCGTACCATCACCCTCCTGTTTCTGCCACTGAGACGTCCGTAACACTCCCGGTCATTGCCACCGAACGCTGAGCCTGCCAAGTGCGCTCGGCGTCAGGTTGGAGGTATAGGGATCCAGGTGGTCCACCAGCCATTGTTCCACCTGGGTCGGTGTCGCGTCGGGATACGCCTGCAGGTACAGGGCGATGGCCCCGGCCACATGTGGCGCTGCCATGGACGTGCCCGACATCGTCCCATAGCCGCCATTGAGAAGGGTGGAATAGATGCCCACGCCGGGCGCAGCGATTGTCACCGGATTCCCGTAATTGCAGTTGGCGTCTCCGTCGGAGGCAGTGCTTGATGTGGTCGTGATCACGCCGTTCACGCGCTGAGTGTCCCCATCGGTCCCGTTGGCGGCATTGATGGCGTCGTCTCCGACGCGGGCCGGTGTCACGGTCTGGGCGTCGGCCGGGAAGATGCAGGCCCCCAGCATCCCGTTCGCTGCCGCCACGGAGAAGATCACTCCGGCGTTGGCCGCCTCCCTGAGGGCGCCATCGACGATCTCGCTCACCGGACCTCCGAGGCTGAGATTCCCTACGATCGGCTGCGTCGGGTTCGCCAGCTTTCTCGAGGTCACTTCCTCGATGGCCGCCAGGATGTCGTCGTATTCGCACTCTCCGCCATCGCCGCAGACCCTGAACCCGAAGACCTGTGCTCCCGGAGCCACGCCCACGACCCCGCCGTTTCCGTCGATGCCTGCAGCGGTTCCGGCCGTATGGGTTCCGTGGCCATGGCCGTCCTCACCCGAATGGCCCGGTTCAGACGCAACGAAGTTCGCGATCTCCACGACGTTCAGGTCCGGGTGGTCGGAATCTCGTTCTGGTCGGCGCCGACCCTCGCGATGTTCCAGAGGGAACCCAGGTCGTCATGACCCCCGGCGTCGACACAAGCTCCGGGCGGTGTGATCGGTGTCGTGACACAGCTGGTGCCGGTTGGACTCGAAGCGCCACCTTCGTTATTCGCGATCACCTGATAGCAGTACTCGGTCTCGCCGGTCAGGCCCCTATCGGTGAACTCCGTGATGTCTGCTCCCACCTGGGCGACCTCGACGAAGGTCCCCGTCTGGCCCTCCCGCCGCTCCACAGCGAACCCGTCCTCGTTGTCCGCATTGTCCGTCCATGTCAGCTGGGCGGTCCGATAATCCACCACCACCGCCACCAGGTCCGTCGGCGCTGCCGGTGGCGTGCACCCTCCCGGCACCACCGACACCGGGATCCCGTATTGGGCTCCCAGATCCGCCACGATCTGGTCCCGCTCACAGTTGAGAAGCACCCGGTCGTAGAAGATCAGCTCCGCCACCTGGCCATCGAAATGCTCCGACGTGCTGGGCTGGGTGGACCCGACGAGGTAGCGATCGAAGGGCGTGTGGACCGGAGCAGCCATCGCTTCCCCACCCACGTCCGTTCCATCCACCTGGAACTCCGCCGCCGACCCGTCCACCTGCCACACCCCGATGTGCTCCCCACCCGCCGAGGCCACGAAGCTCGACATCTTCCACCCATTCGTCTGGTCCCAATACGCCAGTGGATCCGCCCCGGCCTGGCTTCGGCGCGTCACGAAGCTGGTCCGGTCCGTTCCGTTCGCATAAAGGGCAAACACGCCGTAGTGGTGGCTCGCGGCGTCCTCCTGACTGAACACGGCAACGAGGGTCCCCGACCCGTGGTCCGCCACCCCGGGCACTTCCAGGTACTCGTCGTTGTCGGCCCCTTCATTGAAGCCGACGTGGGCCCGGCCCCCGAACGCACCGCCCCCCGGTTCGTGATACGTCGGCCGCTTCGTCCCGTCCCCCTGTACCGCGTCCCCGTCACTGCCGGTGTTCGACCAGCTCCCGACCGCCACCCCGTCCGCCAACCCTAGCTCGTCGGCCACCAACCGCACCCGTAACCCCTCCGCCGGTACTGAAACCACCGGCGGTGGCGGGGGAGGCTCCTCACCCGCCGGCGTGGTGACACAGCTGGTGCCGGAAGGACTCGAAGCGCCATCGCTGTTGGTGGCTATCACCTGATAGCAGTACTCCGTCTCGCCGGTCAGCCCTGTGTCGGTGAACTCGGTGATGTCGGCCCCCACCTGGGCGACCTCGACGAAAGTCCCCGTCTGGCCCTCCCGCCGCTCCACTGCGAACCCGTCCTCGTTGTCCGCATTGTCCGTCCACGTCAGCTGGACGGTCTGATAATCCACTGCCGCCGCCGCCAGGTCTGTCGGCGCCGCCGGTGGCGTGCACCCTCCTGGTACCACCGAAACCGAGATCCCGTACCGGGCCCCCAGATCCGCCACGACCTGATCCCGCTCACAGTCCAGAAGCACCCGGTCGTAGAAGATCAGCTCCGCCACCTGGCCATCGAACCGCTCCGACGTGCTGGGCTGGGTAGCTCCGATGAGGTAGCGATCGAAGGGCGTGTGGATCGGAGAACCCATCGCCTCCACACCAACATCGGTGCCATCCACCTGGAAGTCCGCCGCCGATCCGTCCACCTGCCACACCCCGATGTGCTCTCCACCCGCCGAGGCCACGAAGCTCGACATCTTCCACCCATTGGTCTGGTCCCAATACGCCAACGGAGACGATTCGACCTGACTTCGGCGCGTCACGAAGCTGGTCCGGTCCGTCTGGTTCGCGTATAGCGCAAACACACCGTAGTGGTGGCTCGCGGCGTCTTCCTGACTGAATACCGCGATGAGGGTCCCCGATCCGTGGTCCGCTACTCCTGGCACTTCCAGATACTCGTTGTCGTCGGTCCCCTCATTGAATCCCACGTGGGCCCGACCCCCAAACGCACTGCCTCCCGGTCCGTGATAGGTCGGCTGTCTGGTCGCGTCCCCCTGCACCGCGTCCCCGTCACTGCCTGTGTTCGACCAGCTCCCGACCTCCACCCCGTCCGCCAGCGTCAAGTCGTCGGCTACCAGGCGCACCCGCAGCCCCGCCGCAGGAACCGACACCGCAGGTGGTGGTGGCGGCGGTTCCTCCCCCGCCGGGGTCGTGACACAGCTGATGCCGGAAGGACCCGAGGCGCCAGCGCTGTTGTTGGCAATCACCTGATAGCAGTACTCCGTCTCGCCGGTCAGCCCCGTATCGGTGAATTCCGCGATATCGGCTCCCACCAGGGCGACCTCGACGAAGGCCCCCGTCTGGCCCTGCCGCCGCTCTACGGCGAACCCGTCCTCGTTGTCCGCGTTATCCGTCCACGTCAGCTGGACGGTCTGATAATCCACCGCCTCCGCCGCCAGGTCCGTCGGTGCAGCCGGCGTGGTGCACCCTCCAGGGGTCACCGACACCGGGATCCCGTATTGGGCTCCCAGGTCCGCCACGACCTGGTCCCGCTCACAGTCCAGAAGCACCCGGTCGTAGAAGATCAGCTCCGCCACCTGGCCATCGAACCGCTCCTTCGTGCTGGGCTGGGTGGACCCGATGAGGTAGCGATCGAAGGGCGTGTGGATCGGAGAACCCATCGCCTCCACACCAACATCAGTCCCATCCACCTGGAACTCCGCAGCCGAGCCGTCCACCTGCCACACCCCGATGTGCTCCCCGCCCGCCGAGGCCACAAAGCTCGACACCTTCCACCCATTCGTCTGGTCCCAATACGCCAGCGGATCCGCCCCGGACTGGTTCCGGCGCGTCACGAAGCTGGTCCGGTCCGTCCGGTTCCCGTAAAGCGCAAACACGCCGTAGTGGTGTTTCGCGGCGTCCTCCTGACTGAAGACCGCAATCAGCGTCCCCGATCCGTGGTCCGCCACACCGGGCACTTCCAGGTACTCGTCGTTGTCGGCCCCTTCGTTGAACCCCACGTGGGCCCGACCCCCAAACGCACTGCCCCCCGGTCCGTGGTAGGTCGGCTGTCTGGTCGCTTCCAGTTGCACCGCGTTCCCGTCACTGCCCGTGTTCGACCAGCTCCCGACCTCCACGCCGTCCGTCAGCGTCAGCTCGTCGGCCACCAGCCGCACTCTCAATCCCGCCGCTGGTACCGATACCACCGGAGGTGGTGGCGGTGGCTCCTCCCCCGCCGGCGTCGTGACACAACTGGTGCCGGAAGGACTTGATGCGCCACTTTCGTTACTGGCAATCACCTGATAGCAGTACTCGGTCTCGCCGGTCAGCCCCGTATCGGTGAACTCCGTGACGTCTGCTCCCACCAGGGCGACCTCGGCGAAAGTCCCCGTCTGGCCCTCCCGCCGCTGCACGGCGAACCCGTCCTCGTTGTCCGCGTTGTCCGTCCACGTCAGCTGGACGGTCTGATAATCCACGGCCGCTGCTGCCAGGTCCGTCGGTGCCGCCGGTGGGGTGCACCCTCCCGGTGTCACCGATACTGGGATCCCGTATTGGGCTCCCAGGTCAGCCACGACCTGGTCCCGCTCACAGTCCAGAAGCACCCGGTCGTAGAAGATCAGCTCCGCCACCTGGCCGTCGAACCGCTCCGAGGTGCTGGGCTGCGTGGACCCGATGAGGTACCGATCGAAGGGCGTGTGGATCGGAGCAGCCATCGCTTCCACACCCACATCAGTCCCATCCACCTGGAACTCCGCCGCCGACCCGTCCACCTGCCACACCCCGATGTGCTCCCCGCCCGCCGAGGCCACGAAGCTCGACACCTTCCACCCATTCGTCTGGTCCCAATACGCCAACGGAGACGATTCGACCTGACTTCGGCGCGTCACGAAGCTGGTCCGGTCCGTCTGGTTCGCGTAGAGCGCAAACACACCGTAGTGGTGGCTGGCGGCGTCTTCCTGGCTGAATACCGCGATGAGGGTCCCCGATCCGTGGTCCGCCACGTTGGGCACTGCCATGTACTCGTCGTTGTCGGCCCCTTCGTTGAATCCCACGTGGGCCCGACCCCCGAACGCACTGCCTCCCGGCTCGTGATAGGTCGGCTGTCTGGTCGCATCCCCCTGCACCGCGTCCCCGTCACTGCCAGTGTTCGACCAGCTCCCGACCTCCACTCCGTCCGCCAACCCTAGCTCGTCGGCCACCAACCGCACCCGGAGCCCCTCCGCCGGTACCGATACCGGCGGTGGCGGTGGCGGCTCCTCCCCCGCCGGCGTCGTGACACAGCTGATGCCGGTAGGACTCGAAGCACCAACGCTGTTGTTGGCAATCACCTGGTAGCAGTACTCCGTCTCGCCGGTCAGCCCCGTGTCGGTGAACCCCGTGATATCGGCTCCCACCTGGGCGACCTCGACGAAGGTGCCCGTCTGGCCCTGCCGCCGCTCCACTGCGAATCCGTCTTCGTTGTCCGCATTGTCTGTCCAAGTCAGCTGGACGGTCTGAAAATCCACCGCCGCCGCCGCCAGGTCTGTCGGTGCGGCCGGTGGCGTGCACCCTCCAGGGGTCACCGACACCGGGATCCCGTATTGGGCTCCCAGGTCCGCCACGATCTGGTCCCTCTCACAGTTCAGAAGCACCCGGTCGTAGAAGATCAACTCCGCCACCTGGCCGTCGAACCGCTCCCTCGTGCTGGGCTGGGTGGACCCGATGAGGTAGCGATCGAAGGGCGTGTGGACCGGAGCAGCCATCGCTTCCACACCAACTTCAGTTCCATCCACCTGGAACTCGGCCGCCGACCCGTCGACCTGCCACACCCCGATGTGCTCCCCTCCCGCCGAGGCCACGAAGCTCGACATCTTCCACCCGTTCGTCTGGTCCCAGTACGCCAGCGGATCCGACCCGGCCTGGCTCCGGCGCGTCACGAAGCTGGTCCGGTCCGTCCGGTTCCCATAAAGCGCAAACACGCCGTAGTGGTGGTTCGCGGCGTCCTCCTGACTGAATACCGCAATCAGCGTCCCCGACCCGTGGTCCGCCACATCAGGCACTTCCAGGTACTCGTCGTCGTCTTTCCCCTCGTTGAATCCCACGTGGGCCCGGCCCCGGAAGGCACTGCCTCCCGGCCCGTGATAGGTCGGCTGTCTGGTCGCTTCCAGCTGCACCGCGTCCCCGTCACTGCCGGTGTTCGCCCAGCTCCCGACCTCCACCCCGTCCGCCAGCGTCAGGTCGTCGGCCACCAGCCGCACTCTCAGCCCCGCCGCAGGTACCGGCACTGAAGCGGTTACCGCTTCGCTGTCCAGGTAGGCGATTCCCACCGGCTCGATTACATCGACCATCGGGTGGCGTTGGAGGACTTGCGCGAGACCCGGCGGAAGGTCTGCCGAGAACCCCCTGACGGAATGCTGGTAGGCATGCCGTACCTGGAAGGAGTGCTGTTCTGCCAGCGCCCGAGCCAGACCGCGTGCATCGCTGACTTCCGGACGAAATCGGACCAGATACCGCCCAGGTCGGACCTGAGGTCTCTCTTGTTCGGGCGTGGCCGGCTCGGTGGCGAGTTGAGGGTCCGGCTGGGTTGGTGAAACCAGGAGCGCTTCATCCGTGCAGCTTAGAGCCACGGCCGAGATGGCCAACAGACACGAGAACACCAGGCGGGATCGTCGGGATGACATCGGTGCCTTCTTCCTCCGGCAAGACGAAAAAACTGCCCGGGCCGGAAGCCAGAGCCGTGAATTGACTGCTCACTTTGTGTAAAAGAAAAATACCGGCTCGGCGTTATTTTTGCGTTATTTGGGCTTCCTGACCAGGGAGAGTCGGCACAAACGGGGTAAAAGCCTGGATCAGGTCAGGTCATCCACCGGGTCCATCGGTTCCTCTCCCAGCCTCAGCATGCGGGTATGCTGGCGAAGACGACGGGATCAGACGGCATCGCAGGGATGCCTGAGAAGGGAAGCGGGAGTCTGCGTCGGACCGATTCCACCCGGAAAGGACGGGAAGGTCGGCCTCAGGTGGGCGGCATCAAACCGATTCCTGGCTTCAGTTCCTTGGGCCGGGCAATTCGCCGGAACTCGAATCCCCCCATGTTCAGGGTGGGCAGGGCTCCACACACCAGAACGGACTGCCTGAGGATCAACCCTCCCACCAAGCCGAGGGCTGCCCCCAGGGGGATCGTCGTCAGGTATCCTCCGGCGACTGCCGCTGACCGGTACGCCAGGATCATGAGAACCAGGGGCACGGCCAGACCCAGGAGGAAATAGCCCACCACGAAGGAGCGTCTCCTGAGAATCCTCTCCGCAGATTCCCTCGGATCGGGATGGGCGAAAGCTGCCTGCAGGAAGAACACGATAGCCAGGACCTCCAGGGCCACGAGAACCGCGGCTTCCAGGGCCATGATTCGGAGCGGCTCGGTCATCTCCTGCCCTCCGAAGCCCAAGGCCATCCCCAGCATGATGGTGAAGTGACCGGTCACCAGGGCTGAGACGACGAATACCACGGGAACGGCTCCCGAGCGCCAGAACGGAATGCCCTTCGATGTGCTCAGGAGAATCCCCGTGTAGGCCATGGTCCCCACCGCGAACACGATCCCAGCCACCGCGATAATGTTCAGCAGGGACTGACCGCCTGCCGTTTCGCTCGCCCCGGTGAACAGGTGGAGAACGAAGTGGACGAAGGCCAGGATCATGAAGATGGAGATGATCCAGAATCCCCTGGCCATCCAGGACGTGCCCGGCCGCATGCCGGCCAGGATGGCCCGGGTGGGTGATCCGAGGTCGGCCAGGAGGCAGATGCTCCCGATGGCCAGGGCAGGGAATCCGATCCAGAGACCGAGGGCTGTGGAGGCTTCGGCCCCATCTCCGATCAGCCAGTTTGTTGCGCCGATGGTGTAGGCTCCCCCCCCGATCCCACCCAGGAAAAGGTAAATCGCGATCCACCAACCCCACTCGCGTTGCATCTGACCATTGGCTTCAGGATTCATCGTGCAACTCCAGCTATCCGAGTTATCGGTCCGCGGTTCCGGGCGATCCGCATCGAATCACCTCGGGGGGAGATAGTAGACTTTGGGTTTGTTGCCGAACTCAGGGTTCAGCACTTCGCCCCGGTAGGTTTTTATCAGCCAAGACACTTCGCTGTCCGGGTCGTCCAGGTCGCCGAAGATCCGAGCGTTGGCAGGGCAGGCGTCCACGCAGGCAGGATCCTTCCCGTCCGCCACCCTGTCCCGGCAGAAGTCACACTTGGTGGCGACCCCCACACCGGATTTCTCCTCCCACGCCTTCTTCGTGAACTCCTCGTACGGTGAAAGGGGAAGCCCGTCGGGGAAGTAACTCTCCCACTTTTCCACCGAGTACCGGGCACCGTAGGGACAGGCCATCATGCAGTACTTGCAGCCCATGCACTTGTCCTTCTCCACGATGACCACACCATCGTCGAGCTTCACCGTGGCACCAGTGGGGCACACCTCCAGGCAAGAGGGTTCCTCGCACTGCATGCAGAGGACGGGTAGGGACTGCCTCACCGTATTGGGGAACTTCCCCATCTCCCCTTTCAGCAGCCTTGCCCAGAAGACCCCCGGGGGGGTGTGGTTCGCCGTCTTGCAGGCCATGACGCACGCATAACAGCCGTAGCATCGTTTCAGGTCGATGACCATTCCATAGCGTGGCATACGCATCTCCACAGTGGATCCATGATTCACGGTTGCGTCGACCATGACGTCACTCATGAGTCCGCCTTGTAGATCTTCACACGGCAGCAGATGTCCTGGTTGAAGGTGAGAGGATCGGTGTGGGGCAGATCCATCTCCACCAGGTCATTGAAGAACACTCCCTTGCCCTTGGCGATGGGCATGTAGTTCCCCCAGTGACCAGCCACGGCCGCCACGGCCAGGTGATGGGGTTCAATGCCTTCAGTCAGGGCTATCCATCCCTTCACTCGATGCCCCTGAGGGTTCTCCATCCAGACCCAGTCTCCGTCCGCCAATCCCTTCTCCTTCGCCGTATCCGCGTGGATCTGGATGGCATAGACGTAGGGATCTTCCTGGGAAACCTCATCCAGGTAGGGGTTCTGCTGGGTCATGGAGTTGCAGTGCATGACAGCCCGCCAATAGAAGGCGTGCATGTCGTACGCCGGGTCGGTCTCTGTGTGGGTGGGACAGGGATACCAGTCTGCCAGCGCCTTGAAGCGGGACCAGTCCAGATCGAAGAAGTCTTTGCCGTCGTACTCGTCCCAGAGCTTGGTGATCTTCTCCCTGGAATCAATGAAGTACTCGAAGTAGATGGGTACCCGGGAAGGGTTGAACCACTTCCAGTAGACGTCTTCCTTCTTCTTCGGCCAGGTGAAGACGCCCCTCTCCTTGAGATGCTCCAGGCCATGCTCGTCCCCGAACCGGTCCCTGATTAGCCGGTCGCAGACGTCCTCCCACGTGTGGACCACTGATCCGTCTTCGATCAGCTTGTTCTTCTCCTCCATCTCGCCGCCGTAGCGGATGGGGATAGAGTCGTTCAGGCCTTTGAAGTAGTTGCCGTGGATGCCAAGGCGCTCACTGATGTCGATCATGACCTGGTTGAAATCCCGCCGCTCGAAGAGGGGCTCGATGACGGGTTGGCGTATGGTCCATCCCCAGTCGTCCTCCCCCTGGGGATGGGAGAAGGTCGAGGGGAAGCTCACCGCCGGCGTGTACCGTTCAAGGAAGCAGGTGTCGGGCAGGACCACATCCGCCACGGCCTCCTCGAACTCCGTCAGGTGGAGCTGGAAAGAGAAGATGAACTTGAACTTCTTCAGGAAGTTCTCCGTCACCGCCTCCGCGTTCCCCATGGTCATGACGGAGTTGGAGCCGAAGTTGATCATCACGTCCGGCTCGTAAGGGATCTTGAACCGCTCCAGCATCTCGAACCACCGGGGACTCGTGATGGTGAACGCGTTGTAGATGGAGGTGGGGAACATGTCGTGGAGGTCGAGGCGCGTGGGCGGCTTCGGCTCTCGCATGGGATAGGGCACGTGGTCGTAGACCCAGGTCTTGGCCATAAGGAGGCCGTCGGGGCAAGGATAAGGGATCTGATACGGCTTCCCCGTCCCTTCATAGCCGCTGCCCACCGCCGCCCCGAGACCGAAGGCCGAACCGAAGGTGTCGGCGGCCCCCACCATGTGATTGACCATGTCGATGGACAGACATGTCCACCCTGAGTTGACGTGCCCCTGGGCCCCCCTGAAGAAATGGGTGGCCACCGGACGTCGGGGGACCTTCTTGGGCCCCCTGCTGGTCTCGATTGTGACGGTGGAGCCAATCTCGGCTGCCTCGCCGAATTCCTTTGCGATACGGCTCACGGAGGCCGCCGGCACGCCGGTGGCCTCCTCCACGTACTCGGGGGTGTACCTCTTCACGTGCTCCTTCAGGAGCTCGAAGGACGGAGTACACTCCACACCATCCACGGTGTACCGGCCCGTGAGCGCCACTTCGTGGGCTACGTCCTCGTATTCCACCCGGGTCACAGAGGGGTCGTTGTGGACCTTGGGACAGTTGTCCGCCAGGTCCCAGACCAGGGGTTTTCCGGTGACCCCGTCCCGCATGTACCGTCCGTCCGAGGGCCGGATCAGATAAGGCCCGTTGGTCTTGTACATGAGGTATTCGGCGTCGTAGATGCCGTGTTCGTTCAGGAGGGAGTTGACGAGCCCCAGTGCCATGGCCCCGTCGGTTCCCACCTTGATCGGCACCCACTCGTGGCCCTTCGAGGCTTGAGCACTCTGGAAGGGATCGAAGACGATGTTCTTGAAGCCCCGGGCCCGGGCATCGGCGGCCTGGGTCGCGTTCTGCACCGCCACGTGCCCCGCGCCGTGGCCCTTCGAGCAACCAAAGTTCAGGGCATAGTTGCAGTTCGCGAAGTCGGGGATGATGGACCAGGCGACGTGCATGATCCCATTCATGAAGTGGGCGCCGTTCCCGCAGTGGAGCCCGCCCCCGGACACCCAATAGTTGGGTGTCCCGAACCCCTTCATGAACCCGATGACCCCGAATCGGATCTCCGATGCCTGCGTCGTGGTAGCCTGGAAATATGCCCCTCTCGGGTCCCTATCTCGGCACTCCTTGAGCTTCTCCACGATGATGTCCATCGCTTCTTCCCAGGAGATCCGCTCCCACCCCGGATCAATGCCAAGCCCCTTCTCAGGATTGGTGCGTTTGACGGGGTAGTTCAACCGATAGGGATCGTACAGCAGGTGGGGAGAGGCGAGACCTTTTGGACAAATGCTACCGCGCCCGGTGGGGGCGTCGGGATTTCCCTCGACCTCTGTGATGACACCGTCTTGGCGGCGAACATTGATGCCGCACATGCAGTAGCATTGACCACAGCTGGTGGGGATCCAAAGGTCCTCCTCGATCCGGTCCTGCGTGGTTGCAGTCATGAACCGACTCCTACCTCGGGTGAGC
>JBDHCH010000137.1:0-10384 GCA_039592115.1 Gemmatimonadota bacterium | reverse complement strand
ACCCCGTACCCGGGCACCGGGTACGGGTTCGACGACGAGTCGAGAGAGATGCTGGGCGAGTACACCTGGGGCGACTCCCACCACCCAGGCCCCTCGGAGACTGACGGGGAATACGATGGTCGCTGGCTATTCATCAACGACAACGCGAACGGCCGCATCGCACGCATCGACCTGAGAGACTTCAAGACCAAGCAGATCTTGAAAGTCCCCCACATTTCGGCGAACCACGGTAGCTCCTTCGTGAGCCCGAACACCGAATACGTCACCATGGCCACGCGGATGTCCATCCCCTTCCCGGCAGGCAGGTACGCCGACGTGACGGAATACGCCACCGAATACAAGGGCATCGTGGCCGGCATCAAGGTGGATCCTGGATCCGGCGAGATGTCCCTGGGTTGGGAGATCCTCGTTCCCCCATTTAACTACGACCTGGGCGACGCCGGGAAGGGCCCTAGCGAAGGGTACTTCTTCTGGACCTGCTACAACTCGGAGCGCGAGTTCATCGAAGGCGGGAAGCTGGAGGTCACGGCATCCCAGAAGGACAAGGACTACATCCTGGTGGTGGATTGGCGGGCTGCCCAAGCTGCTGTAGACGCCGGGAACTTCGAAACCCACGCAGGGGCGCAGGTCCTCATGCCCGAGGACGTTCCCGGTATCGCGTGGTTCATTCCATTGGCCAAGTCCCCCCACGGGGTCGACGTTAGCCCCGACGGTCGCTGGATCATCGGGTCCGGGAAGCTCTCTCCCACCACCACCGTCTACGATATCGAGAAGATCCAGACAGCCATCCAGAACAGCGACTTCGAGGAGACCATCGACGGGATTCCGGTATTGACCTACGAGTCGGTTCGCGAGGCTGAGATTCCGGTGGGCTTGGGGCCGCTGCACACCCAATTCGACGGCAGGGGGAACGCCTACACGTCGCTATTCGTTGAGAGTGCCGTGGCGAAATGGAAGCTCCCGCCGTACGAAGACGGCGCAGACATGAACCAGTACGTCCTGGACAAGATTCCGGTGGCGTACAACATCGGACACCTGGTATCCGCAGAAGGAGACAGCCGCTCCCCGGATGGGAACTACCTTGTCGCCCTCAACAAGCTCTCCAAGGGCCGGCACGTTAGCGTCGGGCCCTCCATTCCGGAGTCCGCGCAGCTCATCGACATCGCGGGGGAACGGATGTCCCTCCTCTATGACGCTTTCACGGAACCGGAGCCTCACTACGCCGTGATGGTCCACGCTGACAAACTCGATCCCATCGAGGTGTACCAGAGAGGCGATCCGGAGTGGCCGGTGAATCCCGAGGCCGTCTGGGAAGTGGAGGAGACCAGGATCGAGCGGAACGGCAGAATGGTCGAGGTCTGGATGCTGGCTGTCCGATCGTTCTTCGCCCCAGACGTGATCCGGGTCAATCTGGGAGACACGTTGCGGGTCCACGTAACCAACATCGAGCAGACACGGGACGAGCTTCACGGATTCGCCGTGGACGAGTACAACGTGAACCTGGTCATCGATCCGGGTGAGACCAAGACCGTGACTTTTGTCGCTGACAAGCCCGGGGTATTCCCCTTCTACTGCACGAACTTCTGCAGTGCGCTCCACCAGGAGATGCAGGGATACCTCCTTGTCAGGTAGCAGTCCATCGCCCCCCGGCCGGCCGGCGTGACCGGCCGGCCGGGGATCAGCCAACGAGGCGACCATGCTTGCCTGGCTTTCAGGTTTCTCCACGGCTCTGGATCGGCCGCTCATCGGGAAGAGCAGGCTCCTGGTGGTAGCTGCGGCCCTGCTCTTGATCCCGACCTTCTTCGTGCCTCTATGGCAAATGAGCTTCTGGGCACAGCAGTACCCAGAAGGGCTGGATCTCTACGTCTACAGCCACGCGCTGGTGGGTGGAGACGGGGGGAATGACCTCACGGAGATCAACGTCCTGAACCACTACATCGGGATGGAAGAACTCCGGGAGGAGGACTTCACCGAACTGAAGTGGATTCCCCTGGTTCTAGGTCTGATCGGAGTGCTCACCCTCCGATCCGCAGCCATCGGAAATCTGCGATCTCTCCTGGACGTGGTGGTGATCGCGGGCTACTTCGGCGGATTTTCTTTATGGAGCTTCTGGTACAAGCTCGATTTCTACGGTAAGCACCTGGACCCGAGAGCCGCAGTGACTGTAGACCCGTTCACCCCCCCCGTGTTCGGCCACAAAATGGTCGGTCAGTTCGAGGTATGGTCCTATCCGGCTTTCGGGACCTACCTCCTGCTGGGGTTCGGAACGCTATTGCTGGGAGGCATTTTCTTCACTCTGCGAACGAGCGCCAAAGAGGAAGAGGGTCGCCCGGAGACAAGTAACGGAGGTTAGATATGAAAAGTCTTCTGATGGGAATTCTGGGCATCTCCCTCTTGGTGGGATGTGGCGGGACGGACAACCAGCCGATGGATGAGCCTGAGGCCGAGGCCCCCCTCCTCACGGTGGAGGCCCCGGAGCCCCTCGCTGTTCCTGACCCCGTGGATGTGGGCTCGGAGGAGGATTGGGAAGCCAGAGTCCATAACAAGGACATCGAGATCATCCAGGTCCTCAACGTTATTAATCCTGTCGCGGCGTACATTACCGAGGGCTTCGCCCAATACGGGGACCAGTTCAGCCCGACTCTCCAGGAGGAGTGGGAGGACACCCAGGTGCAGCTTACGGCTGCCCTGACGCTCTATGAGGACTGCAACGAGCGGCGGGCCTCCGGGTCCTTCGAGAAGCAGCTCTTCCTGGACATGGAGGAGGTCTGGCAGCTTCTGGTAAAGACCGGAGTCGCCGGCGTTCGGACCCAGTCGATGGTGGATTCGGAAGTCCGTCGAATGACGCGCTAGGCTCGAGCCGGAACAGGTGTCTTTTGGTTAGCCTCTGGACCTCCCGGTGACTTCCGCGGCACTGCTCCTGGCACTCGTGCCTCTCCAGGTGCCATCCTCGCCCGAGACTCCCACCACCCATTTCGTGGGTGAGGGAGAGTCGATCGGACGGGTGTTGGAGGTCGCGAATCCAGGCGACACGATCCGCCTCTCTCCGGGGGAATTCCGAGAGAACCTGGTGATCCGCATTCCTGTGGTTCTTACCGCGGACAGGGACCCTGACGTTTACGCCGGTGCCGGCCTACGGGAGCGCCAGCTACCTACAATCAGGGGTGGGTACGAGGGGAATGTGATCCACATCCTGGCCGCTGGCACGATCCTGGACGGAGTCCATGTAAGCGAAGCGGGGCCCCACCTCACGAAGGACATGACCTGTATCCTGGTGGAAGCGGATTCCGTCACGATTCGAAATTCGAGGATCTCAGAGTCTCTCCACGGCATCTACGTAAAGGGTGGGAACCACGCTCGAATCGAGAACACCCTGATCGAGGGCCGGGCGGACCTCATCGAGGCGGATCGAGGCAACGGCATCCACTTGTGGAACTCTGTTGGAGGCTTTGTGTCCGGGAACGAGATCGTGAACGCCAGAGATGGAATCTACTTCTCGTTTTCCGACTCAACGGAAGTCCTCGACAATCACATACACCACGTCCGATATGGGCTCCATTACATGTACTCGAACCACAACACCTTCAGGAGGAACCTCTTCGAGAGAAACGTGGCCGGGGCCGCTTTGATGTACTCGGAGGATATTGTCCTTACCGAAAACACCTTTGCAGCGTGTCGGGGGTTCAGGGCCTACGGAGTGCTCTATCAGTCAATGGACCGGGTCACGGCCAAATCGAATCTCATCATCGACAACAGCCGTGGGCTCTTCGTCAACAACAGCAGCCAAAACCTGATCCAGGGGAACGATGTTGTAGACAACGATCTGGCCATCCAGCTCAACGGAGGCTCAGACAACAACGAGTTCCTCCAGAACAACTTCATCAACAACCTGAGTGAGTTGATCCAGGACGTGAGCGACATGGAGATCACCTGGGCTGATGACGCGGGTGGAAACTATTGGAGTGACTACGGGGGGTA
The DNA here is from genome assembly GCA_039592115.1 of Gemmatimonadota bacterium. Lineage (GTDB taxonomy): Bacteria > Gemmatimonadota > Gemmatimonadetes > Longimicrobiales > Gaopeijiaceae > JBDHCH01. The sequence continues at coordinate 6,406 of JBDHCH010000137.1, read as the reverse complement.
TGACCTGGACCGGGACGGGCGTGGAGATCGACCCTTCAGCATTCAAAACGCGTTCCAGGTGATGGAGTCCTCCACCCCGGAAGTCCGGTTCTACCTGCTGAGCCCCGCTGCCAAGATCCTCGAGCTGGCCGAGTCGGCTCTACCCATCCTCGACCTGGGTGATGCCGAGGATCCCTTCCCCTTGATGAGGCCTGTGGATAATCGAGATGTTCCCTGGGAGATGCTGGAGGCGGGCGGAGGAAGTGCCAGCTGGACCTGGGCTGTCTTCTATCTTTTCCTCACCGTGGGGCCCCTCGCTGCGGTCGTGCACCGGGCCCACCGGGAGCGACAGGAAGGGCGTCGCGAATGACCTCTCCAGGTCCCATGGTGAAGCTGGACGGTTTCCAAAAGCGGTATGGCCCCATCGAAGCCGTTCGGGGAATCGATTTGGAGGTGGCAAGAGGGGAGACCCTTGCCTTCCTCGGGCCCAACGGGGGTGGCAAGACCACTGTCCTGAGGGCACTCGCTGGCCTCCACACCCCCTCCGCGGGTCGCGTGCTAATCGACGGCAGGGATGTCGTCCTGGAACCCACCGGCGCACGGGACCTACTCTCATACATGCCCCAAAAGGCGTCTATGCCCGGCCTGCTCACGGGTCGGGAGGTGTTGGAGCTCTTCGCTCGGTTGAGAGACGTACCCCTCGCCCGGGTCGACGAGATGCTGGATCTGTTCGCCCTCCAGGAGGATGCCCACCGCTACACCCGGGAGTACTCAGGCGGAATGCTCCAGCGGGTGGGTCTGGCCGCGGCGTTCCTGCAGGATGTCCCCCTCTTCATCCTGGATGAGCCCACACTCAACCTCGATTCTCTGGGAGTCCGTTGCTTGCGGGAGCTCATGGCAACCCTGAAGGAAAAGGGGGCAACAGTCCTGTTCTCCTCTCACAGTCTCTCGAACACGATGCAAACCGCCGATCGGGTAGCAGTATTGGTGGAGGGCAGAGTGGTGAAACTGGAGGATGTGTCCGCCTTCAGAGAAACCGTAACCCGGGAGACGAAGGTCCGCGTCGTCCTTCGGTCCACCACGGATACCATTCTGGACGCGGTCAGGGAGACGGGGGCGGAAGTGACGGACCGCAACGGACGGCACGTGCACTTTCGGGCACTACCCAACCGTCGCCTCGACGTCGTCCGCGCGATCGAGCAAGCGGGTGGGTCCATCGAGGAATTCCACACCGAGCCTCCGGACTGGGAATCATTGATCCGGCCCCACTTCCTCCCAAAGGGCGAAGGGCAACCATGAGCAAGATCCACGTTCTCCGAAGCTTGTCGGTGGCTCTTCTCTTCACGGCCCTCTCCGGCTGCGCCAGAGAGCCCGAGATCCAGGTCGTCCCGGGGATCGATGTCTGCCGGGAATGCAATATGATCATCGAGCAGGTGAACCAGGCCGCCGGGTTCGTCAGCGGTGGAGAGTTCATTCCCTTCGACTCCCCGGGATGCCTGCTCCGGTTCTATGAATCTCTGCCAAAGAGCCACCGGCCCGGAGTTGAAGACATCTACTTTGCCGATTTCAGGGACGGGACTTTCTACTCCGCCAGAAGGACTGCTCTTCTCCTCACCTCACACATCCCCACCGTCATGAACGCCGGAGTGGTTGCGTTCAGCGACGCGGATGGGGCCATGGAAGCCCGGGAGCATCCGGACGAGGTGGTAACGGACTGGCATGGATACGTGACCGAAAGGGGCACTCCCGATGTAGTCCTGGAAGTAGTGTTCGGTCCGAGCGGGATGGAGCCGGAGATCATCGAGGTGCGGAAGGACGACCTCGTCCTGTTGAAGGCGTTGGGGAGGGGGCTCCCAACCGACCTGGTCCTTTCCATCAAGGGCTACCCGGAGGCCGGCTCCCTCACGATTCCGGCCTCGGGGGAGGAGGTTCAGCTTCGCTTTCTGGGCTCCAAGCCCGGGACCGGATTTCCCATCGAAACCGCCGAGGGTGAATCGATGGGCGCACTCAGGGTGACTGGTGCCCACACACCGGATGAAGAGGTGGGTTGATGTCGCGGATTTGGTGGATCGGCCGACAAGAGTTCACCCTTAACCGCAGGAATCGGTGGGTACTGATATTCGCGGGCTTGTTCTCCTGCCTCACTCTCCTCACCGCCTTCTTCGGGATGGTGACGTCGGGTTACGCTGGTTTTCAGGATTTCACGCGTACCGCAGCCAGCATCGTCAATTTGGCTGGCTTCCTGATTCCCCTCTTCGCGCTCCTCCTCGGCGTCTTCAGTTTCACATCCGACACCGAATACCTGGAGCTGATGGTCACCCAGCCCCTTCCCCGCTCTCATGTCATCATGGGCAAATACCTGGGGCTGGTGATCACGGTCGTGGGGGCCTCCCTCGTAGGGTTCGGGATACCGGGCATCATGATTGCCCTGGTCATCGGACCCATTGGGGCCCTGAGTTACCTGGCGGTCATCGGCTACGGCCTCCTGTTGGCCATAGTCTTCACCGGAATCTCGGTATTGATCTCCGTCCTTTCCGGCCGAAAACAGATCGCGGTGGGAATCGCCCTGGGGATCTGGATTCTGTTCGAGGTGGTCTACGGCGTAGTCATGCTCGGGACAACTCTCTACCTCAGCCCCGGCGCCCTTCGAGTGGTCCTTCTCGCAGGCTTGCTGGGAAACCCCATCGATACCGTCCGCGTGCTCTCCCTGCTCCAGGTTGGAGGGATCCACCTCTTCGGGCCGGCAGGAGCGACCCTCATGAGGATGACGGGGTCGGCCGGCATGGCTTCCCTCTTCGGGCTGGTAGGGGTATTCCTATGGGCCATGGTGCCCATGGCCATTTCGGTCAGGGTGTTCCGGAATCAGGACCTCTGAACCGCGGCTTCCCCAAGGACCGGAAGGACGTCAGCCTCACTGGCGATCCCGCGATCATCAACGAGCGAGCAAACGGCTCACCAGCGCGATATTTCCAGGGGCATCCCACTCGGTCGATCCGGCGACCTTTCGGATGACCACTCCGTCTCTGTCCAGGAGGAAGGACTCGGGAACGCCCGTGGTCTGGTAGATCCCCTGAATCTCGCCCGACGGATCGTGGAGGATCGGGAAGGTGAGATCGAAGGACTCGGCGAAGACCGTCAGATCGCCTCCAAGGCGCCCCAACTCATCTCTCTCCCCGACTGGAGCGTCCACGCTCACGGCGAGGATCTCAAAACCCTCCCCTTTTAGTTCCTGGTATAGTCGCTCCATGGAAGGCATCTCCCGCTTACACGGCCCACACCAGGTGGCCCAGATGTTCACCAGGACGACCCTCCCCCTGAAATCACCAAGGGACATCAGGTTCCCCTGAAGGTCGACGGCGGAGAATTGGGGAGCCTGGCGCCCTGGGATCACAGGCCTGAGGCGCCCCCGGTCCATCCAGGCCAAGAGAACCACTGCACCTGCAATTAGGACCGCAATGATGCGAGGGACCCATGGACGTGATCGGCTCATCTCAGGCCCTTCCTGTTGGATTCGTGGGCTCACCCTGGTACGGCACCCTGATTGGATTGTTCCGGACCACCAGAGCCGCGAGCCACTCGATTTCTTCGGCGCACTGGCCAGGAAGCTTCGGGCCCTTGGAGTTGCACCACACCTCGCCCGCTTTCTCCTCACCATCTGTGACGGGTATCACTGCCGCGCCTGAACCCCAGCGCTATTCTTCAAGCTTGGGAAACCGTTCACCACAGACGGAAGAGAGGACCTGGTGGAACCCAACCCATCCGCCACCGCCGGTCTCAGAGACGAGCACCAATGGATCCTCAAGGTCTCGGGGGCTCTCGAGGCCATTCTCGACAGAGAGCCCGACCATGGCCTCGACTTCGCGGCCATCGAAGACTGCGTCTCCTTCATCCGGCTCTTCGCCGATGCCTGCCACCACGGTCAAGAAGAAGACCTGCTATTCCCCGAATTGGAGAACCTCGGCATGCCAAGGGACACCGGGCCCCTGGCGGTCATGCTCCAGGAGCACGAGATGGGTCGGGCCTACGCCAGCCGGATGAAGAAAGCCCTGCCCACTGCACGGAGTGGGGATCCGGACGCGAGGTTGATTCTAGTCAACGCCGCCAGAGGTTACATCAAGCTCATTCGCGGCCACATACACAAGGAGGACTATGTCCTCTTCAACATGGCCGACCAGGTAGTCACCGGTGGCACCTGCGAGCGCCTTTGCGAGAGGTATGGGGTGGTGTGCCGAAAGACGTTCGAAGGGAAGACCAAGGAAGACCTCGAGGCCATGGCCGAGAGCCTCTTGGAGCGATTCGGGGATCCCTGACCCACCCCCCGTCTCCCGGCTCCTCGTCCGGAAAGCGTGGGTTTTTCCTCCCTCAGGTGTCTTTATTGACAGGAGCCGGATTCCCGATCCCATCCCGGAGGGAGGATGGAGGAACAGACGCTCATCACGACCTATCGTGACCTGGTCCGACCCCTATACGCCTATGTATCTCGACGGTGCGGGTCGGATCGGGGGTTGGCGGAAGACGTCACCCAGGAGACCTGGCTCAGGGCGGTCGTCGACTGGAAGCGAAAGGGACTCCCCGACAATCCGCTGGCCTGGTTGAAGACCGTGGCCAGGAACCTCATCATCAACCACCACCGTCGAACCCCCTTTGTCTCCCTCGACGCGCTTCCTCCGGGTTGGGAAGGAGGGCCCCTTCCAGGTGGGGATGGGGACGGTTCTCCCGACATCTCTGCGACAGTGAGTTGGGGTTTGGCCCGGCTGAGGCCGGCCCAGGCTCGAATCCTCGAGGCGTTCCACCTGGACGGCCTCAAAGTCCGTGAGATCGCGCGGGATATGGGGCTCTCGGAGCGGGCGGTTGAGGGCCGGCTCAAGAGGGCACGCGAGAAGCTGAAGAAGAAGTTGGCACCGTTTGTCAGGTCCGGAGGGACACCATCATGAAAGAGACTCACCAGCCGAGAGAGGAATTCGTTTCGAACCTCGAATGGCAGATCCGGACATCCCTCAGCAGGGGAAACCGGTTTTCGGAGCCGGTGAAGACCCAACCCGGAGGAAAGATGAAGATCGCCGTATTGATCCTGGCATCAGCGCTCATGGGTGCCGGTGGGGTCGTCGTGAAGGACGAGGTCCAGGACCGTCGCGCCCAGGAGGTCCTTCTGCGTGAGACGGAAGTTCGACTCCGAATGGCGGAGCTTCAACTGGAGATGGTGCGGACCCAGGAGGAAGAGATAGAGGGCCTTTTCGAGACGGGTCTGGTGGATGAAGAGGCCCTGTTGCAGGCCCAGGAGCAGGTGCGCCACGCAGAGCTCGAGCTCATGCGGGTGATCCTGGACCGGGAGGAAATCCGGGAGTCGGGGGAGAGGCCCCGGAACGATATTCCGGCCCCCCTGGTGGGTAGCAGGGACTTCGTCACCGAGCGCCTCGTCCTCCTGGAGGCGATAGCCAGTGACCAGATGTCGCGGGTAGAGAGACACCTGGCCCGGTATCGGGAAATGGCAGCGGTGGGAGCCATCGGTTCCGACGACATCACCAACCTGAACCTGGCGTATCAGGAGGCCGAGGCCCACCTGGAAAACCTCCACCTTCAACTGGCGTATCGGCAACGCTTCCTCTCTGGAGAAGCCACCGGCGCCGAGCTGGAACATGCGTTGCAGATTGCGGAGGCTCAGAACGAGATGAATCTCAGGCAGGGGGCCTTGGACGGGGCCGTCCGTCGGCTTCAAACCCTCGAGGAACGCGCCGGGTCAGGTGTCGTGGCGGAACCAGAGGTCCGCCGCGCGAGGCTGGAGATCATGCGCATGGAGATGGAGTTGGACCTGATCCGCCTCCGGTTGGACGATCTCCTCCGATCAACACCCGGAGACGAGGCCGTCGCAGAGGGTGTTTGAGCACGGAGCCGGCGTCCAACCCGTAAATGCTTGGTTGGCAGGGCCGGAGTTGCTGAGGATCGCCGAGGCCTTGCCGCCGCGCCGGAAGGGTTCGCCTACCCTTCGAAGCCGAGGGGATTGGATGCCATTTCGGCTTCCCAACGTCTCATCGCCGCCTCCAGCTCGGCCGCGACCTCCGGGTACCGCTCGGCGAGGTTGTAGGCCTCGCCGGGGTCCGTGCTCAGATCGAACAACAGAGGGAGCGGCCCTGAGGTGTGGTTGGCCAGGTCTCCGAGCTTCTTGTTCACCGGCATCGGCCACGTGTAGTGGCTCGTCTCCCGGAAGAATTTCCAATCGCCGGATCTCAAGCCCTCGAGCATTCCGTGGTGATACAAGTAGAGGAGCTCGTGAGGCGACACGCTCGAATCCCCTGCCAACAAGGCGGAGAGATCACGCCCGTCGATGATCCGGTCTTCCGGCGACGCCAGGCCCGCAGCTGCCAAGCACGTGGGAAAGAGGTCGATGTTGGAGGCGAGCGCCCGGCAGACAGTGCCCGGTCCGCCCACC
>JBDHCH010000136.1:0-10454 GCA_039592115.1 Gemmatimonadota bacterium | reverse complement strand
GGAGTGGGAGGGTGACCTCACCACATATGAGGAAACCGTATCGGTATCCCTCGTGGTTCAGGCCGACGGAGACGTTCATGTGAAGATCGGGAACCAACTGAAGACGTTGATGGATCGCGTGCGGTTTGACGGCGGCTTCTTGACCGGGACGAGCTTCGGCACCATCCCGTCCAGCGATGCTCGCGCCCATCCGCACAACATCGGCTATCGACTGCTTCTCGACGGGGAGCGTCTGAGTGGATTCGTGACGACCCAGTTCACCACGGATCGGTCTTACGGAAACGGCGCTTCGTATATCTTGCTGGAAAGGGTGGAGTCCGGGATGTGAGATGCTCATGAGCCGCCCACACACACCTGAAGGCGTGATCCGGCTTCGAGGGTTCGACTCGCCCCTCGGCCGGATGCTGGGGGGAGCCACGGCCCGTGGCATCTGCCTCTGCGAGTTCGCGGACAGGGGTGGAGAGGAGCGCATCATCGCGCGCCTCGTCAAACGCCATCGCTGTGAAGTCTCGCCGCCCTCGGAGTGGCTGAGGAAGCTTAGCGGAAGCTCCGTCCACACTGAGCACCTGGACCGACTGGAGGGCCAACTCGCTCGCTACTACGCTGGGGCCCTTCGGGAGTTTGATTTGCCGCTGGATCTGGGTGGCACGCCCTGGCAACGCAGGGTCTGGTCAGCCCTGATGGAGATTCCCTACGGCCATACCTCCTGCTACGGTGATCTGGCTGCGAGTCTGGGGAAGCCTGGTGGGAGCCGCGCGGTCGGCCGTGCCAACGGGGAGAACTACGTATCCATCGTGGTGCCCTGTCACCGGGTCATTCAAGCCGATGGAGGCCTCCGAGGCTATGGTGGCGGCCTTCACCGCAAACGCTGGCTGTTGGACCTCGAAGCGGGGACCGAACAGCTTTCCCTGGAGGATGCGGGACCTGGGGGAGTTTGACCGGAGTTCACTCTTCCCTTCGAAGCGGCGAAAGGGCGGTTCGCACGGCGCGGAGGATCCGCCCCCGCCGCTGGAATCGCTTCTCGGCGGGCACCTCGACGATCTCGTACTCTTCCGGCTCCGGATCCCCGATCCAAATCCCCCCCTCGAAGTCGGCTTTTTCCATCAGCTCGAACCCTCCCCTTCCAGTGAAGAGAAGAGCACCGAGAGTGTTCTCGATCTGGACTACCAGGGAGAGCGCCCACACTGATCCCTCTGGAGGGTATTCGCTTTCGTCTGATGCGTCCTCTCCACGAATCAGAGCGTTCAGGATTCCCGAAGTTACCCGGGCTCCAAGCGACCGGGTCTTCCCCACCTTTTGTTCGACTCCATCCCAGCTAGCCTCATCGCCCTCGAAATGGGCCTCGGTCCATTGGAGGTGAGGAACCAGGAACCCTTCTACGCCAAATTCCTCAACCAGCCTTCGGCGGACCGACCGATCCCCGGAATGAGCCGAACCCACCACCGCTGCACTGCCCCGCGGATCGAGAAGGCGCTTCAGCTCCTCGACATCTTCCGGCGAGACGGACTCGTAGGTCCCCGGGGGAAGAGGGGTGAGGCCGGCCCCGAGAAGCTCCTGATGGAGATCGTGAACGAAGGCCTCCAGAACAGAATCGGGAAGGGTGATGTCTTCCGGAACGGACAGAGGAGCAACTGCGAGAGCCCCGATGTCCCTCGGGAACCGGGCAAAGGAGTCCGGCTTCCCCGGGCCATGGACATCGAGCCTGACTGCCACGGCCGTCCCCCAGGTGTCCGCACCATCTGGGCCCTCGTAGGGGAACCCGCTGATTTCCCCGAGGACCACTCCGTTCGCCCCGAGCTCAGCGGCACGTTCCACCAAGGCTGTCTCGATGGACGGAGCATCCCACGTGGGATTGGTCCAGTATTTGGGCCCAACCGACAACCGAGCGATCCGCCGGTAGGTCGTCAGGATCCGATCTTCACCAGAGAACACCAGGACGGAGTCGGCCGGTACGACAGCAGCCTCGTAGTCGGAGAGCCCAAACGGGACGACCCTCATCCGGCTGTGGCTGCACCCTCCCAGCAAAACCACCAGCCAAACGATCAGCCACGGTAGTCTTGGCTGGGCCGGGCCCCCGGGGAGTGCTTCCCCTTGAACGGGCCACTGGCGTACTTTCGGTCGAGCCAACGCCGGGAAGTCGAGAACCATGGAGACTCCAGAGGAGTAGATCGTGAAAGCCATAGAGCGCCGTTCATTCTTGAAGGCATCGTTCTCCAGCCTCGCCGCGGGAGCCCTGCTCACGGAGATCGTTCGGGAACCCCTCCTGGCCGACGCCGGGTCAACCGCAGGAGCGTTGTCCCGCGAGGATGATTCTGAGGCCTATTGGGATCTCGTGAAAGCCCAGTTCACCTTCGCCGCGGGCCTCTACTATTTCAACAATGCCTCTCTGGGCCCATCTCCGGAACTCGTGGCCGATGCCACCGAGAACTTCCGCCGGACCCTGGACGGGTTCCCATCCAAGTACATGTGGGGTGGTTGGGATCGGGACAAGGAAATCGTGCGGGAAAAAGCTGCCCAGGCCGTAGGGGCCTCGTCGGAGGAGATCGCCCTGATCCACAACACGACCGAAGGGATGAACGTCGTTGCCGCCAGCATGGACCTGGAACCCGGCGACGAGGTCATCCTCGCGGATCATGAACACACCAGCGGAACCATCCCCTGGAAGTACTGGCAAGAGACCAAGGGAATCAAACTCGTCCGGCCGATCTTGCCCCTATTGCCTGGAAGCCCCGGCGAGATCGTGGACCTCTACCGGGAGGCGATCACCCCGCGGACGAGGGTGATCTCGATGTGTCACATGGTCAACACCAACGGGATGATCCTCCCCGTCCGGGAGGTGGTGGAGCTTGCTCGTCCCAGGGGTATCCTCGTGGCCGTGGACGGTGCGCAGACCGCCGGCATGTTCCCCTTCGACCTCCATGAGATGGGTTGTGACTATTATGCGGCCAGCTCCCACAAGTGGTTGTTCTCCCCCAAGGGCGTCGGGATCTTCTACGCCCGGCAGGATGCCCAAGAGAACCTCCGACCCCTCATCGTCGCTAACGGATATGAAGACGAGTCGGTGAGGCGCTTCGAGAACTACAACACCCGTAACCTGCCCGAGCTTCTGGGCCTCGGTGTAGCCATCGACTTTCACAACCTCCTGGGTCCGGAACGTAAGGGGAAGCGGATCTTTGATCTGAAGCGGTACTTCCGCGAAAAGATCTCCGACAATCCCTCGTTCAGGATCAAAACCCCGGGTCAGGATGATTTGTCCTGCGGCATCATAACCGTCGAGCTCGTCGACCATCCCGTCACGCGGGTCGAACGCACGCTGGCTGACGAGTACAACATCAACGTCCGTCCCATGTCGACCTTCGGTCTGAATGGTCTCAGGATCTCGCTGTCCGTCTTCAACTCCAAGGCCGACGTCGATTTCCTCGTGAGTGCGCTCGAGGAGATCGGCGCGACCTGACTGAGGCGGGGGCTGAGGGTTCCCATCGAGTGCGGAGGCGGTCCTGGTCGGGCCCCATGCGTTCTCCGCATACCGAGACCGGCAGCCCTGCCTCCTCTGTCCTGACATCTGATCCATGAAGCAGGAGGGGTCATGCGGAATGTGTTCGTCTTAGCCCTGGCTCTCCTCTCGGCCTCGTCCCTGATCGCCCAGGAGGGGGAGAGGCTTCCTCTTACCTGGGAAAACATATTCACCCGGTCCACGGGAGCCCGACAGGCGGTCCTCTCCCCCGACGGCTCCCGGGTGGCGGTGACGGCCACGACCTCCGGTGCTTCCGGGATCTTCCTGATCGAGCCCGGCGGTGGCACGCCGATCCTTCTCGTTGAAAACGGGTCCTCCCCGGTGTGGATGCCCGACGGCGAGGGCCTGGTGTTCTCTGCAGGGGGCGACATCTGGCGAGCATCGGCGGACGCCCGGTCCCTGCCGCTCCGGCCGGGATCGGACCATCCCGATCTTCTGCAGATTACCCGGACTCGACAGGGAGGGAGGTCAGTCCGCCCCTCCCCCGATGGGAAGTCCTTGGCCTTCTACTCCGGTCGGTCCGGGTATCAGGACATCTGGCTCGTACCCTCGGACGGGTCCTCACCTCCTCGGCAGCTCACCCAGGAGAGCATGGCACCGGACGACTTCCGGTTCTCTCCCGCCTGGTCCCCGGACGGACACCGGATCGCCTACTTCTCGAACAAGGCCGACTACTGGGAAGACGACATCTGGGTTGTGGATGTCACCACCGGGGAGGAACGCCAGGTGAGCCACCGTCTGATGGCCTCGTCCTCTCCGGTGTGGTCCCCCGACGGGAGCCGCATCGCCCTCCTGGCCACCTCCAAGGAGGAGTACTGGTACGAAGACCTGGCATACATCTACCTCCTGGATCCGGATACCGGTACCGAGTCCATCGTCCCCATGCAGATCCACGCTACGGACTGGCTCCACAACCTGGGCGTGTTCTGGAGCGGCGATGGCGGGGAGCTCTTCTTCCCGTACCTGGAACGGGGCCGGATGGAGCTCTGGCGGGTGCCTTCGGATGGAGGAGTGGCCACCCGAATCACCAGCATGGGAGGGCACTTTCGATCCTATCACGCGGCAGCAGACGGTTCAGCATTCGTCTTCGTTCGCTCCACGCCAACCCGGGGAGCCGAGGTGGACTACCTGACATCCACCGGGGGCCGGGTCCAACAGATGACCCACTTCGCCACTCGGTGGGAGGGCCTCGAAAGACCGGAGGAGGTCAGCTTTCGGAGCTGGGATGGCCTCTACATCCAGGGGTTCCTCTTTCTTCCTCCGAACTTCGATCCCACAGGGAGCTACCCGTCCCTGGTGCAGGTCCATGGAGGCGGGACCAACTCCTACCTCGACGCTTTGAACACGACCGAGCAGTACCTGGCTCAAAAGGGGTATGTAGTTCTGGCTGTGAATTACCGTGGGGGCTCCGGGTTCGGCAGGCCGTTCCAGGACCTGGGCATCGAGGATTGGGCGAACGGTCAGGCCCGGGATGCAGCGGCCGCGGCCGACTTTCTCAGGACCCAGCCCTGGTCCAACGGAAAAGTGGGGATCTACGGGTACAGCTACGGGGGGATCACCAGCATGGCTGCCATCGCCCGGGTCCCCGACGCATTCGACGCGGCGGTGCCCATGGCCGGGATCTACGATTTCGCAGATGCATACACGAACGCCGATCGCCTCGGGAAGATCTTCATCAAGACGGGTCACGGGGGCTCTCCAGACGAGCGGCCGGAAGTCTATGCGGTAAGTAACACCCTGGCCCGGATCCAGAACGTGGAGACGCCGGTCCTCACGATGCACGGCGAAGCCGACGTCCGTGCGCCGTACCGACAGTTCCAGCTGGCGACGGAGATTCTCGCCCGGGAGGGAAAGATCTTCGAAGCCCGCTCATACCCTGGTGAGCCACACGGCTTCCGCAACCCGACGAACCGGATAGACATGTACCAGCGCCTGGAAGCCTGGTTCGATTTGTGGGTAAAGGGGACCGTGGACAGCGGTTGAGGGAAGGCCTCAAACACCCCCCGCCCCCCAAGAATCTCCAACCGCCCTGGAGGGCACCATGAACGCTGGCGCCGCCATCTACAATGCCGCCGACCTCGTCACCTCTCCGGTGAGAAGGCTATTCCGGGCCAGGCCGAAGAAGCCGGGGGAAGCCCCGGGAACCTTGGTCTACACCGGCCCGGAGCGGGAAGACCCTGTCAACGTCGAGCTCATTGCCTACGACCCGGAGCGGGTGGAAGAACGAGAAATCGCCCCTGAGGAGGATTTCCAGGCACTCGCGACGGACAGCCGGCTGACCTGGATCAACGTCGACGGCCTGAACGACCTCGACATCACAAAGGCCATCGGGTCGGCTTTCAACCTTCATCCTCTCGTTCTCGAAGACCTGGTGCACACGGGGCAACGTCCGAAGGCCGAGGAGTACGACGATTCCTTCTTCGTGGTCCTGAAGATGCTGAGTGTCGACGAGGCCGAACCGGGTGTGAGGAGCGAACAGTTGGGAATCGTCTTCGGGCGGGGATTCGTCCTTTCATTCCAGGAACGGGCGGGGGACGTATTTGAATCGGTACGGAGCCGCATCAGAGGGGGAAGTGGTCGGCTTCGGTCACGGGGAGCGGACTATCTGGCCTATGCACTCATCGATGCCGTGGTGGACCAGTACTTCCATATCCTGGAGGCCCTCGCCGGGCAGGTTGAGGATCTCGAAACGGAGGTTCTGGAATCCCCGACTCCCGACACCATGCGTCAGATTCATCTCTTGAGGCAGGAAATGCTACTCGTGAGGAGGGCCGTGTGGCCTCTCAGGGAATTGGTCAACTCCCTCGTTCGAACCGAGTCCCCCCTCATCGACGCCGGCACGGAGATCTTCCTCAGGGACGTGTACGACCATACGGTGCAAATCATCGACACCGCGGAGACCCTCAGAGATGTGGCCTCTGGCCTCATGGATCTCTACCTCTCTTCGGTGAGCAATCGGATGAACGAGATCATGAAGGTCCTGACGATCATGGCCAGCGTGTTCATCCCCCTCACCTTCCTGGCCGGGATCTATGGGATGAACTTCGAGGTCATGCCTGAGCTCGGGATCCGGTGGGCATACCCAGCCCTATTGGGCCTGATGGGAGCCATCGGGGTAGGCCTGTTTTTCTTCTTCAAAACGCGGGATTGGTTGTAGGCTTCGATCCTTCGCCTGGATGCGAATGCCCGTTCCGGCCTCCGGAGTACGAGATGAACCGCTCTGAATTCCTTACCAGACTGAACGCCCTGGCCAACACACCTCTTTTCACCCTGGCTGGGACGGAGGTGACGGCTGTCTCCATCATCACCTTCATCCTGATCCTGATCATTTCCGCATGGGTATCTCGCCTGCTCCAGCGAATCGCCGATCGATGGCTCAGGTCGCGAGGCGTTTTCGAAGACGGAACCATCGCAACGGCAAAAAGACTCCTCCACTATTCGGTCGTCCTTCTGGGACTCGCCATCGGAATTCAAACCATCGGAATCCAGCTCGGAACCGTGTTCGCCGCTGGGGCCGTGGTGGCGGTAGCCCTCGGATTCGCCATGCAGAACATCCTCCAGAATTTCGTCTCCGGCGTCATTCTGCTGGCGGAACGGTCCATCACGGAAGCCGACGTGTTGGAGGTGGACAATCGGATCGTTCGCGTGGAGAAGATGGGCACCCGTGCGACGGTGGCCCGAACTCGGGACGAGGAGGAGATCATCATCCCGAACTCCACACTCGTGCAGTCCTCCGTCACCAACTACACCCTTGGGGACTCCCTCTACCGGGTCCGGTCGAAGGTGGGAGTAGCCTACGGGTCAGACATGGATCGAGTAATGGAGGTCCTCCGTGGAGCTGGCGAGACGGTGCCGGATCGGGTCCCGGAGAAGCCTCCCATCGTCCTGCTCCTGGAGTTTGGGGACTCCTCCGTGGTCTTCGAGGTTTCCATCTGGGCAGAGGACCCGTGGGCGGCGAGGGTGACCCGATCGGCACTGAACATGGCGATCTGGCGACATCTGAAGGATGCGGGCATCACCATCGCCTTCCCCCAGCTGGACGTGCATTTCGACGACGGGCAGGCAGGCAGCTCTCCTTCCCGAGCGAACCGGCCGAAGAGCACCCAGGTGGGGCCAGAAACCAACTAATGTCCTGAGTCAGGAATCCGTTGGCATTCGACAGAATGAGGTCAGGCCTCGGGATCGTCCAACTCCGACACGAGGACGTTGCTCGCCAGGGCGTCGTGGAGTCTCGAAAGCAGACTGTCTTCAGGCAACTTCCCCATTACCCGTTCCATCTTCTGGAACGCCCGCTCACTGGGGAAGGCGAGATGCGCCACGGGGTCTCCCGGGGAGACAGCCGGCAGGGTCGTCATCCCCAGGACAATGGCGTCTCTCGGTGCAACGATCGTGTTCAGGTCGTGGCCGGCCAGACTGGTGTTGGTGGCAATGGGATCACCCCCGCTCAACGTATCGCCAGGTCGGACATGAAACCTCAGGAACCCTCCCTTCTCGGCCCTCATCCACTTGGTTTCCTCGGCCACCACCCGGAAGGGGGGCTTTTCGATCTCTCCATCGATCATCTGGAGGCCCACCAGCACGTTCTGGATTTTCCGGAGCGTGTACTCGACTACGCTTGGCTCCACCTTCCAGACCTCCCCCGCCTCGAGGATCATCGTCGCACATCCAAACTTTACGGCGGTTCGGCGAAGGCTGCCCTCCGGACCAGGCGTATTGAGCAGTAGTTCGGCACCGAAAAGCGTCGCCAGCCTGGCGGTGGCTTCCTGCTCCATATCGGCCCGGGCATTCGGGTAGTTCGTTCGCCGAACCGCGGCAGTGTGCAAGTCGATCCCGTAGTCACATCGGGCCACGATGTTCTGGAAGATCACATGAGCCAGCCGACTCGTGACGCTTCCGTTCTTGGACCCGGGGAAGGACCGGTTCAGGTCCCGCCGATCGGGGGAGTACCGGGAGAGCTGCTGGAAGCCGAGGACGTTCACAACGGGAACCAGCACGAGGCTTCCCGCCCGCAGATGGAAGGGGTGGTCCTGGATGAGATGCCGAACAGTACCGGTTCCGTTCAACTCGTCTCCGTGGACCGCCGCCGAGATGAATACGGAGGGTCCGGGTTCCTTTCCCCGCCAGACGTGCACCGGGACCCTCATTGCCGTGCCTGTGTAGCTCTTGCTGGCCGTCAGTGTGAGATCGGCTCGGTCCCCGGGGGCGATCTTCCGTCCGGGCCAAACTCCCACGTCCTTTCTTATCCTCTTCGCCATCAAACGTCCTCTCCCGTGGGCCCGATCTCGGTAACCAGGCGCTGAACCGGCGCCCGCTTCCTCCGACGCCGGGCCGGGACGAGGTCCCGCATAGCCTCAAGCCTTCCGAAGCAGAGAATACGGTCGTCTACCTCCAGGACCCGGCTACCCTTCGGGTTGGGAATGACCGTGTGTCCCCTGTGAAGAGTCAAGACGACGATGTCCTTCTCCCTCAGGCCCGTTTCCTGGATCGAGCGACCCACAAGATCAGATCCCTCCCCCAGGTGTAGCTCGGTCACACCATAACTCGCGCTCACGGAGAGCCTCTGGCGGACGTCCAGCTCTGGAAAGCTCACTTGACGTTCGACGAAATCGATGATGGCACCCGCCACGTCCAGCTTTGTGGCGCCTTCGATTCCCTCCAGGCCCGGGGAGGAGTTCACCTCCATCACCTGGGGGCCGTCCTTCCCTTCCAGCATGTCTACTCCAGCCACTTTGAGGCCCAGGATCTGTGCCGAACGGACAGCGGTGTCCCGGTAGGTTTCATCCAGATCCACCGCTTCCGCCGATCCCCCCCGGTGGACGTTGCTTCGAAAGTCTCCTCCCTGAGCGGTTCGACGCATCGCGGCCACGACCCGGTCACCCACCACGAACGCCCGGATGTCCCTGCCCGAGCTCTCCCCCACAAACTTCTGGATCAACACGTTCTGCCTGGTGCTCTGGAGGGTTTCGACAATGGCTTCCGCCACCTTCACCGAATCGGCCAGGATGACCCCGACGCCCTGGGTGCCCTCCAGCAACTTGATGATGACCGGGGCTCCGCCCACGCGCTCGATGGCCGGCAGCACATCCTGTTTCCGACGGGCGAACGCGGTGTGGGGGATTCCGATATCGTGGCGACTCAGGATCTGAAGGGCTCTGAGCTTATCCCGGGAGTTGGCGATGCCGTGGGCAGGATTGGGCGTGTAGATATCGAGCTGCTCGAATTGCCGGACCACTGCCATTCCGAAGAACGTGATGGAAGCACCGACTCTCGGAATCACCGCATCGTAGTGGCTAAGGTGTTTGGATCCGTAGAAGAGATCCGGAGCCCCTCGCTGGACCTCGATGGAGAATTTCAATGTGTCCAGCACCTTCACAGCGTGATTGCGGTTCTTGCCGGCCTCCACGAGACGTCTGGTACTGTAGGCCCTGGGAGATCGGGACAAAATCGCGAGCTTCATGGTCCGTGCCTCTTCTTCCGTGATGCCTTCTTCCGAATCCGTTTTCCGCCGAAAAACGACCCGCCTGGATCTACCACGAAGCGATGCCGGATGGCCTGCCGCCCAAGCAGCATCCGAAACCCCATGGCGTCCCGACGTGTGAGGGTGAGCTCGATGGTCCACCTCCGGCCCAGGAGCTCGATGGGTGTCTCCACCACGGGTCGGACCTCCGTCCGTCCGCCCGAATCCCGCACCCGTCGACGGCTCAAGAGGGGAAGCTCCACCGCGATGGCTGGTTTCGATGATCGCTGCTCCGGATGAACCAGGAACCGGACTCTGACGATCCCGTCCCTCTCGACCTCCTCCAGATCGAACGCGTGAAGAGAGGAGGTTCGGGCACCGGTATCCACCTTCGCTTTGATGGAACCGACGCCCATTTCCGGCAAAGCCACCCATTCACGCCATCCGATCACCGGACGGGTAGAGGCGCGCTTCTCCATCCGA
>JBDHCH010000135.1:0-18504 GCA_039592115.1 Gemmatimonadota bacterium | reverse complement strand
CCGCTGGGTCGCTTCCCTGGCGTCGGCTCTCACCGAGCCCGCAGCCTTGGCGAGGGCCAGTGCGGTGTCCAATGCGACTTCTTCTGGGACACGGACGTCGGGGATGACGCCTGAGCCCTCCCAGTTGTCCCCGGTGATGGGATTGATGGCCCGGGACGTCGAGATGTAGATCTCGAACTCCTCGTCGATGGGGAAGAGATCGACGGAGTTGGCCCCTCCACCGGTGGGGTCTCCGACCGCTGTCGCTCTTCCGAGGACCTGCATGTCGTAGGCGAACATCTCCGCCGCCGAGAAGGTTCGCTCGCTCGTGAGAAGGAAGAGAGGGACGTCTGCGAGGGATTCGTGGGGCCCTTCTTCGCTGGTCCAGAATTCCTTCAGGAAGCCGTCCTGGGTGGATATGTAGCTGGTCAGCTGGGTGGATCCCGGCAAGAAGAACCCGCAGAGGTACGGAAGGCTCTCGCCCGAGCCCCCTCCGTTCTCTCGGAGATCGATGATCACCGCGTCGGCGAGGGAGAGGAACCTGATTGCGGCGTCCACCATCTCCCTGGACTCGGACAGGGGATAGATCCTCGTCAAGTCCAGGTAGCCGACATGACCCGGGTACCACTCCAACCGATTGATGCCCAGGTGCTCATCCTGGCCCAGCCGAAAAAGGCGGAGCGGATGATGCATGGGGCTGACGGGATCCTCGTTCAGCACCGTGGGCTCGATCACCCGAAAGAGGGTGTGTGAGTCACCGGTGATGGCCACCAGGTCGGCGGTGACGGCTCCAGCGAAGTCGGTGCTCTCGACGTATCCGTCGTAGGCCCCCGATGTGGACCTCGTCCGGAAGGCGTCGGCCATTTCCTTTGCTCTCTCCGTGAGCACGAAGTTGCGCTCCAGCAACTCTGCGATCCGGCACAACACCTCCCATCGGTCCGGATCGGTTCCTCGACCGGGCTCTTCCTGGGATGAGGCCGGACAAGGGAGCGCACCCGCCAGGCAGAGGAGGGCCGAGGAAAGGCACCGGATGGCGGTGCTGAGGATGGCGGAACCGCTCTGGCTTTTCATGGCCGATCTCGTCCGGAGTCGCTCGGTGTGTGTCGACACCATGTATACGCGCGGGTTCCGGTCACCTTTTCGCGACGGATCAGTCCGGCTTCGGGTCAGACACCTCATCTTCCCCGTTCTCCTCCGCTGCAACCTTTGGCTCCCTTTTCCCGTCAGTATGATATGAGTCCCGTCATTTTGACACTATTTGCGTTGCGGCCGTAACCAGCCTGAACAGCTCGAGGACGACATGCCAGACCACGCATCGGACCCCCGCGGCTTCCTTCCCCTCCATCCTTTGGAGTTCCGGATCCTCCTGGTGCTCCTGGACGGACCGGCCCACGGGTACCGCATCGTCAAGGAGATCGAAACCAGGGAGAAGGAGCTCGGGAGCATTTATCCAGGGAATCTCTACCGGAGGATCAGGGACCTTTTGGCAAAGGGTCTTCTGGAAGAGGTGTCGCCACCCTCCGGCGTCGAGGCCGATCCCCGTCGGAAATACTTTGCGCCCACGGGGCTGGGGGAGGCGGTGGCCAGGGCAGAAAGCCAACGCCTCCAAACCCTGGTTCAGGAAGCGAGGGCCCTCGGGGTCCTCTCGGGAAGTTGAGGAGGAAACCATGACTCCTCCCCCAGACCGCGACACCGGCCGGCCCCACGCCCCGCTCCTCTACGCCGGCCTTCTCCGCCTGCTTCCCCCTGGGCTCCGAGAGGAATACGGGGAGGAGATGACCTACGTCTTCCTCCAACGCTTGGAGGAAAACCCGGCATGGGCGGGGCGGGGAGGGGTTTGGGGCAGGGCTGTTTGGGATCTCCTATTCCACGGGTTCGCGGAGCGGTGGAGTATGCGATTCGGGAAGCGAAGCCTGGGGGCACAGGGCCCGGCGGGCCCGCGGTCACCTTCCAACAACCAGAGAGGGCAAGGATCCATGCTTGGGGACCAACTGCGACAGGACCTCGTCTTTTCCTTCCGGACGCTTCGGAGATCGCCCGTCTACTCTGGAGTGGTCGTCCTCACGCTCGGTGTCGGCATCGCTCTGAATACTCTGGTGTTCAGCGTGATGAACCCATTTCTCCTTCGCCCTCTTCCCTACGCAGGGGCTGAAGACCTGGTCCACCTCGGAGGAGTGGATCCGGTGCAGGGCTGGGACGGTGGCCGGTTCTCCGCCCTCCAGATCGCCGACCTCAAGGAACGCTCCAGGGCGTTCGAGGATCTGGCCGGATATTTCTACGGAACCCGAAATCTCTCGGGAGACCAGGCTGCCGAGCAGGTATCCACTACGTGGACCACGGGCAACCTCTTCCCGCTCCTGGGGGTGCGGGCGGCGATGGGCAGGGTCCTCGGGCCGGACGATGACCACCCGGGAGCTCCGGATATCGCACTCCTGAGCCACGGACTCTGGATCCGGCGCTACGGAGGAGATCCGGAGATTCTGGATAAGACCATCCGTATCGATGGCATTCCCCACTCCGTCGTCGGGGTCATGACGGAGGACTTCAACTTTCCCTTCAACGCCATTCAGCTCTGGCTGCCCATGCGCGTGGATCCGGCCTCTGAGGCGAGGGGGGACATGGGGACGGCGGTAATCGGGCGCCTGGCTGAGGGGTGGACGGAGGACGCAGCCCGGGAGGAGATCAGCGGGGTTCAAAGGAACCTGGCGTCGGTCTACCCCGAGGCGGACGGCCGGTACAGCGCCATCTCCATCACCCCGATGCGGGAGGCCCTGAACTTCGTTTGGGAGATGCTCCAGCGGGCATTCGTGATCATGCTCGTGGGGGTGGGGTTCGTGCTGGTCATTGCTTGCGTGAACGTCGCGTCCTTGACGCTGGCCCGTCACGGGACCCGGACCAGGGAGGTGGCGCTCCGCCAGGCGCTCGGTGCCGGACGCCGCCGGCTGGTTCGGCAATTCCTGGTCGAAGCGGTTCTCCTGGCTTTGTTCGGCGGCGCCCTGGGGGTAGTGCTCACCTACCTGGGCACCGACCTCCTGGCTGGTCTGATCCCCCCGGACATCTACCGGGTGGGGGAAATCTCCCTGGACCGACGCGTGCTTGCCTTCTCTGCCCTGCTCACTCTATCGACGCCACTCCTGTTCGCGCTGATTCCGGGTTGGATGACGGCCCGGCGGGCCCTCTCCGAAGGCCTGAAGGAAGGGTCGTCAGGCGGGGGAACCGGACGGATGGCCATCCGGGGACGGAAAGTCCTGGTAGTGGCCGAAGTGGCTCTGGGGGTGATACTCGTCGCCGGAACCGGCCTCATGATGAGGAGCCTGGCCAATGCCCTCGCGACTGACGTCGGCTTTCCCGCCGACAGGATCCTGACGGCACAACTCTCCCTTCCCGAGTCCGCCGGAGGGGATCCGGTGGCTATGGATGCCGAGTTCAGGATCCTGATGGAGGGCCTGGAAGCTCTGCCTGGGGTCTCATCGGTGGGATCGGTCTCGAACCTTCCTCTCAACCACGAAGTATTCTCCGTTCGGTACGCGACCCCGGAGGGGTTGGACATCCCCCTGGAACAGCGGCCGATGGCACACACCAGCCGGGCCGGCCCCGGCTATTTCGAAGCCATGGGAATTCCGCTCCTCGCCGGTAGCTCTTTCCGTTCTGAGAACGTCGAGTCCGGGGCGCAGGAGGTGATCGTCTCCCGAAGTCTGGCCGAGGGACTTTGGCCGGGAGAGTCGGCTGTAGGGCGCAACCTGGTCTATGGACGAGGTGAAGAGCCTGTATCGGCAACGGTCCTGGGGGTCACCGAGGACTTCTACTACGACGAGCTCACCGAAGGGCCGCGACCCCACATCTTCCGGCCCCTGGCTGAAAGCGGGTCCCGACGGCGGTTCGTTGTCATCTCAGGGGTTCCGGGGAGTTCG
The DNA here is from genome assembly GCA_039592115.1 of Gemmatimonadota bacterium. GTDB lineage: Bacteria > Gemmatimonadota > Gemmatimonadetes > Longimicrobiales > Gaopeijiaceae > JBDHCH01. Next base: position 14,614 of record JBDHCH010000135.1, on the reverse strand, counting down.
CCGGAGTCCCTGGTGGAGCCGGTGCGGAGGGCGCTCTTCGAGCTGGATCCCGATGCCCCGGCACGGATCAGGCCCATGATGGACATTCTGAGAGAGAGCACAGGACTCTGGGCGATCAGTTCCCTGTTCCTGGGGGTCTTCGGGCTCGTGGCGCTGGCTTTGGCAGCGTTGGGGATCTATGGGGTCGTTGCCTTTTCCGTCTCTCAGCGGCGTCGGGAGATGGGGATCAGGCTGGCCCTGGGCGCAAACAAGAGTCGAATCCTTCAGGGCGTAGTGGGTGAGGGGATTCGGATCACCTCCATTGGCCTTCTTCTGGGAGGGATGGGCGCAGTGGGCTCCGGCATCCTCCTCTCTGGTTTGCTCTTCGGCGTAGGCCCTGTGGATGTCCTGACCCTTTCGACCGTGGTGGGCGTGTTTCTCCTGGTTGGTGTGGGCTCCGCATTTATCCCCGCTCGGCGGGCAGCGGCTGTGGAACCGGCAGAGGCGTTGAGAATGGAATGATGCTGTTTTAGGGGGTCTGCCTTCGGGCAACCCTCCAAGGCTGATATCCACCGAGCCTCCAACCATCAAGTTCCGCGGGGCACGTCAGGTGATTCGGACGTGCCCCGCGGCTTTCCTTCGAGCGCTTCTCCCTGCTTCAGCCCTCCAGACCGGTTGGTGATCCGGTCTTTCGGGCTCGGAGAAAGGGCTTACCTCAACGGGCCCGATACCGCTTGAGCAGCCTGTTGAACTTGTCGTCCCAGGGGACTTTCTCGCCCCTGATGAACATGGTTTCCACCTGGCTCGTGTACTCCACCGGGTTCCCGGTGGTGATGAGGAGGTTGGCGATCTTGCCTTCCTCGACACTCCCCAGGCGATTGTCGACACCCAGGAGCCGGGCGGCATCCAGAGTCACCGAGCGGAGGGCCTTGTCCATGGGAAGCCCGAACGCCACCGCCATCCCCACCTCGTAGGTGAGGCTGAATACGTTCGCCACCCCGCCGGAATAGATGGCAAAGTCCACTCCCGCTTCGTGGAGGAGAGCCGGAGTGGCGTAGTGGACGTCGTACGGCTCGTCCCTCCCCGGCGTGCCGTGGACTCCGCTGAAGAGGAGCTTCACATCGTGTTCCGCCAGGAACTCGGTGATCTTCCAGGCGTCCCTGCCGCCTCGGATCAGATACGGGAGCTCCATCTCCTCCGCGAACTCCACCGCGGACTTGATGTCGTCCTCGCTCCGGGCCTCGAAGATGACCGGCACCTCTCCTCTGACCACTGGGATGAGGCCGTCCATCCGGACGTCCCACTCGAACTCGGAGAGATTCCCCGCCTCGAACATCCCGTCCCGCGCGGCGTAGGCTTTGGCCTCCAGGAAATAGGTCTTCAGATCTTCGGCCCGGTCTTCAGTCCAGTTGATCCTGAGCCCGATCCGCTTCTCAACCACCATGGCCTGAGGAGTCCATCCCCAGAGGTCGATCATGCTGTCGAAGCCGGGGATGGGCTCTCCCCGTCCGTTCAGACCGGTTACCACCGTGGTGAAGCCTCCCACCCGTTGCACGCCGAGAATCTCACTGGTGTGGTCGATACCGATGTAAGCCTCGATGTGGGGGTTGTAGGGTCCCAGTTCGAAGTTGTCTACGGCGCCGTCCATGCCTCCGGCCTCCTGAAGGCCCAGGCCGGTTCCGGCATCGATCAGGCCGGGGTAGACATACTTTCCGGAGGCGTCGATCCGCTCCACACCGTCGGGAATGGTGACGTTGGTTCCCACGGCCGTGATTAGGCCATCCTGCACCACCACCGTCCCGTTGGGGATCTCCCCACCGGACACGGTCACGACTGTTCCGCCGGTGATGGCGTAGTCGTCCTGCTGCGCCTCCCCCGTGCTTGGGTAGGCCAGTAGCAGAGCCAGAACCAAGGCCCCGGCGGCGTGTCCTGTGATGCATGCATTCATGGTCACGTCTCCTTTCGTGCCGGGGTTCATTGTTTTTCCTCCTTGCTCTCTGTCTCCAGGACCCAATCGGCGGCGATGTCCGTCTCGCTCCGATCGAAGAAGACCTCTCCTTCGATGATGGTCATTTCCACCCGGGCCGGGGTGTGGAGGGGGTAATGGCTGAAGATGGCGATATCACCGTCCTTACCGACCTCGATGCTCCCCACCCGGTGGTCGATCCCCAGGTTCATGGCCGCGTTGATGGTAATCATCTTCAGGCATTCGTTTTCCGGAACCCCACCGTACTTCACGCCCCGGGCCGCTTCCTGATAGAGGCGCCGGACCCGCTCGGCGGAGTCGGAGTTGATGGAGGTCCGGACCCCGTTCTCATAGTGGATGAGCATCTTGTAGGGGATGGCCTCGTACGCCTCGATCTTGTAGCCCCAGCTGTCGGCGAACACAGCTTGTACCCGTCCAGCGCGTGCTCGAAGACGCCACCGGGGATGCCGAACTCGTTGGCCACCTCCATCATCATGGCCATTTCGTCGGCGCGATAGCCGTGGACCCGGAGGATGGTCGTTCCCTCGAGGGCCCCTGCCAGCACCTCCAGCTGGAGGTCACGCTTCGGGGGCAGGGGCTCGGGCCCCCTTCTCCGGCGGTTCGCCCGGTCCCAGGCCGCCTTCTCGGCCTCGTAGGTCTCCCAGGCCTTCAGATAGTTTTGGGGACTCCCGCATGACCTCGGCCACCCCCGACCTGCTTCGGGGATACCGGGTGGGGTTGTCGACCCGGGACCTGCGAACGTTCTCACCCAGGGCCAGCTTCAGGGTGATGGGGGCGTCCTGGATGACCAGGTCTTCCCAGGGCCGGCCCCACTTGAGCTTGATGGTTTCGTTTTGGCCGCCGATGGAATTTGCGGAACCGTGCATGGTGTGGATGGTCGTGATTCCGCCTGCCAGGGCGGTGAAGAACGCCGGGTCGTCGTGCCGGATCACGTCGGCGATGCTCACTTCCGGCACCACGGATCGGGATCCTTCGTTGATGCCCCGGTCCACACCCATGTGGGAGTGGTCGTCCAGGAGCCCCGGCATGACAAACCGGCCCGACGCATCGATGACTCGGATTCCCTCGGGGGCTTCCAGGTTCTGTCCGATCTCAGCGATCTTCCCGTCCCGGATAAGGACATCGGTGGCCGGGAGATCGCCGTCGGTGATCGTGAGCACGGTGCCTCCCCGGATGAGGAGATCCTGTGCCGCGACTGCCGTGGGCCCGGCGAGAACCACAAGTAGAGCCGCCAGCAGAGCCCCGACCCTCAGTCGTTTCAACTCTCGGGTTGAAGTCATCGTCCCACCCTCCTTTCGGCTGCGGCATCTCCCGGATCTCGTTTTCCGGTAAAGTCGGCTGTTCCCATGGGACCCAGTCCGATGGAGCCCTTCATCTCATCCCCTTCGATGGTGGCCGTAAGAGTCATGGATCCCAGGTCGGGAACCGATCCCTTCAGCTCCAAGGTCCCAGCGCTGAAGGTTCCCTCGAACTCAGTGGTCATGCCCTCCATCGAGAGCTCACCCGTGACCGTCTCACCCTCCTGGGTCAGATCCAGGGTGCCCTCGGCTGATTCTCCACCGAAGGAAATGGCGACGGACCAGGAGCCGGCCGCCGCACCGGAGCCGCCCGCTGCGCACGAACACGTGTGCGATCCAAGCGTCTTCGTCGGTGAAGACATCGCCGTGGGTGACGGTGAGGTTCGCGATCTTCCCGGGCTCCAGGGTGCCCAGCACGTCAGCCACGCCGAAGATTGTGGCGGGGTTGATGGTGAGCCCCTTCAACGCCTCCTCGGCGGGGAGCCCCGCGTCCACCGCCAGGCGGAGGTTCTTCAGGAAGTTCCCGATGCTGGACATTCCTCCGGAGGCGAGGGCAAAGGGCACGCCGGCCTCGAAGACGGCCCCGGGGTTGGAGTGGATCGCTGCCTTGTCCCGCTCGTCCAGGGCGTCCTTTTCCTCCTTGGAGAGGTTCTTGAAGGCCCGGTCGAACTGGTAGCCGGTGACCTCATTCGCGGAGGGGAAGTCCAGGGAGACGAGCACGGGGACACCCGCGTCCCGGATGAGATCGGGAACGCGGAACGCTTCCACCGCACCGGCGATCCAGTAATGGAGGTTGTACTCCGAGGCCAGGTTCCGGAGTCGCTTGAAGTCGTTCTCGATCTTCACGATCGCCAGGTCTGAAGGAGGTCGTGGTATGCCGCGTCAATGAGCGTCTGGCGCTGATATGCCACCACGGCCATCAGGGTGCCCGGGTAATCCCGCTGGCCCTGATACCCCATGACCTGGACCACAGGAGCCTTCACCGTCATGGACGAGAGGCCCTCGCCCATCAGGTTCACGAGCACCGCTTGCCCGCCGAAGACGCCGTCACTCCGGGCGAGCAGGGCCGAGGTCAGCCCCTGCTTCCGGAAGTCGGCCAGGCCCTCGGAGGCCGGATCGAAATGTTCCGTGGCCAACCGGTCGGCGATGTTCCCGGCATACTCCCGCTCATCTCCTTCCGGAAGGACAAGACCTGCTTGGGAGAAGGCGTCGATGAATCCGGGATAGACCGTCAGGCTGTCGCCGTCCACCAGAACGGCGTCGGCAGGTGGAGTAACGTCGGCACCGAGGGCCTCGATGAGGCCTCCCCGGAGGACGATGGTCCCATTCTCGATGACCTCACCGGCGAGAGTGACCAGGCGGGCGCCGGTAATGGCGTAGGTTCGCCCCTCGAACTGGGCCGAGAGAAGGGAAGGGGAAAGCGGGATCAGGATCGCGAGAACGAACAGCAGGATGCCCGTCGTTCTCGAGAGCGTGGACCGATCCCGGCTGATCTCGGGTCTCGGCATAGGGAATTCCTCCTTTGACAACGATCAGAGGAGGTCCACACCCCCCTGGTGCGGACCTCCTTCAGGAAACCGCTGGGTTCAGCAGCCTAGGTTAGGACCGGCCCAATGTCAAACGGAGTTAAGGGTTTTTGGAGGGGTGAGGGTAGTAGGGTCTCAGAAGTCGGGCGGGCAGGCTCGAGCAGAGTGAGCCTCCGGGCCTCGGTGGCCGGTCCGGTTACTACTGCGGGCGGGAGAGAGACGGGTTGGATCGGGGCCTCAGCCGAGGGGCCTTCTCCGCCAGGTCTGATACGCTAAGGTCACCATCTCACCGGACTTCCGGTCCAGGCCAGAGGCTTCCTGGGACTGCTCCAGTTGCCACACCTCAGGGTCCACATCCGGGAAGGTAAAATCGCCTTCATAGTCCCGGTCCAACCGGGTGAGCTCCAGGGTGTCGGCCCTGCCCATGGCGAGCCGGTAGATGGTCGCCCCCCCGCAGATGAAGGCCCGGGCCGCATCCAGGCCAGCGACGTACGCCATAGCCTCCTCGAAGTCCCGGAATAGGGTCACCCCTTCTGGTTCGTAGCTCGGGTCCAGGGAGAGGACGACGTTCTCCCGGCCCGGCAGGGGCCTCGACTTGGGGGGAAGGGACTCGAAGGTGACGTCGCCCATGATGCAAGGCGAGCCTGCGGTAACGCTGGCGAAATGCTGGAATTCCTCCCTGATGCTCCAGGGGATATCCGGTCCGTTCCCGATCACACCGTTCCTGGCTGTACAGGCGATCATGACGATCTCAGGCATCGCTATACTGCCACCTCGAACTTGATGCGGGGATGGTGCTGATATCCCTCCACCTGACTGTGCTCGTACTGCCAGTCGAAGAGGGAGGTGAAGGGCTCGGTGCGGATGGTGGGAAGATCGTAGGGATGCCTGCCCAGCTGCTCCCGGAGGCCGTCCACATGGTTGACATAGATGTGGGTGTCGGCCAGGAACCCCACCAACCGTCCCTCGCCCAATCCCGTTTCCAGGGCCAGGAGGTGCAGGAGGAGACCGTAGCTCGCGATGTTGAAGGGCAAGCCCAGGGCCACGTCAACGGACCGCTGGTTCCAGAGGAGGTTCACCTTCCCCTCGGTGACCGTCACTTGGAAGGCGTAATGGCAGGGTGGCAGGGCCATGCGGTGGAAATCCACCGGGTTCCAGGCCGACACGATCATCCGTCGGTCGTCGGGGTTCTCCTTCAGCTTTTCTACCACCACCCTGAGCTGGTCCACACCATTCCCGTCGGGAGGGGCGTCCCAGGAACGGTAGGTGGCACCGAAGTGGCGCCACTGGAAGCCGTATATGGGCCCCAACTCGCGCTCGGCGGCCATTCGCGATTTGGTCTCTTCGTCGTGGCCGTAGGGGACCTTCTCCGGACTGCACCACTCGTCCCAAATGTGATTGTCCCGGGTCCGGAGCCACTCCTTGTCCGTTGTGCCTCGGATGAAGAACTCCAACTCCGATGCCACCAGCCGGAGAGGAACGGCCTTGGTCGTGAGGAGGGGGAACCCAAGAGCCATGTCGTGCTCGAACATCATGCCCGGCACGGTGATGGCATCCACGCCGGTCCGGTTTTCCTTGGTCCAACCCGTGTCGAGAATGGTGCGGACGATGTCGAGGTAACTCTTCATGAATCCGGAGACTTCCTCATGTTCACCCCTTTGATGGCACCCTGAATCAACCGCACCGCGGCCTGCCGCGAGAGGTGGTCGGGGTCCCTGGGACCGTAGGGGGTGGACGCGATCCCGATGGCCGTGGCCTTGGGATAGGTGAAGATCAGCTCCAGGCAGTCGGCCAGCTCCCGGCTGGTGGGGCCATTGGGCGCGGTCAGCCCGTGGCCGCTTACCTCTTCCGGAGCAAGCACGTCCATGTCGATGTGCACGTAGATGACATCCGTCAGACCGCTGAGGCGCTCCATCTGCGCCCGTACGTTCGGTGACAGCGTCCGTATATCGTCGGTGGAGAGAATCTCGATTTCCAGCCGGTCGATGAGCTCCTTCTCCCGCGGATCGGTGTCCCGAACGTCGGCAAGGAGGACGTAGCTGGGGGGAAGTGGCGGATCCAGGCCGGTGATCAGGCGGTTGTTGTCGTTATACAGCCCGGCGGCCAGGGCCACGTCCATGCCTCCGTACATACCGCTGAGTGTGGTCTCCGGCGTGTTCACGTCGGCATGGGCATCGAAATAGACCAGGCCGACCCTGTGGGGGATGTTGGCCGCCAGGTGGTAGGTCTGCTCTTCCTGTCCCGGACCCATGTTCTGCAATCCCGACAGGACCCCCGGCAGGTCGCTACAGCTTCCCAGGAGGGCGACGGTGAAGTACTCGTTCTTCCCATTCGCTGAGATGAGATCCGCCAGGTGCCGGCTGACCAGAGCCTCTCTCGCCCAACCGCTGTAGGCCCTTTCCTCCTGTGTGAGGTCGAAGGTCTCATTCAAGCCGATGGTCGCATCCAGCGCCGTGAGGCTGTCGACCAGGCCTTCTGCCAGAATGCTCTCGGAGGCCATGAACGGGTTTCTGACAATCGCGACCTTCACCGAACCGGTTTCCAGGTATTCCTGAGCCTGGACGACCTCAGGCAACGTCGCAAGGACGGTTACCAGTATCAGACAGGTCTTCTTCATGACGTGAGTCATCTGCTTCGCACACCCCCTATCGCTCCCTCGATCAGTCGGTAGGCGGACTCCAGAGAGACCTCGCCGGCACCGTTGGGCATTCCCGCGATCCCTATGGCTGTAGCCTTGGGGTGGGTGAATACTCTCTCCAGTACCCGGGCCAGCTCCCCGCTGGAGAGCCTTTCATAACCCGAGTCCGGCAGGCCCGGCATTTCCTCGGCAGACAGGATGCTCAGGTCCACGTGAACGTAGATGACATCCACCAGGCTGCCGAGCCGGTCCATCTCCGCGTCCAGTGCGCCGGAGAGGCTCCTCATCTCCTCGACCGAGATTCTCTGAATGAAGGAGTTGTCGATGTTCAACTCTTCATAGGGGTTCGTGTCCTGGACCCCCGCCATGACGACGTGCTTGGTGGAAAGCGGTGGATCGAGGCCGGCCTGCTTTCTGAGCATGTCATTCGAAAGGCCGGCGGCGACGGCCACGTTCATCCCGCCCATGTCTCCTTCCATGGAGATGTCCGGGGTGTTGAAATCTCCACGCTCGCTGATCCAGACCAACCCGACCTTCAACGGTCTGCTCTCACCCAAGCGGGGAAGCCCGAGGATGTCCCGCCCCCGGCTGTCCTGGAGCGGTTGCCGATCCGGTCCCAGGTGCTGGAGGCCTGCCAGCATTCCCACCAACGACTTGCTGCCCGACAGGAGGCCGATGAAGAAGTGCTCTCCGTGATCGGATTCATAGATGATCCTGCCCAGAGTGCGGTTGGTGAGGGAAGCTCGATTCCACTCCCCGTATTCCCGCTCCAGCTCCGGGGGCATCTGGACCGTCGTGACGCGCGCCAGGTCGCAGTCCATGCCCTGCAGCAACTGCACGATTCCTCCTGCCAGCAGAAGCTCTGGGCCCTCCACCAGCTCCGGGCCCGTCCTGGTGTCGGAGTAAGGGTCTGCCACGACGACGACGCTCAGTCGGCCGGATGCGTCGAGATATCGCTGACCCGTGACTGGCGGTGGAAGGAGTACCAAAGCCGAAAAAACAACACAAACCCATCGCACCATCTCTTGCCCCCGATCCCTCACTCGCTCCTCTGAACCCCTCGTCCCCAGCCCTCTCCACAGAATAGGCGGGCGGGAGGCCATAAGCTACCAGCCCCTGGAGATCGCCAGACGGGTTCCCCTGCGGGAGGCCGAATGATAGGTTTCTCGACATAAATACATCGTATGTAAGTTGAGGAGGAGTTATGGGGAAGGATGTCCTGGGTGGGTTCGAGCACCAGGTGTTGTTGGCGGTGGTCCGCCTGGGCGAGGGCGGTGCATATACGGTTCCCGTGGTGAAGTCACTGACGGAGGCGTCCGGGAAGACGCCGGCGGCTGCGGCCGTATACACGACGCTCCGGCGCCTGGAATCCAGAGGCCTTCTGGTTTCGGAGGTGCAGCCGTCGGCGTTGGGTGGTCGGCCCAGGAGGATGTTCCGGGCCCTGCCTGAAGCATTGGATGAGCTGCGCCGAACCCGAGTGACCCTGGAGCGCCTCTGGGAAGGGCTCCCGGCTGTCGAAGGGAGGTGAGGCGTGGGAGTCCTGCGACGGCTGACCCGCCGCCTGGCCTTTTCGTTCCTCGCCCCCTGGTTGAGCCGGGATGAGAGGGAGGAAGTTCTGGAGGACCTGAAGGCCCTGTCCGAGACGGTCTCGGCCAGGAGGGGGCCCCTAATCGGGGGAGCCTGGGTCCTCTGGCAGTTGCTGCTCTTCCCGCTCTACCTGTGGCGATCGGGGCGGAGAGGCCTCGCCATGGACCGGGGCATCCCGACCTCCGGGCGCGGGACCCTGGAGTCCTGGATCAGGGAGATCCGGCGTGGGGGCCGCAGAGCGCTTCGGCGACCCGGTGCGTCGGCGGTGATCGTCTTCACGCTGGCCATGGGAATCGGGGCCAGCGCATCCGTCTTCTCGGTCCTGAACACCCTGGTCCTCAAGCCTCTCCCGTTCCGTGATCCGAGCAGCCTGGTCAGGGTCCGCGAGAGTCTGACGGTTCAGAGCGGTGTTCCTCCCCGGGAGGTGAGCATGGCTCCGAGGCGCTTCGAGCAGCTGCGGGATCGTTCCCGGGCGTTCGAAGACGTAGCCGCAGTGCGCTTCCGGACCTTCACCTTGACCGGCGACGGGGAGCCGGAGCGCATCGTGGGGCTCACCGCCACCTGGAACTACTTCTCTGTCCTGGGGGTCACGCCGGCGTTCGGGCGGACATTTGCCCCTGAGGAGGACCTGGCTGGCGCGCCCGCTCCCGTCGCGGTCATCTCCCGGAGCCTTTGGGCTCGCCGGTTCGGCCAAGATCCTGATGTCGTCGGATCGGAGCTGGAGGTGAACGGGCGACCCCACACGGTCGTGGGGGTCATGCCCGGAGGGTTCCGATACCCTTACGCCGGTGAGCTCTGGATTCCGATGGGGATCGATCCCGGTGCCCCGGACTACGAGGACCGAGGCCTGAACATCACCGCTCGCCTGGTCTCGACTGCCACCATGGCCTCAGCCCGGGCAGAGATGGAGACACTCTCGGAGGCCTTGGCCGGAGAGCGCCCGGACACCGATGCCAACATGGCTTTCACGTTCAAGACAATCGAAGAAGAAATCCTGGAAGGTGTGCCGCGAAAGGTGTCGGCACTTCTGTGGGCGGCCGTCCTCGTCCTCCTGATCGGGGCCGCCAACATCGCAAGCATGATCTTGGCCCGGCTCCACGGAGAGGCGCGCGAGCTGACCGTTCAGGTGGCCTTGGGGGCTGGGCGTGGGGATCTGAGTCGGAGGTTCCTGGCGGAGAGCTTCGTGCTGATGGCGCTTGGCCTCTTCCTGGGGTTGACCCTATCTGGTGGCAGTGTGGGATTCCTTACGCGCTTGAGTCCCGTCAGCGATCTGGGTCCCTATTTCCAGGACGTCGGTGTGGATCTGAAGGTGGCGGCGTTCGGCTCAATCCTGGCCCTTGCGGCCGTGCTCCTGGCTTCCCTGCCAACCGCCGTCCAGCTGAAAAGAGGGGAGTACGCTTCCACCCTCCGGAGTCGGAGTATCGGTACCGGAAGGGGCCCTGGAGGGATCCGATTCCTGGATTTCCTCGTGGCTGGAGAGGTGGCCGTGGCGGTGATCCTTCTGACCGGGGCCGGGCTCACGGTGGAAAGCGTCAGAGCCGAGTGGGAGTCCGACCTGGGGATCGATCTGGAAGGGCTCACCACGTTCGCGGTGGCACCTGGGCCCAGCGGGTACGAGGAGTGGGAGGAGCGGGTCACCTACATGGATGCTCTCCTGGAACGGGTCCAGGCGGTGCCCGGAGTCGAAGCTGCCGGCTACACCAACCTGAATCCCATGCGCTCCCATGGGTGGGGCGCGTCGGTCTGGCCCGAGGGTCGGACGCCGACGGGCCGGGACGACGTGTTCACACTGAACCATCGGGCAGTCTCGCCGGGGTACTTCGAAGCTGCAGGGACGAGAATCCTGTCTGGGCGTAGGATTCTCCCGTCCGACGGCTCCGGCGACCCCGGGGTGGTGGTGGTGAGTCAGGGAGCCGCGCGGCTCTTCTGGCCGGATGAAGACCCTATCGGGAAGCGGATCAGGGCGGGTGGCGCGAATGCCGGAGGACCGCTGTTGACGGTGGTGGGGGTAGCTGAGGATGTGAAGGAGTTCGAATTCCTGTCGGAGACATGGTACAGGCCCCTCAAACAGGATCCCCGGGACTACAATACTCGCGTGCTGGAGCTCTTCGTTCGGGGGAGCGAAGAGGATGCCGTACTGGTTCCCTCGGTTCGCCGGGCGATGCGAGAGGTGGACCCGGACGTCCCTATCTTCAACGTGCAGGCCATGACCGACGTCCTTCGGTTCGAGCGGCGGGTGGAGTCCTTCGCCACGCTCCTGTTGGCCCTCTTCGCGGGAATCGGGATCGTCCTGGCGGCCGTGGGGATCTACGGGATCCTGTCCTACACGACCGGGCGGCGGGCTCGGGAGATCGGGCTTCGGGTGGCCCTGGGGGCGAGCCGGCGGGAGGTGGTCTACGACGTGACGGCCCGGACCTTGAAGGCCTGCGGATCCGGCCTGGCCGTCGGGTTCGCAGGCGCGGCCTTTCTCGCTGTCGTGCTGGAGTCACTGGTGGTGGAGGTGCAACCCTTCTCCCCGGGGGTGTACGGGGTGGCGGTATCGGCCGCTCTGGCGGTGGCCGTCGTAGCCGGAGTGGGTCCGGTCCTCAAAGCCCTCCGGATCCATCCCAGGACGGCTCTCGCAGGGGACTGATCGGGGGTGGAGGGGTAGTCGGATTCCTGACTCAGGACACTAGAAGTGTAGCCCCAGTTTCACATAGAAGGCGGTGAGATCTTCTCCGTTCATCACGGAGACGCTCACCGTCTGGGCTCGATCCATCAGGGACATCCAGATCCCTCCTCCCACAGAGGTGTGCCACTCGTCGGCGTCTTCGGGATCGTCGTCGAAGTACACCCGACCCGAATCAGCTCCCGCCATGATCCCCCACTCCGTGGGGAACAGCAGGCTGAACCGCGCAAGAGGAAGCCGGATCTCGGCGTTCCCGAATACCGATGCATCCCCCGCGAAGCGCTCCTCACGGAGCCCCCGGACGTCGTCCTTCCCACCGACGTAGGCGGCCTCGTGGAAGGGGAAGGTCCCGAACACCTTCTTTCCGCTGGCGCGCAGGGCAAGGGTCGGGGACCTCGCCCCGGCTCCCGGCGTGAAGTACGCCGACAGACTGCCCTCGACAGCTCCAAATGGCTCGTCGACGTCCCCCAACGACGGGAAGACGGAGCCCGCTCCAATGAGTTGGACACCCGCTGTGGGGTAGGCGCCGTTGTCTCGGGTGTCGATGTCGAGCCAACCCTGCCCACCCACCTGGCCGAAGCCGCCGAGTCCCAGAGGTGCAGGGTCGAGCATTCCGATGAACCGGTTGGCGTTGTCGTCCTGGGGCGTGTCCGAATACTTGAAAACCGGCCCGATCCCGAGCCGCATCCTCGGGCGGAAGAATGACACCGCCTTCTCCTCCCTCTGGGTTTCGTACCCGAAGGTCCACTCCAGGGAAGGCGCGACGATCAACTCCCGCTGGTCGACCTTGAATCGGTCTTCATCCTGCCCTCTGAGGGTGGTTCCGTTTCCGAAACCGTGGAAGCGGAGGATGTTGATCCCGGAGTACTCGACGTGGACCAGGGCGTCAGCCCACCCAAATGCCTCTCGGAATCGGGCATTCCACGAGAGTAGTACTTCCGGTCCCACGGAGGTCACTCCTGCCTGGGCGGTGTGCCGGCTGTGCCATGGAACCTTCCGAAAACCGTACCTGTCGGCGCTGAACAAGGCCCCCAACTGGATGCCGACGTCCGGGGAGTAGGTCACCATGGGGAGGGTCCTGCGGATGCCGCCCCAATCAAGTGCGTTTCGGTGCACCAGGTTCGGAGAGGGAGGGCGCTCGAACGGGGCTTCGTCCACCGTAGCAGGGCCCTGGAACAGGTTGTCTCCCCTGGCATCGTAGAACCGCGTCCGCCGGGCCTTTGCTGCCGACTCGTTCCGGAACTCGTCGTCGCCTCCCCCGCCCACGACCCGCACCAGGATCCTCCCCTCGGCTCCCCGGACTTCGACTCGATCATCCCCACCCTGAAGGTACAGACGAACCTCTCGGGTTACCTCAGGTCGGAAGGTCCGTCGAAAGAACGGGGACTCGCTCCTGGGCCCGTCCGCATAGGTCACGGTCAAGGTCAGGCCACCATCGGGGAGGTGTTCGAATACGGCGACCTCGTCCCTGTCCGTGGTGACGACCTCCGCAGCCTCGGAGATCATCCGGTAGTAGTCGAGGGCCTCCTCGGGTAGGGCATCCCGCCTGGCCTTCAGAGACTCCTCGATCCACGCCCCCTTCAAGGCAAAGTGGGACTCCGGAAGACGGCGTACGGCATCCGCGATGACCGCGTCGGAGAGATCGCTCTGGATTTCTGCCGCCACTTCCTCCCAGACGGGTGCTTCGAGCTCGGCCAGTACCTGCCGATCCAATTCCCAACCGTTGAGGGTCAGGCCAATGAGGCTGGGGAACTCCCGGCCAAACTTGACCATCCTTGGATCCACCATCCGGTACATCGCCATCATCACCCCGTCGGGGAAGATGAAGGCCTGATCCCGGTCCTCTGGAACGGGACGCCATACGAAACAGTCCGGACCTTCCGGGTATCGTGCCCACCGCCACTGGCCTTCGTGCCGATCCCGATCCCCCACCACCATGTCGATGAGACGGGCCTTCAGGTATTCCCGCGCGTCCCCTCGGTTACAGGAGCCTTCCTCCAACTCCTCCAGGAAGGTGTCCGTCCCGGCGATCCGGGTGGACCCGCCGAATCCCGCCGTGTTGTCGGGCCCTTCCTGGGGTCGGCCGACGAACATTCCGATCAGCCCGGCGTAGTCCTCTCGGAATTCTCCCAACCGTGGATCGTCGGGAACGACCACGAGCTTATGCTTGGGGTGGAGAAGCCCGGCGGCCTCCAGCAACGGATCGACCACGAGGCCGGCGGTGGGAAGGAACCCACTGGTTTGGTCCTGGATGATAGAAGCGACGAGAGTGCCCTGGAGAAGAGGGTCCAACCGCCGGGTCGGTTCCTTGTCCAGGGAACGGACCGCGTAGTCCAGGCCATCCGAGCCCCGGAACTCAAGGGTGAACGTTTGACCGTATCCGCCGGTCTCCATGACCGTGAGGCCGCTCTTCTCCCCATCGAGATCGAGGACCGGGATTCCCACCGGGATCGTCCAGATGTCCCGGTACCCGCTACCGAGGAACCAACGGCGGAGTCCCTTTGCCTGGTACCGTTCACCGGGCACGACCGTATGGGTTTTGGCCCCCTCGGGCGGTGGTGACCGGTGGATCTGGGGGGATAGGACACATGGGACGGCCAGGGCCACGAAAATGCAGAGGGATAGCCCGATTCGACGCGGCACATGCCGAGACAGCATATTGTTCTCCTCCTCGATGCCTGCACCACGGAGTTCGGTCCGAACGAGGTCGAAACGGTGAGTCGGACCCGATCTTCCCAGGCTTGACGACTTGGTGCCCAAGATGGGTTTTTTCGGGGGAGTGGGTCAAACGTTGCGAGCTCTGCCTCCAGGAAGAAGAGGGAATAAGATTATGTCCCGCCCGCCTTCGGCTGCGACGGTGCTAGCTCTCGCGCCGACCCTTCTCTTGACAGGATGCCTACTCAGGGACCCGTTCACGGATTCCTTCCCAGA
>JBDHCH010000134.1:0-10553 GCA_039592115.1 Gemmatimonadota bacterium | reverse complement strand
TCCTCGAAACGAGAAGATCTGAGGCTCGTGGAAGAGCGCGGCCTCAAATGGTATCGCTCCGTCAAGGACGAAACGCCGGATGTGTACCGCGGGTTCTGCAAGGAGTGTGGCGGCAGCCTTTTCTGGGACCCAAGGGGAGACGACCATATCTACATTTCGGCAGGCACCCTCGATCAGCCTACCGGCCTGAAGACGATAGGACATATCTGGCTGAGTCAGGCCGGGGACTACTATGAACTCACCGACGACCTGGAAAAATACCAACAGGATTCGAGTGGTAAGTTCGTGGCGAATGTGGATTGAAAAGGCTCGAGTCCAAGAGGCGAAGTCGCAGTCCGTCCGATGTGTTGGGGGAAGCACACGGTAAGGCAGTCACCTCTCAAGTCCAGGACCCGAAGATGGCCAAGGACTGTAGCCACCAGACACCGCGGTGTGAGCCTGGTGTCATCAATGCCCAGGTCCGCGACCAGGGACGTATTCCGAGTCGAGGCGCCCGTGCCTCTCTTTGATTCGCCCGGTTGGACGGACTCGGCTCCATTCGGTGAGGCGTACGAAGTGGCGCCTGGGGGCGCACGTTTCATCATCCCCGCCAGTGCCCAGGGAGAAGTCGAGAGAGGGCCGAGCGTCATCCTGATTAACAACTTCTTCGAGGAACAAAAGCGGCTGGTGCCCAATTGACGCGGCAGAGTCGCAATCCGCTTCGTAGCCTTGGGAAGGGGGAGCAAGTATGCGTCTCCATCGATTGAGAGCCATCCCCGTTGCGGCAGTCTTCGCATTGCTGGCGATCACATCGGGCGCCTGCCAGGCGCCACGCGACACCGTCGACATCCTCTACGTGGGCAACAGCTACGTCTACTTCAACAACCTGCCCGATTTGGTCGAGGGAATCTCGAGAGGGTTGGAAGGACCGATCTTGCGGGGTACGGCACACACGCACGGCGGAGCCACCCTCCGCAGGCACCTCGAGGACGGCCATCTTCCCGGGGTCCTCTCGGAAGGCCCGATCAACGGCGGTGACTGGGACTGGGTCATGCTGCAGGAACAGAGCACCCTTGGCACCACATACGACCCAGGCTCGGGCGTGCTGGGCAGTCCCGACGCATTTCACGCTGCTACCCGAGAGCTGGTAGGTATGGTCAGGGCAGAGGGCGCGAGGCCTGCGCTCTACATGACATGGGCGAAGGAGGCGTTTCCGGCACAATCTGAGACATTGAGTCGGGCGTATCGCTCGATCGCGGTGGAGGTGGGCGTGCCCGTCGCGGGTGTCGGTGAAGCCTGGGCTGAGGTGAGCCGGGCCCGTCCCGAGCTCAATCTCCACATCAGCGACGGATCGCACCCCAACGCGGTTGGCAGTTATCTCGCCGCATGCGTGATCTACGCGACGGTGACTGGCCAGAGTCCCCTTGGGGCTCCACGTGAGATCGCCGGCGCACCATGGGACTTCGCGGGACGGGTTGAGTCGTCGGAGCCGACGATCCTGGTATCCCTTTCCCCCGCGGATGCCGAGTTCCTGCAAAGCGTCGCCTGGCAGGCTGTCTCCGCCCAAGGAAGCGGCGAGGGGTAGGAACGGCTCGGCGGTTGGGGCCGCGCCCCAGTTAGACCTCGGCCCGCCGCGTCTGTCTGACTCGCGCTTGGGCCGACCCATGTGGCGCGCTTCCCTCACTCCCTTCTCAGGGCCTCCACGGGATCGATGCCCATGGCTCGGCGGGAGGAGACATAGGTCGCGAAAAGGCCGGCGAGGATCACCGCTCCGGAGCAGGTTAAGAACGTGGCCGGATCGGTGGCCTCGATGCCCCACAGCAAATCAGTCAGGAGTTCCGAGGAGAGGTAGGAGAAACCCAAGCCAATTGCGGCCCCCAACGCCACCGCTCTCAGCCCCTGGCCCAGCACACGGCGGTTGATGTCCCCGCGGGTGGCCCCCAGGGCCAACCGCACGCCGATCTCCCGGGTCCGACGGGTAACAGAGAGGCTCAGCACGCCGTACACGCCCAGGATCGCCAACAGCATGCCAAGGACCCCCAGGCCCGAAAGCAGGAAGGTCTGGAACCGCTGGCGTGCTACGGATTGATGAAAGGCATCGGCCACCCAGAATGCTCCTCCAACGGGCAGGGCTGAATCAAGCCGCCGCACCTGGCCCTGAACCAGCGTTGCGATCTCGCCGAGGTCGCCGCTTGCACGGACCAGGATCACCCCTGACCGGGGCGGGATGTTGGAAACCGGCAGGTAGATCTGCAAGCGGTCCGGTCGGTCTCCCAGCCACCAGGCTTTGAAATCCGGGACGATGCCCACCACCCTCATCCACGGTGAAGGGCCATAATCCGAGTCCAACTGAATGCGGGTGCCCACTCCGCCACCCCCGTCCGGCCAGAGCCTCTCGGCCCCAGAGCGATTCAGGATCACGACTTCAGCTTCGTCGGAGATTTCGGCCTGAGTGAAGGCCCGTCCTTCGAGGAAAGGGACACCCACCGCTCTGAAATAGGTGGGCGACACCCAGTTCCCTGCATGGCCCTCCATGTGTCTTTCTGGGGGAGGGGGGCGACCTTCCACATTGACCATCCCGGCGGCGCCGGCGACCCGAGGAGGTACGAATCTGGCCCACCCGACGGCACTCACCCGCGGGTGGGTCTCGAGGCCTCTCACTATCCCGTCGAAGAAGGAAATCCGCTCCGTGCCCAGGTCGTAGCGCGACCGAGGAAGGTCCAAACCAACAGCTGCCAATCCTTCAGTATCTAATCCCGGATCCACGGAGAGCAGCCGGCCAAGACTGTTGGTGAGGAGCCCGGCGGAGAGGACCAGGACTGTGGCCAAGGACACCTGCACCACTACCAGGGACTTGTGGGCTGTCCACCCCACGGGTCGCCGCGTCTCCCGGGGCCGCTTCCTGGCCAGGGCCCCTGCCGGGTCGAGCTTACCCAGCTGAAGGAGAGGGATGAAGCTGAAGGCGAAGACCGTGAAGAGGCCGGCCGCCACGGCAAAGCCGAATGCCTCCCCATCCAACCGGGCGGCCTGAAACTCCGGAATGGAATTGCCGGCGATCCAGATGGCGCCGTCCACCATCCACGCCGCGGTGAGAAAAGCCAGGAATGTCCCGGCGGCACCGAGGAGGAAGCTTTCCGTGAGGAGTTGGCCAGCCAACCGGGTACGCCCGGCTCCCAGAGCCAGTCGGACGTTCATCTCATCTCCTCGAGCCAGCCGTCGCACCAGCAGAAGGGTAGCGATGTTGGCGCATGCGATGAGGAGAACGATGCCCACGGCTCCGAACATCACCCACAGGCCTCGACGGAAGTTTGGGGCGAGGGCCTCCCGGGCCGAGATGGCCAGGGGGAACCATTCGTTCTGGCCCTCGATGAGATGGGCCACGCCGCTCTGGATGACCTCCAACCGTTCTTGAACACTTGTGATCGAGAGGCCCGGCTCCACCCGTGCCAAGATGTTCGGGGTCCCGGACCATCCGCCGGCAGGATCCGCCACCAGGGGAAGGAATATCCCCTTTGACTGAGCTCCGAAGAACCCACTTTCCAACACCCTGCTGAGGGCGCTGGGTAACACGCCGACGATGGCATGCGGAGCACCATCGATACCAACAACTCGTCCAATGACGCTAACGTCCGATCCGAAGCGATTCTCCCAGATCTCCTCTGAAAGGAGGGCGACACTCCCGTGGCTAGAACCGGCGTCGGCTTCACCGAAGGATCGTCCCAGGAGCGGAGTGGCAGAGACCATGGAGAGGATCTCCGGGGAAACCCGGACCCCCATCACCGAGACCACACCATCCTCAACCGTCAGGTGGAACTCCTCTTCGGTGTAGCCGCCAATTTCCTGGAAGACGCCCTCGGATTCCTGCCAGGCTGCGACCATGGGGGCTGCTGGCGGAAAGAGGGCTCGCCGTTGCCCCTCGAATTCCTCATAGCGCCAGAGCTGCACCATGCGGTCGCCCCCCGGGAAGGGAAGCGGCTCCAGAATCAGGCTGTGCACGAGGCTGAACACCGCCGTATTCGCACCGATTCCCAAGGAGAACGTCAGGATTACTACAAGGGAGAAGCCCGGCGTGCCCAGAAGACTACGGAGGGCGTACTGCGCTTCTTTCCCTATGGAGGACCGGGCCAAGTTCCGAACGGCCGTTCGCCAGCCAGCGTCACGCCTGGTGAGGCGCCACCAGAAGAGGGGGCCAATGGACCGGAAGACCTGCCCTCGGTACCACCGCCGCGCTGCCGGCTCGCCGATCACCCGAACGTGCTCTTGAAATTCCTCCTGAAGGTTTTCGAGGATATCTTCGCGGACCTTGCCGTCCGCGAAGAAGCTCAGGACGCTTCTGGAAAGGGGTGGCGGGCTCCGCATGTTTGTTCTCTCGGCGCTCAACTTTCCTGGGCGATGGACGTCCCCTGCATCATCCGCTGGAGCATGGCGGTGGAGTGGTCGAGGGCCGAACGGCCAGTCGGGGTCAGGGAGACGAGCTTGCGGGACCGCCCTCCCTTCACCGGCTGAGGATCCGACACCTGGAACCCGACCAACCCCTTTTCCTCCAGACGACCCAGAGTGGCGTAGACGGCTCCAATCGAGACGGGCCGACCAGCGCGTTCTTCAATTTCCCGCCGAATGGTGACTCCGTAGGCCTCCTCTCCTAGCCTGAGAACGGCGAGCATTACGTAGATCTCGAATTCCGCCAGATAATCACCTTTTGCCACGGGAATTCTCCGGTTCTAGGCTGTCCGGTCTCACGGCGGGGCCGTCGGGTCTCGGGCATGTTCCCTTATATGTTATACAAACGCAGAATAATATGTCAACGTTCGCCCTACTTTCGGTCACCGATTCACTTTCACACTTTCTGCACAACGAGCGTGCGTCGCTTCCCAGCCCAACGGCGGATCGCCACGGCCGGAGCGTGCTGCGAACAAGTCTGCTTCCGGCTTTCATGCTCCGCAGCTACCCTGCTCAGGAGCAGAATCGCAAACCGCTCGGCCGTTCAAACACCTCTACACTCGTTCACCTTTCGGAGGAAGCGCCATGCAACTGCGCCTTCTGGAGCTCGAGTTTCACACGAACAACGCAGAGGAGTCCAAACGCTTCTATGGTGATAAGCTCGGTCTCGAGACATGCGTGGACGAAGATGGGCTCAAGGTATTCGGCTCAGGGATTCCAGACCTTGATCTAATAAAGTCGCCGCACTTCCCAGGCCAGGTCTCAATCTCGTTCTATTCCGATGACATTCAGGCTTGCCTCGACGAACTGAATAGGAGAGGGGTTGAGATCGTTGAGCAGTACGGAGACCCGGTCTCCGCCATTGTCCTGCGAGACCCCGATGGATGCCGGGTGGAGATCAAGAAGGAGCACGGATAGCCGGCTCCCGAGCCGTTGGCATCCCCCAATGCGTTTACCACGGTGCTGGCGCACCGAGCACTTCATTTCGGTTACCGGCATCCTCCGATCGTCTGCCGGGCAGGAAGTTCGCAAGCGGTCAGGCGGAAGTCCTATCGTTCAAACCAGCGAAGAGAGCCCAGCATGAGAAGTGAAGAACACCAACGCGGCTTGCGCATCGAACGTCAGTTCGATGTCTCCCCAGACGTAGTATTCAGGATGCTGACGGACCCGGTCGAGATGCGGGTTTGGTGGGGTGATGATACTGAATTCGACATCGATCTCCGCGTTGGTGGTCGCTGGACGATCATTCGGCGAGAGGCCGGGGAAGAGTATCTCGCGACCGGCGAGTACCTAGTTGTCGACCAGCCAGTGCGGCTTGTCTATACTTTCTCCATGCCACAATTCTCGCAGAACAGCGATACGATAACAGTCCAGATCAAACCGACCTCCGAAGGCTGCTTCGTCGTCTTCGAGCAGGACGGTCCCGACATTGCCGCCGAGCTCCTGAACCTACCACCGGGCGAACCCTCGCCCAGCGAAGCAGGTTGGCAGATGGGCTTCGACCTGATGGACGCGGCGTGGTCGACGTCCTCCTGAAGTGCGCATCCCTTTCTCCTTCGGGTTTCCTCAAGGGACCCGGTGTTAGAGAAGAGAATTGCCGGTCAGCCTGTAACCCTCCCTCCGGGGTGACGCTAGAAAGCCAGGGCCTGCATGAACGTCATAGTGTTCGGAGCCAGTGGAATGGTCGGTGGGGGCATCCTCCGGGAATGCCTCGAGGATCCTCACGTCGAGTCGATTCTCTCGATAGGACGACGATCGTGCGGCCTGGTTCATCCAAAACTGCGGGAACAGCTCATGGCGGACCTCTTCGCCCTGGAAGAGGTGAAGGAGGACCTGACAGGCTACGACGCGTGCTTCTATTCTCTGGGGGTGTCTTCAGTAGGACGGAGTGAGGCCGAATACCGAAAGGTGACGCTCGAATTGACGATCCGAACTGCGAGGGTCCTCGATGAAGTGAATCCCGGACTCACATTCTGCTACGTCTCAGCCCAAGGTGCCGACGGATCCGGCCGGGGGCGCCTGATGTGGGCAAGGGTCAGAGGAGAGACAGAGAATCGACTTCTCCAGATGCCGTTTCCTGCTTTCATCTTTCGACCTGGCGCCATCCAGCCATTGAAAGGCGTGCGATCCAGAACGAGAGCCGTCCGGGCACTTTATACCTTCATAGGACCGCTCTTTCCTCTGCTGAATCGTCTGTTCCCGAATCAGGTGACCACTACTGTCAGGATCGGTCAAGCGATGATTCGGGCCGCCAGAGGTGGGTGTTCGAAACACGTTTTGGAGGCCCGAGACATCAACGCACTCGTCAGCCTATGAGTTGGATCAGAGCCTCGGCCAGGTGGTCATCGAACAACCGTAACTCCCGCTTCGGTATGAGGATTCGCGCAGCTCGGTTGTACTCAAACGGGAGTCTCCCCGGGTTCGCCACTACCTCCATCACTCGCTCCAGCCCGCCGGCCTCGTCAATCACATCCAACATCAGCGACCCGGCGGAATGAAACCACATTCCGAGGAAGGATGCTGTAGCCTCCTCGTATTCCACTGTGGCCCGGATGTCGCCATCGAGGATGGCCCGCAGTACGTCCTCTGAGTCGGAGATGAGGTCCTGGTGGTTCTCCAGGTACTCGCGAGTGGACCTCCTCTCGTACATCTCGGCCAGGTTCCGATCGTGGCTGATCAGATACGTGGCGGACCCTTCCGAAAGCAACCCGGAGACGAACCCAAACAGGAGACTCTCCGACTGTCCGAGGTCAAGGGACTCCCTTTTTCGGTTCAGGTAGCGGCTGTAACCCATGTGGTGCATCTCGTGGCCGATCGATCGGATCAACTCGGCATCGCTTGGGAATCCAGTGGTGTCTCGGTCCCGGTAGCTGTAGACCAGGACATCAAGGTAGAGGCAGTCAGGTGCGATCTTCGCGGCTCCCGCGCGGCCGCCGATCACGGCGAATACCCGAGGTGGTGTCCCCATCGAGTCGGGTAGGAAGCGGGATGCGATAGCGTGGGCCCTCTCGAAAAAATCGAGCTCCCGAAGGTGGTTCACGCGTTGCTTGAGCACCTCTGTGTGGGCCAGGCCCCAGGTAAGGAGAGGCCAGGCGTTGTCCAGCAGGCCGACCACACCATTCCGGGATCGGGCAGTCGAATCCACCGGCATGATCTCCGGCTTCCTTCCCTCCATCAAACCGGTCAGCAAAATTCGGTACTGCGTCATCGACACGCGCCTGGCCAGGTTCATCTGTCCGACGATCAGCTTGGTGCCTTCCGAGCTCATGACCGCGTCGAGAAGCTCCGGTTCATGACGCTCTTCGGAGATGCTCGTGAGGAAATCGAGCATTCGATCTGCCTGGGTGGCATCCAACCCTTGCCCCGCCCGCTGACGGGCGAATAGCGGGGGGCTCTGCCCAGGGGCATCGGCGACTGTGTCGGAATGGCGCAAAGAAAGTGTGTATGGGTGTCCCCCGACCTGGACCATCAGGGGAACGGGGCCGAGGAGGGCGAGCCGGAGCAGGCCCCGAAGCATCGGGGGACAGGACCGCGTGACCATCGATTCTCCAATCTCGAAGGAACGGAATCCGCGCAGAATCGGCCGGGCGCGGACACAAGGATAGACGGGGAAATGGTGCCCACGGTTTGAACCTGGCCCGGCATGAGAAGAGACGAATCGTTGAGGTTGCTCTTGGGTGACGCCTCGTTCCACGGGAATCCCGTGCCGCTTCGTTGGGAACCTCCCCGATCCGCAGAGACAGAAAGAACTGGGGGGGAGTCCCGAACCGGTGTTCGGAACCACGAACGGATTCCGTGGGTAACCCTCGCCGATCGCGGCAAGCCGCTCCAATCGCAAGGCAAACCGACACATGACACTTCAGATCGTGAAGCTGAAAACTACTCTTTCCGAGGACGACCTTCTGACGATCGCGCATGAACGAGCACCTCAGTTCAGGGCGACTCCTGGCTTGGTCCAGAAGTACTATGTCCGCCGCGAGGGCGAGGGGGAGTTTGCTGGAGTCTACCTCTGGGATTTGATGGAATCGCTGGCCGCGTTTCGGGAATCGGACTTGGCGAGGTCGATTCCCGATGCATACCAGGTCTTGGAGCCCCTTGTCATAGAAGGAGGAGAGGTGCTCTTCCCGCTGCGGGACTGACGACCATGTTCACGCCATTGTCGTGTTTCCCCGATTCCGGGCATCCTTTTGCGGAGATCTCTTCCCTTCGACCCCCACGGGAGGTCTGGTTCAAATGAATTGGGAAGCCGTTGCAGCTATTGGGGAACTCCTTGGCGCCACCGGCGTCATCGTTTCGCTTCTCTATCTGGCGGTCCAGGTCCGTCAGAACACGAGACAGACCCGCCTGGCAGCTCAGCAGGCAACTGTCCAGGAGCTCGGAGTCGCTCTTCGGGCCCAGGCCCAGGACCGCGAGTGGGCGGAGCTTCTATCCCGCGACGTGGATGATATCGGGAGCCTCGACAAGGTGGAGAGAGTGCAGTTCCTGAGTCACGTGGGCAGCCTCCTGCGCCTCTACGAATCGGCGTATCTCCACTTCAAGGAAGGGACTCTCGACTCACGGTTCTGGCACGGTTTCGAACGAGCTATCGCGGACGTGATTGGGTACCCTGGCATCAAGGCAGCGATCGCTCTCCGGAGGCACCACGTGAACGAGGACTTCGCCCAGCATCTCGATCACCTGGCCGCCTCGACCACGCCGAAGCCGATCTTTGCGGAACCCGTTTCCGACGAGTCCCTGCCGCCTCCCTGATATGCGGTTGCTGCCGACGGCTCCGGCTTCCGGGACCTCCTCTCGACTTTCCGGGCGTTGTCTGACAGAAGGGTCCGCAGCGGAGCCCCTACCCGTATAGGTACGAAGGGAAGGCGATGCACCCGGGGTCCCTTACGAACCCAGTGGTGTTACTTCCCTTGGAAGAGGTTGAACATGTTTCCCGACGGATCGCGGAGTCGAGCGATGACAACCGGTCCGTAGTCTCGCGTATCTCCCACGAACACACCGCCCCGCCCTTCAATGACGTTCCGGGCAACTTCGATGTCTCGAACGCCAAAGTCGATGTTGGAGGTTCGAATCGGCCGGTCCAAGATCTCTTCAATCCCGATGGTAACATTGGGGACCGGGGAGTCGACCTCAGCCCAGTTCATCAGGCTTCAGGGGTATCCTCCGAGTTACAGGCCGCGGGTTTCGGGGCCTCCGTGATCGTACATCGCACAGCTCCAGAGTTGACGGGGCCCTGGTCTCCGCCCGACACCCGAGTTTCGACGTCGGCACACGCTCGATTTGCAGCAGCTCGTGAGACGCAGCGTTCGCAGGGATCCCACGCAGCAGTAGAGAGGGAAGTCACCAGGCGCCGCCGGTATGGTCAGCCCACCGGGGAGAAGAGCAGCGTACCTGTGGGGGGACTCTGGGTCCGCACCGCCAAGGTGGATCCCCGGGTTTGAACCCTAGGAGGAGGAACGCAAAGCGCCAAACTGTCGGACCCGCAGATGTCCGAGAGCAGAATCCAGGACCCCTCTCTCCTCAGAACGGAGCCCTCCCACTCTTCAACCGCCCTCTCTGCGATGCCGGTGGTGAGGTCGGTGTGTTGCGTCACCCGGACTCTGTGGAATCTCTGATCCGTTGAGAGGACCAAGGTGTCGCTGAGGAGGGTGAGCGTATTGGCGTCGGTCGGATGCCAGGAGACGGGCAACTCCTCCCCGTTCACTTCCCTGAGGAAATAAGTGCCGGAGCTGGGTGGACCGACCACGTCGCCACATGATGCGACGGGAAGAGAACACAGTGCGACGCTAGCTATCCACCTTCGAATCGGATCCGGCATTTTCTGTGACACCTTCTAGAGGGAACCTGAGTTTCGATCCATCTGAGAAACGCTTGGGGTGGCTCAGTTGTGACGGGTGGGACCGGTGGCCCAGGGGCTCCCGCGAAGCGGCGATCCGAAGGCGTGCGCCTCGCCTGTGCGTGGGCTAGAATCCAACCTGGCATTGTGAAGTCACGCACAAGGAGGGAGCCATGGCTTGCCCGAGCATAGGGATCTCTACTCAGCCCACTTTCACGCGGTTCGTCTACTACAAACTCCTGACCCTTGTACCGGTTTCCGCAGCGATCACCGCGATGCTTCGTCACGGAGAGTCCATCAT
>JBDHCH010000133.1:0-13830 GCA_039592115.1 Gemmatimonadota bacterium | reverse complement strand
GGCTCACGGACGACATCATCACAGGATTATCGAAGTACACGGAATTGGTTGTGTTCGATCGTACATCTCCCCAGGCGTCCGCTGGTCGCTCCCTTTCTGTCAGCGATGATGGTGTCCCGCTCGACGCACGCTACATACTCCAAGGGAGCGTTCGCAAAGCGGGGGATCGTATTCGAGTAACCGTGCAGCTCTCCGAAGCCCTCAATGACAGGATCGAGTGGCGGGAAGACTACCAGCGCGATCTGACTGTGAGTGACCTGTTTAGCCTGCAAGACGACTTGACGCAGCAGGTCGTTAATGCGCTTGCCGGATCCTACGGGGCGCTCGCAAGGGCTGAACTGGCAGATGCGAGACGCAAGCCTCCAGAGCATCTGGATAGTTACGATTGCGTGCTGCGTGCCTACGAGTATCTCCACGCCCACGACCCGTCTCACCACTTGAAAGCTCGTGACTGTCTGGAGGGTGTGGTCGAACTTGACCCCGACTATCCTGACGGTTGGGCCTGGCTGGCCTACCTGTATGCGGAAGAGTATCACCACCGCAGGAACGAGGACCCCGAGTCCTACGTTTCCCGGGATCGGGCCCTTGAGGTTGCTGAGCGCGCAGTCAACCTCGATCCCTCGAACCAGGTGGCTCTTGGGGCACTGGCAATGGCTTCCATGATCCAGGGAGATCATGGACGTGGCAGGACCGCCGCCTACAGGGCAATCGAACTCAATCCCAATAATGCATTATGGCTCGGGCTGTTAGGCACGTGGCTTTCTTGGTCAGGGGACTTCGAAGGCGGCGTGCCCATGGTAAAAAAGGCACTCGTTCTTGACTCCAATCCGCCACCCTGGCTCCATATGTCGATATTCCTCGAGCATTACCAAAAAGGCCAATACGAGGATGCGTTGGCGGAGGCACAGCTGATTGAGACTGGAGATTTTCGAACCCTTGCGTTCCTCGCCGCTGTACATGGGCAACTGGGCCAGGTTCTAGAGGCAAAACAAGCACTCTCTGAACTCCGGGTGCTTTTTCCAGGATCGCTCGACGACATTAATCAGGAACTGATCCAGCGCAACGGATTCGCGCCGGAGTTGGCCGCCCATATTCTGGACGGGCTGCGGAAAGCAGGGAGCGAGGAAGGCTCAAACTGATGGTACTCGAAAAGCAGCGGGGGGAGGTAGGGCAACGCCATGGGGTTATTCATTAGAGCACTCCTGATTCTAGTGGGTGGCATTGGCAGTGCTCAAGAAAAGAGTCCAGAGCTGCAAATCCGGGAGGCTCTTCGTGCATTGCCTGAAGCGCTGAGAGAGGATGCGACGGTGATCGGATTCATGGATGGCGAGAGCCGAGTCCTGAGAGCCGGTTCCGGCGAGATGATCTGCTGGGGAGATGATCCCACTTTAGGCGATGCCCGCGGTGCTTTCTTTGTAAACTGCTTCCCGAGGTCGTTGGAAGCGTTTGAGAACCGGAGGGCAGAACTGGGGGCAGACCCCGATTTGCTGGAAATCCTTCGTTCTGAGGTCGAGAGCGGGCGCCTTCAGGTGCCTGAGATGGCAATCCGATACACGCTCCGCGGCCATGCTGCAGAAGGAGCCCTGCCTCTCGCTGTGCTCCACGTGCCTTTCGCCACTGCTCAATCCACGGGCCTCTCGACGGAACCCGATCATTTTCGTCCCTGGTTGATGAATGAGTCGACGGTGATGGCGCATGTCATGTTGCCGGGTCATTAGTCTGAGATGCCCGACCTTCACCTTTTGCAGCGGTTGAAACAACGCAAGATCGTGCAGCGTGGCCTCGCCTATCTGGCGGGTGCCTTTGTTGTGTTCCAGGGCGTGGAAGTGATGGCCGAACCATGGGGCATCTCCCCTGGAGTCCAACGGGGAGTCCACGTTGTTCTCCTGATGGGACTTTTCATCACTCTCGTCCTGGCTTGGTATCACGGCGAGAAGGGGCGTCAGCGGGTCAGTGGGCCAGAGTTGCTGATGGTGGCTGCCCTGCTTGTGATCGCGGGCGGCGTACTCTCGATCCTCGGAGGTCCTGAGGACTCCCCTGGCTTCGCCGTTTCACGCGAAGGAGATGACCGGCCCGGCATCGCGGTGCTTCCGTGCACAAACCTGAGCGCCGACCCAAGCGATGAATACCTCGCGGGAGCGCTTCATGATGAGATCCTGCTCAAGCTCCAGAAGATCTCGTCGCTCTTCTCGATTGGGCGAACCTCGGTGCTTCGTTACGCTGAGAACCCACCCGCGACACAACTGATCGCCTCCGATCTCGTCGTGGGATTCGTCGGCGAGTGCAGCGTCCAGAAATCCGGAAACCAGATCCGGCTGATTTTCCAGTTGCTCGACGGGAATACGGGAGGGCAACTCTGGGCGGAGGATTTCGACCAGACTCTGACCTCCACCAATCTTTTCGGCGTCCAGCGTCAGATCGCTCAGGAAATCGCGTTGGCACTCCAGGTAGAACTCACACCTGGAGAACAGGCTCGTATCTCGGCTGTGCCAACCGGGAACACGGAGGCCTACGAACTCTATATGCAGGCGTGGGACTACTTCACCCGGGGCCTCTATGAGAGTATGGGGCAAAATTTCAATATTGCGCAGAGTCTTCTTGAGCGGGCCACGACGCTCGATCCGACCTTTGCTCCGGCATTCGCGCGATTGTCCTGGGTGGTCGGGACCAAGTGGCGTTTCGGGATTGATCGCTCGGTTGATGACCTAGGAGCTCAACGGGCCGCTGCAGACAGTGCTCTGGCTTTGCAGCCTGACCTGCCCGAGGCCCACGCGGTCGCCGGGTGGGTCCATTACATCAACGGTGATTTCCAACAGGCCCTCGATGAGTACGCCATCGCGTTGGAAGGCGCACCGAACGATGTGTTGAACGTCAAATCCATCGGGTATGCCCACCGGCAGATGGGGAACTGGCCCGAGGTCTACGCCGCCTTCGATAGAGCTTCCAAGCTTGATCCACGGGATGTAAACGTGTTCGACGACCTGGGCGGCTCCACGTTTGAGTTCACCCATCGCTACCCTGAAGCTGTGGAGGCTTACAACCGAGCGCTGGAGCTAGCACCTGACGACGTGTATGCGGCCTTGCGCAAAGGGATGGTGTATTGCAGCTGGGAAGGCCAACTCGACACACTCCGAACGTTGGTGAATGGCACTCCAGGCATGGACGATTGGAACCGCTGGGAGTTGAAGATGTTCGAGGGGGACGGAGAGGGCGCACTCGACCTTTTTCCATCCGGTCCAGACAGCGTTTTCATATCGAGGGGGACGGAGAGGGCGCACTCGACCTTTTTCCATCCGGTCCAGACAGCGTTTTCATAACCCAGTATTTGGTCCATACGAAATCCCTCAATTCCGGTTGGATGCACCGGATGCGAGGGGATGAGCGAGCTGCACAGGCCGCCTTCGACTCGGCTCGGGTACTGCTGGAACAGTGGGAGCGAGAACACACAAACGATCCTCGGGTTCACGCTGGCCTGGGGTATGCCTATGCTGGCCTGGGTCGGGCCTCCGACGCTGCCGATAGAGCCGAACGGTACATCGAACCCTACCGGGGGAACGCCTTGGACGAGCTGGAGGCCGCCAGAGAGGCTACCCTGATCCTCGCTGCGGCAGGGCTTGCGGATGAGGCCTTAGCGCTCCTGGAACCACAGCTCGTCGGGCCGTCGAGGGCCAATTTCTGTGACGCGAAGTATGGGTGGCACTTCGACCCCCTCCGGGATGATCCTCGCTTCCAGGCCCTGCTGGAAAGGTACGCGGCTGATGTGGTGCACTAAACAGGGAACAGGCTAACCCCATGCCCTCCCACTCCCTGATCCAGCGCCTGAAAGAGCGGAAGCTCGTCCAGTGGGCATTTGCGTATTTGGCTGGGGCGTTTGTCGTGGTGCAACTTCTCGATGCCGTTAAGGACCCCCTGGGCCTCTCGTCAGTCATGCACCTCGGAATCCTCACGGTCCTGGCTGCCGGATTCCTCATCACCCTCGTCTTCGCCTGGTATCACGGGGAGAAAGGCCGTCAGCGGGTCAGCGGCCCGGAGTTGCTGATGGTGGCTACGCTGCTCCTGATTGCAGGCGGAGTGCTGTCGATGCTTACGGACCCTGGAGACTCGGCCTTCGTGGGTGCTCCGCGTGAAGGGGATGACCGTCCTGGCATTGCGGTGCTCCCGTGCGTCAACCTCAGCGCCGGTCCTGAAGATGAGTTTCTTGCGGCATCCCTTCACGATGAGATTCTGCTGAAGCTCCAGGGAATCTCATCCTTGTTCTCCACCGGGAGAGTCTCGGTCGAGTGGTACCGGGATCACCCTGCACCCCTGACCCAGGTTGCAGAGGAGCTTGGTGTGGGCTTTGTGGGGGAGTGCAGTGTGCAGAAGTACGAAGAGCAGATCCGCTTGATCTTCCAGTTGCTCGACGGGAGAACCGGAGGCCAAGTCTGGGCCGCCGACTATGACCGTGACCTGACCACCGCGAACCTCTTCGACATTCAGGGTGACATCGCACATCAGGTCGCTCTAAACATGAGGGCCGTCATCACCCCTGAAGAGCAGGAGAGGATCGAGGCCCGACCCACCAACGATCAAGAAGCCTATGCGCTATACCTGCAGGCGCGGCAACTGGGCCACCAGTTCACGGCCGAGAGCGTCGAACAGTCCAACGCGCTGTATGAGCGGGCGCTGGAGATCGATCCTGACTACGCCGCGGCGTGGGCGGGGCTGGCCAGCAACTATAGCGACCAGGCGGCGTTTTTACAGCGGCCGATAGACGAGGGCTACCGGCTGGCCCGCGAAGCGGCCAACCGAGCGTTGGCGATCGACCCGGAGTTTGCAGAGGCCTACACCCAGCTCGGCCGGATCGCGATGGACTACGACAACGACCTGGCAACTTCGGCGCGGCATCTTGAGCGTGCGCTGGCGCTGGCGCCGACCAACCCCGACATCATCACCGTCGCCGCCCTCCTGGCCCAAGGCCTCGGCCGCACGGACGAGGCGATCGCGCTCCAGGAATACGCAGTTGCCCGCGACCCGGTGAAGCCCGGTGGGCATTCGTGGCTTGGCTACTTCTACCAGTTGGACGGCCGCTTGGATGAGGCCATCACGTCGTTCCGCACCGTGCTGACACTGAGCCCGGGGAGTGTCGGCGGGCAGTACGTCCTCGGAGTGGCGCTCCTTCTCAAGGGCGAGCCGGAGGCGGCGCTGGCTGCCTTTGCCGAGGAGGCGGATGAGGGCTACCGCCTGATCGGTTTGCCCATGGCCTACCACGCGCTGGGACGGGCAGCCGAATCCGATTCCGCGTTGGCGGAGTTGATCGAGTTCCACGAACAGAAATCAGCCTACAACATCGCGTACGTGCTGGCGTACCGCGGCCAGGCCGACCTCGCCTTCGAGTGGCTGGACAGGGCGGTGGAGCACAACGACCCCGGCCTGGCTGAAGTCCCGGTCGATGTCATGTTCGCCAACATCCACGACGATCCGCGCTGGCTCCCCTTCCTCGAGAGCATCGGCAAGTCGCCCGAACAGCTGGCCGCCATCGAGTTCGAGGTACGGGTGCCGCAGTAGGTGACCCGCCTCGCGGTCTGGGGTTGGTTCAGGCCGGGCGCTAAGGTGCCTTCCTGGAGATGGGCATATCCGTGGACATAAACTGCGTGCAGACCAAGGAAGCTGGATGAAACGTGGGAGACGCTTTGGAGGTCCGAATCCGGTTGCGCTCTGAGCACGACCGGAGAACCTTGTTCCAAGCACCCTCCTGCCCTCAAAGGAGCGCGAGCGCATGCCCCCCCTGTTACAACGCCTGAAGGAACGCAAGCTCATCCAGTGGGTGATTGCCTACCTGGCGGGTGCGTGGTTTGTGGTCGAAGCGACGGGCCTCGTGGTGGACCAGTTCACGTGGCCGGTTCTTGTTGGCCAGGTCGTCACCATCTTCGCGTTCTTCGGGTTCTTCGTAGTTCTGGTGCTTGCTTGGTACCACGGGGAGAAAGGCCGCCAGAGGGTCAGTGGCCCCGAGCTCCTGATAATCGCTCTTCTGTTGCTCCTCTCAGGTGGCGTGCTGTCGATCATGGGCGGTGCCGGGGAGTCCCAGGAGTCGATCGGTGTTGGAGTACGGACAGCGTTTGAAGACGGCAAACCCTCGATCGCGGTGCTGCCCTTCGTCAACATGAGTGATGATGCCAGCAACGAGTACTTCTCCGACGGCATCTCCGAGGAGCTGCTCAACCTTCTGGCGAAGATTCCTGACCTGCACGTGGCGGCACGGACCTCGTCATTCTCCTTCAAAGGCCAGGGCCTTGAGATCACGGAGATCGCCGACCGGCTGAACGTGGCTCACGTCCTGGAAGGCTCTGTCCGAAAGGCCGATAACGAGGTGCGCATCACGGCGCAGTTGATCAGAGCCGAAGATGGTTTTCACGTGTGGTCAGAATCCTGGGACCGGACGCTGCAGGACATCTTTGCCATCCAGGACGAGATCGCGGCTTATGTGACGGAGCAGCTAAAGGTGACGCTGCTGGGTGCAGCGCCCACGGCCGAGAAGGTCGATCCCGAGGCCTATGCGCTGTTCCTGCAGGCCCGCCAGCTGGGGCGCCAAGGTAGGGCTGAAGTTTACGAGCGGGCCATTGCGCTGTATGAACAGGCGCTGGCGATCGAGCCCGAGTATACGGCCGCATGGGTTGGCCTTGGGAACACCTACTCCGTGCAGGCAGGCGGTGGCTTGCGACCCGTTGACGAGGGCAACCGGCTGGCTCGCGAGGTCGCGAATCGGGCGCTGTCGATCGACCCGGGATATGCTGAGGCCTTCGGTCTTCTCGGCTATATCGCGGACGTGTATGACAATGATCGGGCGGCCGCAGCAAGGCATCTTGAACGCGCCCTCGAACTCGACCCCGCCAACACGGCTATCCTGAGAGATGCCGGCTCCTTGGCCTCGAGTCTCGGCCGCCTGGACCAGGCCATTGCGCTCCTGGAATACGTGGTAGCTCGAGACCCGGTGAACCCCGGCCCGCATGCCACCCTGGGCGTTTACTACCTGTTTGCCGGGCGACTGGATGAATCCATCGCTTCCAGCCGTACCGCCCTGGCCCTGAGCCCGGGCCGTGAGAACGCGACGATGCTGATCGGCTGGGCGCTGCTCGAGAAGGGCGAGCCCGAGGCGGCACTGGCAGCGATTCAGGAGGAGCCTTCCGAGTTCTGGCGTGTGGCCGCTTTGGTGGGGGCCTACCATGCGCTCGGACAGTCTGCTGAGTCTGATGCCGCGCTGGCGAAGCTAATCGAGGGTTACGAGCAAAGTGCTGCCGTCCAGATAGCAAGCATATTAGCGTTCCGGGGTGACGCGGACGGCGCCTTCGAGTGGCTGGACAAGGCTGTGCAGTACAGAGACCCGGGTCTGTCGGAGATCGCGTCGTACAGCACGTTCGCCAACATCCACGACGACCCGCGTTGGCTGCCATTCCTGGAGAGCATCGGCAGGTCGCCCCAGCAACTGGCTGCCATCAAGTTCGAGGTACGGGTGCCGCAGTAGAGGGTCCTGATGGGTCCGGGTGGATCTGAGGCGCCGAACTCACGCCTAACCAGCGTGCGTAGGGCGGGGCCCGAACTGAGCCCACACCCATCCTGTTCTCTGACAGCGCGGGAGTGGCGTTGTCGCCGCCAACGACGCGTTCAGATGACACGTCGCAATAATCGGGTTTCGGAAACACATCTCCTTGACGTGTTGCCGGGAACGACATATCCTAAAAACGTGTCGCAGAAACTCGTTATTGGAGACATATCTTGACCACCCCCTGGCAGCCCGACCGGCCCTACAACGAACTCCCTCTCCTGCCCCCGGCGGTGGAGCTGGAGACCAAGACCGTCCTGAAGCAGGCCATCGCAGCCAGTCGTGCCCTGGCGGAGCTGAAGAAGGCTGTGGAGTTGATCCCCAAGCCCGACATGCTGATCAACACTCTTCCTGTACTTGAGGCTCGGGCCAGCTCGGAGATCGAAAACATTGTCACGACAGCAGATAGGCTATTCAGACACCTCGCTTCCGAGGGGGAGCCGGACCCCGCCACAAAGGAAGCCGTCCGGTACCGCCACGCCTTGTTGGAAGGCTACCGGGATCTGAAATCCCATCCCCTCAACACCCGTACGGCCGAGGTCGTCTGTAGCCGGATCAAGGGCACGGAGATGAGAGTGCGTCGGGTTCCCGGAACGTTCATCGCCAAGGGGGCCAGTGGGGAGGTGATCTATACCCCTCCGGAGCACGAGGATCGAATCCGGACCCTGCTGAAGAACTGGGAGGAGTTTCTCCACATGGAGGAGGAAATCGAACCCCTCGTCCGCATGGCCGCGGCCCACTACCAGTTCGAGGCCATTCACCCCTTCACCGATGGAAACCGCCGAACAGGGAGAGTGTTGAACAGCCTCTTCCTGGTCGCTCAGGGTCTCCTGCCCCTCCCAGTGCTGTGCATGAGCCGGTTCATCATCACAAACAAGTACGATTACTACGAGCTCCTCCGGGACGTCACCCGGAGCGAGGAATGGGAGCCCTGGATGCTCTTCATGCTCCGAGGGGTGGAGGAGACATCGATTTGGACAACGGAGAAGATCGGTGCAATCGGGAAACTCCGTGAGGCCACAGGGAGGTTTGTGAAGGAAGATCTCCCGAAGATCTACAGCTGGGAGCTCGTGGACATCCTCTTTGAGCAACCGTACTGCCGAATCAGCAACCTTGTCGAAGCCGGAATCGTCGGCCGTCAGGCGGCGTCGCGGTACCTGAAGGAACTGGCCTCTATCGGGGTTCTTGTTGAACATGCCGTGGGCCGAGAGAAGCTCTTCACCCACCCAAGACTCCTCGACCTCCTGATGAGTGAGACCCACGAAGCAGAACCCTATGCTTGAGACCGTGCTTCGCGGGATTGGGAATCGAAGAAGCGATCTCGGAAGAAGAAAGGGGAGAGATATTCAGACCGGCTGAATCGACACACCTCCGAGAATCGCACGAAAATGAAACCCCGCCCGACCTCGGAAGATCAGACGGGGAAAGCACTTCACAAATGGGCCTGGGTAGACTCGAACTACCGACCTCACGCTTATCAGGCCTCCATCAAATAGGCCAAATCACGGCAAAATGCCGTACTTTTCACTGGTAGGACACACGATCTGCCGCTTTTCCCTCAAATCATGCCGGAATATGCCGGGATTTATCGACACACTAACCGGCCCAATCGACATGAGGTGGCCCAGGTTAATGAGACTAAACCTGGGTTCGTTTCAGGGGGCCAGATCACGGGGGGAGGACCCGTCCTCAGCTCAGAGTCGTGCACCAACGCCCCCGCTCTACTCCAGGTCGAAACACTTGCCAAAGAAGGGGGAGCTTAACGAGGTTGAGGGTTCAGGGGTCCATTCACTCGGTGCCCGCCATCCGACACCCGACCGCGGACATGGAGGTGACCATGAACGAGCGCCTGGGGCTGGTTCTCCTGGCTCTTGTCGGAGTGGCAGCAGCCATCGGATGTGATTCGAGTCAACCAGCAGCACCGGATCCCGACCCCGATCCCGATCCCAAACCCGAAAAGCCGCTGGAGCCCGGTGCCTGGGTGCGCACCGGCGGCCCCTTGGGTGGACTGGGCTACGACATCCGGATGCGGCCCGACAACCCCGACATCATGTTCGTCACCGATGCCTGGGCCGGCGTATTCAAGAGCACCGACGGGGGGGACACCTGGTTCCCGTCCAACACCGGCATCACTGCCCGAATCGGCAACACCAACGAAGCCATCCCCATCTTCTGTCTGACTATCGACCCCCACGATTACGACATCGTCTGGGCAGGCACCCAGTTCACCCGAGGCATCTTCAAGTCCATCGACGGCGGGAACTCCTGGACCAAGATGGACAATGGAGTCACCGAGTTCGAAGGGGTTTCATTCCGTGGTATTACTGTGGACCCCCGTTCCTCGGAAATCGTGTACGCAGCTGCTGAGATTTCCAGTTGGGCCTTGACGGGCGTGCCCCGTATCGGCCTGGAGTTCGACATGGTGCAGGGTGTCGTCTACAAGACCACCGACGGCGGAAGCAACTGGACGGCCATCTGGCGCGGGAGCAACTTGGCCCGTTACATCTGGATCAACCCGGTCGACCCGGACGTTCTGTACCTCTCCACAGGGATCTTCGACCGGGAAGCTTCAGACTCCGATTCTCAGGGGGGCCTCGCCGGCAGTGGGGGCGTCTATAAGAGCACCGACGGGGGTTCCACATGGCTCCCGGTGAACAACGGCCTCGGGAATCTGTATGTCGGTTCTCTCTACATGCACCCCGAGGATCCCGACATACTGCTGGCGGGGACCGGAAACATCACTTATGGAGCCGGATCAGGGGTTTACCTGACCACGGATGGGGGAGGGTCTTGGCAACATACTCTTCAGAATGACCAAATCGAGGCCGTGGAGTTCTCCGAAAGCGATCCCAACCTTGCCTATGCTGGAAGCGCCGGAGCGGTATACCGGAGTGAGGACGGCGGTTTCACCTGGGTGACGGCCAGCTTCGACCCTGGTGGTGGAGGGTGGGGACCTCCTGGGATCCGGGCGGGGTTCCCCATTGACTTCCAGGTCGATCCCCGGAACCCTGGCCGGATCTTCGCCAACAACTATGGGGGTGGCAATTTCCTGAGCGTTGACGCCGGGGTTACCTGGACCGATGCCAGTGAAGGTTACACAGGCGCCCAGGTCCGAGACGTCGTGGCGGTCCCGAGCCATCCGTCCAGGGTATTCGCCGCAGCCCGAAGCGGCCTGTTTTCGAGCACGGACGGCGGTACACACTGGGCTGGCCTCAATTATGGCACGGCCTTTGGCCTGGAGTGGAATGCCGTGGCGGTCGATCCCCGGAACCCCCAGCACGTGATCGCCTCAAACAACTGGGGCTCGGTCCTACTCTCCAGCCGTAACGGTGGGGACTCGTGGCAGGCCGTAAGCCAGCCAGCCGGCGAAGGGAGAGGG
Organism: Gemmatimonadota bacterium; assembly: GCA_039592115.1. Classification (GTDB taxonomy): domain Bacteria; phylum Gemmatimonadota; class Gemmatimonadetes; order Longimicrobiales; family Gaopeijiaceae; genus JBDHCH01. The sequence continues at coordinate 2,872 of JBDHCH010000133.1, read as the reverse complement.
TATCGGGCCATCACCTTTGCGCCTTCGGATGCCAACGTGGTTTACGCCGGGCAGTCTCATTACATGTCGGCAGGGACCTTCGACGAAATCGGCGCTTCCGGTGGGGTGCAGAAATCCTCCGACGGTGGGGATAGCTGGCAAGGTGCAAACGGTGGAGTGAGCCAGGATGCCAACGTCACGGCCCTTGCGATCCACCCCACCGATCCCCTGGTCGTGTATGCGGCTACCGCCAACCACGGGGTCCTCAAGACCACCGACGGAGGGAACAGTTGGACGGCACTCACCCTGGGCTCGGTGCAGTCGCCCGTGGCCCTCTCGGTTGCCGTCCACCCCACCAACCCCGACACCGTGTTCTCCGGACTGGCCCAGGGGGGTCTCCATCGCAGCACCGACGGCGGCACGACCTGGCGATACGCCGGGACAGGACTGCCGGCCGAGGCAACGGTCTCGGACATCGTCTTCAACCCCACCAACCCGGATCGGCTCTACATCGCGGACCGCATGAGCGGCGTGTTCCGCTCCACAGACGGAGGCGATACCTGGCAGAGTCTGAACGAGGGCCTCCGCCTACGGGACATCAGCGCACTTTCCATGTCCAGCGACGGGCGGAAGCTGTATGCGGCGACGGAAGGCGAGGGGGTCTATCGGGTCGACTTCCAGTGAGGCTCAGGCTCGGGTGGGGAAGGGTTCTGCGCCTTCCAGCGGGACTTCCCACCGTCACCGCGCTGTGCGGGTGCATTGGATGTGGCCCAGTGAACTCCGGGGGAAACCCAGGGCAAGAACCAAACCAGGCCATGGTCCAGGGGAGGGTTTTGGACGACACCGGACCCGTGGCCACAGCAACCGTCCGCATCCAAGGGACCTCCACATTCACCACCTCCGAGGCCGACGGGACCTTCGATCTGGGGGTGCCGGACACTGAATCGTATGCCCTGACCGCGTGTGCAGTCGGGTATTTCTGCGGTGGGCCCGTCGAGGTGACCGGAGGACAGGGGGAAATCGAGCTGGTTCTCCAGCGGCACCCCACCCAGGACCACGAAGGCTACGAGTGGGTGAGCGCCTTCGCCGCTGGCGCCGCTGATCGGAGCTGCGAGGCGTGCCACAGCGAGGGAGGCGGCCCGGAATCCCTCCTGCCTTTCGATGAGTGGGTGCTGGATGCCCACTCCCAGGCCGCCCGGAACCCACGTTTCCTGAACATGTATGCCGGCACTGACATGGCTGGAATCCGGAGCCCCCTAACCCGACGTGCCCAGAGCAGGGATTACGGACCCCTTCCCTTGCGGCCCAGCCAATCCGACCCGTACGTCGGGCCTGGGTACCGCCTCGACTTTCCTGCCACTGCCGGGAACTGCGGGGCCTGTCACACGCCCGCCGCAGCCGTCGACGCCCCATACGAGACCGATCCGAGGGTTGTGGCGGGAGTCGGTGCGGAAGGCGTGGCCTGCGATTTCTGCCACAAGGTGTGGGACGTTCGATTAGGCGAAGACGGCCTCCCGTCGCCCAACATGCCGGGAGTGATGTCCTTCGAGCTTCGGCGCCCCCCGGAGGGGCATCAGTTTTTCGCGGGGCCGTTCGATGACGTGGCACCGGGAGAGGACACCTACTCACCCCTTCAGAAGGAGAGCCGTTTCTGTGCACCCTGCCACCGTGGCGTGTTCTGGGGTGTGCCCGTCTACAACTCCTACGGGGAATGGCTGGAGAGCCCCTACAGCGATCCGGCTGATGGAAAGACCTGCCAGGACTGTCACATGCCGGCCCGGGGATCGACGCATTTCGCCCGCATCGACAAGGGTGGGGTGATCAGAGACCCCCATAACATTGCCAGTCACAGGATGCCCGGCGCCAACGACGTGGAGTTCCTCCAGAACACGGTTGAGCTTGACGTATCCGGCGAGCGGATCGGCGATGAGCTGGTGGTCACCGCCACGGTCACGAACACCAACGCCGGCCACCACGTGCCCACGGGTTCGCCCCTACGCCAGGTCTTCCTGGTCGTGATCGTGAGGGATGCCCAGGGGGAGACACTTCCCCTTCGAAGCGGTCCCATACTGCCGGACTGGGCAGGAGATTTGGAGGGCCAGCCAGGCACCTACTTCGCAAAGCTTCTCCAAGAGATATGGACGAACCTGGCTCCCACCGGGGCCTACTGGGTGCCCACACGGGTAGCGGAGGATACGCGATTGCCGGCCTTCCACGCCGACACCAACCGGTTCGTGTTCTCGGCTCCTGAACAGGGTGAGGCCGAAATCGAAGTGAGCGTCCTGTTCAGGAGGGCCTTCTCCGAGGTGATGCAGTGGAAAGGTTGGACCGACCCGGACATCCTCATGGAGAGGACCGTGTTGAGGGGGATTTGACGGCCCCCTCACATTCCCACACCGCTTAGGTGAACCGCCCCGAGTTTCGAGTTTGCAGATATGTGTCGGCCAGGAATCGGTCGCAGGTGTTGATAGTCTTTCCGTTGAACCACGATCGGTTGGCCCTCGGTCTGGGAATGCACCTGGCTGAAGCCTCACGCCTATCCGGCGTGCGTGGGGGGAGGCGCGCCCTCTCCCCTCATCCGTTGCGCACCTGTCCGATAGAAGGATTAGCCGGCCTTGCCGGTAAACGATGCCGGAATCTGCCGGGGCTTATCGGCCCAATAACCGGCCCGGTCGACACAAGAATCGACAGGGCTCCCGATCAGGGGTGCAATTCATCCCGATTTGCCGTCCAGGTGTGTGCATCCAAGAGTCCTGAACGTCATGACCTGAGCAGAGGGGCGCATTCGAGCATTCCAGAAAGGAGGCTCCCATGAGACACCTGGCGTTTCCACCAAATCGGCGGCATCGTAGCAGTTGAAAACGACTTCAACCACAACTCGACGAATGAGCGC
>JBDHCH010000132.1:0-10977 GCA_039592115.1 Gemmatimonadota bacterium | reverse complement strand
GGGGGGGACCATCGGGCTGCTCCTGGGCCTCGGCCTCTCTCGGGCGGTCTCGGGCTTCCTTTACGAGATGAGCGCCCTTGATCCGGTGACGTTCATCGGTGTGCCAGCCGTCCTGATCGGAGCATCGGCCCTGGCGGCGTTCTTCCCTGCCCGGCGAGCCAGCCGGGTGAACCCGGTGCAGGCCCTGAAAAGCGAGTAGGCGCGCCTCAGTCGGACCTCAGGGCTCGAACCGGGTCCACGCTGGCAGCTCTCCTGGCCGGGAGATAGGTGGCCAGGAGGGCGACGGCCCCCAGGAGGACCGGGATACCCACGAAGGCCAGGGGGTCCAGGGCCTGTCCTGTGATGAGGAGGCTCTCGATCACCAGGCTCATCCCCAGGGCCCCGACGATCCCCACGGCTCCACCCACCAGCACCAGCTTGAACCCCTGCCACAGGATCATGCTGGTCACCTCGCTCCTGTCCGCCCCCATGGCCGTTCGGATTCCGATCTCCCGGGTCCGCTGAGCGACCGAGTAGGCCATCACCCCGTAGATGCCCACCGAGGCGAGGATCAGCCCCAGCACACCGAAGAATCCCAGGACGATTCCCGCCAGCCGTGCCGGCATGAGGGCGATCCCCAGATGGGTGTTCATTGTCTTCACGTCGAAGAGGGGGATGTTCGGATCCAACGCCCTGACGGTTTCCCTGATCGAGGTGAGAAGGGATTCGGGATCCCCCGCCGTTCGAACGTGCAGGTACTGCCCTGCCCCGAAGGACTGGGTGATGGGCAGATATTGATGGTCCAGGGGCTCCTCGCTCAGGGTGCTGTACTTCCCCGTCGGGACTACTCCCACGACGGTTCGGTCCATCCCGTGGGACCCGACCTGTTTTCCTATTGGATTCTCCCCGGGCCAGAACCGATCGGCGAAGTGCTGGTTCACGATGATGACGCCGGGGGCGTCGGCTCGGTCCGTTTCCTCGAACTCCCTCCCCTGGAGCATGGGAATCCCCATGGCGGCGAAGTACCCGGGGCTCACCCGATTGTATCGGATGCTCATCCGCTCCTCCGGCGACGGATCGTATCCGGGGATATCCACGCTGGAGTCGCTCGAGGAGAAGCTCAGGGGGACAGACTCTCCGAGCGCAGCCACCGAGACACCTGGAATGGCTCTGACCCGGTCGAGGAGCTCCCGGTAGAAGACCCCCGTTTCCTCCTGGGAGTAGCCCTGGAGGCTCGGATCCATGGCCGCCACCATCATGTTCTCCGAGTCGAATCCCTTGTCGATCTGGGATGAGGCCTGGAGGTTCTTGATGAAGAGGCCGGCGCTGATGAGGAGGACCAGGGAGAGCGCCATCTGGCCGACGACCAGCACACGACTGGTCCGGGACCCCTTCGCGCCCTGGGCAGAAATCTCCCCTTTGAGCGCCGTGACCAGATCGGGGCGGGAAGCCTGGAGGGCAGGAGCCAGCCCGAAGACCAGTCCGGCCAGCAGCGCCACGCAGAGGGAGAAGAGAAGGACCGGACCGTTGATGGCGAGGTCGAAGGAGTGGGGTATGTCGATGGGGAGCGTGATGGTGCTGGCGCCCTTCACCGCTACGAACGCCATCCCGAGGCCGGCAACGGCCGCGAGCAGGGAGAAAACCAGGGTTTCGGTAAGAAGTTGGGCGATGACGCGCCGGCGATTCGCCCCGATACTCAGCCGGATCCCCATCTCCTTCTTCCGGTCCTGGGCCCGGGCCAGGAAGAGGTTGGCCACATTCACGGAAGCGATGAGGAGAAGCAGGCCCACCACTCCCATCATCACCCCCGAAAGACCCACTGCGGCGTTCCGCATATCCGGAGCCAGGGTCACCTCAGATTGGGGAACAAGAAGCATCTCTCCCCGCTCGTAGGAGTCAGGCATCTCCTCCCGAAACCGGAGGGTGAGGGCATCCAGGAACTCCTGGGCTCGCTCCGGCGTAACTCCGGGCTGGAGGCGGGCGATGGCCTGCATGAAGTTGTTCCCCCGGCGCTCGAACCGATTGTACCCCGGGAGGAACTCCATCTGCATCATGAGGGGGATCCAGACGTCGGTCTGGAGGATGGGAATCACGCCCCGGAACTCAGCGGGGACCACCCCGATGATCTCGTAGGGGTGCCCATTCACATTGATGGTTTGTCCGATCACCTCCGGATCGGATCCATAGCGATTCTGCCAGAGGTTCTGGCTGATGAGGGTCACCGGGTGAGCCCCAGGGGCACGGCCTTCCTCCTCCTGGATGAAGACTCGCCCGATGACCGCGTTCACGCCCAGGACCTGGAAGTAGCCGGCCGAGACCATCTGGCCGAGGAGGTACTCCGGATCCTCGCCCAGGGTGACGGAGGCGGGCTGTAAGGAAAACGCTCCGACCCCGCTGAACACCTCTTCCGACCGGTCCCTGAGGTCGAAGAAGTGGGGGATGGAGTTGGAGCCGAACTCGATCCCCGGCCAACTCCGATAGACCTGAACCAGCCGATCGGGCTCCTGGACTCCCGGCAAGGGTTTCAGCACCAGATCGTAGACAGCACTGAAGACGGCGGTGTTCAAGCCGATCCCCAGAGCCAGGGTCAGGATGGCCGCCGAGGTGAAGAGCGGGTTCTTGAAGAGCATCCGAACGGCGACCTTGAGGTCCTGGAAGAGGAGGGTCATGAGCCTCTGGGGGGTCGAAGAATGGAACTGTTCGGGGCGTTGTACTGGACTACGGCCCGGGAACGCGCCGCGCCCAATAGCCAAAACGAGGGGGAGCGCCGGATGGTTTCATCAGATCCGATCACTCCTCCGATTGAATCCTGGGCCAGGGAGGATGTAGAATCATGGGAGTCCGAGCCACGATCGGGAAGTCCCCTCCGGGGGATCATGCACCGAGACGAATCCTCAAGGGAACAGACATGCGTAAGGTAATTCTTGTCTCAACGCTTTCTTTGCTCGCCCTGGCCAACACGGCCTGCGAGCCGGGCCTCGCCTACGGGGACGCCAACGCCATCATCGTGGTCGCTCCTCCCGACTGGTGGCCGTCCCTGGAGGATTCGGTCCAGGTCGGCCTGTCTCCTGATGTCTGGACCGTCCGGTTGGACCACACCTTCCGAGTCACCTATAAGCGACCCACCGACGATCTCTGGTACCGGTTCCACGAAGTGGTGCTCATCGGAAGCCAGGAAGATGCATGGCTTGCGGAAGCGCTGGCCACCCTCCCTGACACTGTAGACATTTACGCGCCGGAAATCTACGAGGCCGAGGACGTCTGGGCCCGGAACCAGAACGTCACCATCATCCTCGTGGACCGCGAAGGGGACATTCCCTACCAGGTGAATTTCAGGATCCCTGTGGTCCATCGGATCCTCGAGGACCGCTTCCTGGAGGAAGCCGAATACAGGATGTTCGTGAGCGGCCGTGACACGGCGTTGGCCGATACGCTCTCGGCTCTGGCCGGGTTCAGCCTCATCCTCCCCGTGGTCTACGACTGGGGAGTGGAGGACTCGGTTTATGTCTTCCGGAACGACAACCCGGACCCCGCCGAGCTCATCCGCCAGTTCACCGTGACCTGGAGGACTCCCGTCCCCCTGGGACTCACAGCAGACTCCGTCCTGGATTGGCGGGAGGCGATCGCGGCAGAGTACTTCCCCTATCCGCAGGTGGTCGATCGAGAGGGTATCCGTGAGGCGTTCCCCCACTCCTTCAGGATCGAGATCTTCGAGGTCCGAGGGGTTTGGAGCAACCCGCCGGGAAGCACTTGGCCGGCCGCAGGTGCAGTCATCACGTGGGCCGCGCACTGTCCCCTCCAGGACCGGATGTACCTGGTGGACGCCTGGCTGTACTCGCCAAGCAATGAGCGGGACAAATGGGAGTACATGCTCCAGCTCGAAACGATATTGAAATCGTTCAAGTGCGGAGAGTGGAGCGTGAGTCCAGGGTGATGCACGCGCGCCGGAAGCCGGTCGCTTGCCTGCCGTTCTTTTGGTTGGCCCTCGGGGTCGGCGGTTGCGAATCCGTACCGCCCCCGGTTCTCCCCTCAGCCGAAGAGCACAGGGCGGAGATCGAAGAATGGCAGGCCCGGCGGGCAGCTGAGCTTCGGGAGCCCGACTCCTGGCTTTCCCTGGTAGGCCTTTTTTGGCTCGCTCAGGGCGAGAATCCTGTGGGTTCCGACCCGGCGATGGCGGTGGTCCTCCCGGGAGATGGGGTGCCGCCCTGGGTCGGGACCCTGACTCTTCGCGGAAGGGGATCTCTGGAGTATGCGCTTTCTCCGTCGGCCCGGTCCCTACATCCTTCCGAAGACACGGAGCCCGTCCAGTTTCGGGTGGACGCCTCGGGACCCCCGCCGGTCTTCCGTTGGGGCACCCTGAGCTGGTTCGTCATCGAGCGGTTCGGCCAATACGGGGTGCGGCTCAGGGACAGCGCCGCCCCGGCCTTCCAGGAATTCCATGGCATCGACCGCTATCCCACCGATGCCGGCTGGCGGATTTTGGGACGGTTCCAGCGGTATGATCCTCCCAAAGAGATCCCTGCCCCCAATGTGCTGGACGTCCCCTCCACGTCCAATTCTCCCGGAGCTGTGGTCTTCGCTGTGGATGGCCAGGAATACCGCCTCGATGTAACCGGAAACCCTGATTCGAAGAGATTCTCGGTGGTTTTCGGTGATGAGACCAACGGGGGGGAAACCTACGGCGGGGGGCGGTTCCTATCCGTGGAGGCTCCATTCGAAGGAGACTGGATTGTCATCGACTTCAACCGTGCCTATAACCCTCCTTGTGTCTTCACCGCATTCGCCACCTGTCCCCTACCCCCTCCCCAGAACAAGCTGGCCCTTCGGGTCGAGGCTGGAGAGAAGATGTACTTCGGCGGAGCCCACCGAGAAGGCCACTGACACGCCGGTGTGATTCCGGGGGACGCCCCCACGGAAAACCATCGATTTGTCCTCCTGAGGGGACACTTTTTTCTTAGACAATCTAGGGTAATTACATCTAAAGACATATTTTGCCATCACATACGGGATTGGTTTCTCCGGGCATGGGGTTTGCACCCCCCCACCGGCAGGCACCCCGGGCGGCGGATCGACGACCGGTCCGACCCGCCGCACCCAGGGGCCTGTTGGGGATGGGAAACGTGCCTTTTTCCGGAGATGGACCATGAATGGCAAGCTGAAAGTCCTGCTGGTTTCCGCCGTTCCAATCCTGGGGATGTTCCCCGGGGCGGCCGAAGCCCAACAACCGGGTACGAAGGCCCCAGTCCCCCATGACCACGTCCTTTCCGCCAATCCCTTCCTCCTCATGTGGGAGTGGACGAATGCTGAGTTTGAGCGGAAAGTCTCGCCTTCAGGCACCGTAGGCGTCGGGGGATCCTGGATCTCTCTGGACGGGGGTGACGAGGACTTCAAGAACCTGAACTTCTTCTACCGACACTACCCTCAAGGAGCGGCCTTTTCGGGTTTCTACATCGGAGGCCGGGCCGGAGTCTACCATGTCTCGGACGATGATGACTCGGGCACGGCGTTCGGGGCAGGATTCGATGTGGGGTACGCCTGGCTTCTGGGAGCCGAGCGAACCTTCTACATCGGGATGGGACTGGGAGCGACCAGGCTCCTGGGCGGGGACCTACCCGACGGTACCACCGTCACCATTCCGAATCTCAGGCTCCTGAACATCGGATTGGCGTTCTGACGGGGGGAGGAATCCGTTTCGGTTCGGGTGCGGTCGGCCATAACCCGCACGGCCGCACCCAAACCTCCTCCGTCACGCAGGCCTGGGGGCCTCGCCGAAGCCCCGGTCCCGAGCCTCCCCCCAATCCCTCGTGTTTCCTCTCGGTCAGACACCCAAGATCTGGGGCACCTGAAACTCGCTGGCGACCCTCGCGGGAGAAAAAGGGCTTGAAACCGTCATTCCCTCGGCCCCTGCGTTGCCACCCTCAGCACCCCTCAATACAATTGTTCGTCCCACCTGTTCGGAGGACTGATTCGCACCGCCAACAACCCTGGAGCCGCCACCGAGGACCAGTGTCTTTCGTTCACCTCCACACCCACTCCGAGTTCTCCCTCCTGGACGGAGCCAACCGGCTCTCGGACCTGGTTCGCAAGGCACAGGAATTCGAGATGCCGGCCCTGGCCCTCACCGACCACGGATCGCTTTTCGGCGCCTGGGCGTTCCAAAAACTCGCCAGGAAGGAGGGCCTGAAGCCCATCATCGGTATGGAGGCCTATGTGGCCCCCGGAGACCGGCGGGAGCGTGTCCGGGCCGGCCAGGGTGAGCGGGCCTACTACCACCTGGTTCTGCTGGCCCAGAACCCCGAGGGGTATCGGAACCTGGTGAAGCTCTCTTCCATCGGGTATACCGAGGGGTTCTACATGCGGCCCCGGGTGGACAGAGAGGTGCTGGCCCGACACTCCGAAGGGCTCATCGTCAGCTCGGCCTGCATGGCCGGGGAGGTCTCGAGACATCTCCTGGCCGACGACTGGGCCGGAGCTCGTGAAGCGGCGGAGTGGTATGCGAACGTTTTCAAGGACCGGTACTACCTGGAGGTACAGGCCCACGGAACAGAAGGTCAGGCGAAGCTCAACGAAGAGGTCTTCAAGCTGAGCCAGGACATGGGTCTCCCCGTCGTCGCCACCAACGACACCCACTTCCTCCAGGAGGGGGATCACGAGGCCCACGACGTCCTCCTCTGTATCGGGCTCGGGAAGGACCGGGACGATCCCAACCGGATGCGCTACGACGATGGCCTCTACTTCAAGTCTCACGTCGAGATTGCAGAGTTCTTCCCGGACCATCCGGAGGTGCTGGAAAACACCCTGAAGATCGCCGACGAGGTGGACCTGGAGATGAGCACCAAGATTCATCTCCCGGAGTTCCCCCTCCCGGAAGAGTACAAAGACCCCAACGACTACCTGATTCACCTCGCCACCAAGGGAGCCAAGGAGCGCTTCGGCGAACCCCTTCCGGAAACCGTCCGGGAACGTCTGGATTACGAGCTGGACGTGATCGTGCAGACGGGTTACGCCGGGTACTTCCTCATCGTCTGGGACTTCATTGACTGGAGCCGGCGAAATGGCATTCCCGTGGGCCCCGGTCGTGGCTCAGCGGCCGGGTCCCTGGTGGCCTATGCCATGGGGATCACCAACATCGATCCCATGGAGTTCGATCTTCTCTTCGAGCGTTTCCTGAACCCCGAGCGGATTTCGATGCCCGACATCGACATCGACTTCTGCTTCGAACGGCGCGGAGAGGTCATCGAATACACGCGGCAGAAGTACGGCCGGGAGGCCGTGGGTCAGATCATCACCTTCGGGACCATGAAGAGCCGAGCGGTGATCCGGGATGTTGGCCGGACCCTCGGATTCGAGCCGGGTGAGACCGACAAGATCGCCAAGATGATCCCCAACGCGCCGGGATCGGCTTTCACTGTCGAGGAAGCCCTTGAGAAGATCCCGGAAGTTAAGGCCCTCTACGAGCAGGACCAGCGGCACAGGCAGCTCTTCGACTACTCCATGACCCTGGAAGGTCTCAGCCGTCACGCCTCTGTTCACGCCGCCGGCGTGGTGATCGCTCCGGGCCCCCTGGACGAGTACGTCCCGGTCTGCGTCCAGCAGACCAAGGGGAGCGGGAATTCGGGTATCGCGGGGGCCGGAAACGGGCGAAATGGGAATGGGGCCGGAGCCCGAGGGGGCAACGGGACCGGCGTCGGAGGAAATGGAGACGAGGCAGTCGTCGTCACTCAGTACGACATGAACTGCCTGGAAGATGCCGGAATGCTGAAGATGGACTTCCTCGGCCTGAAAACCCTCACCGTCATCCACGATTCCGTGGAGTCGGTGAAGACCAGGTTGGGGGCCCTGAAGCACCCGGTTTCCGGGGACGTCTATGACACCATGGACGACGTCCCTCTCGACGACCCGGCCGTCTACGCCATGCTCGCCCACGGGGGAACGTCGGGGATCTTCCAGTTCGAATCCTCTCTGGCGCTGGACAAGCTCCGGGCGATGAAGTGCGATCGATTCGATGACCTGGTCGCCACGAATGCCCTGATCCGGCCAGGGCCGCTGGATTCCGGGATGACGGACATCTACATCCGGCGGAAGCTGGGTCAGGAACCCGTCTCCTATCCCCATCCGGAGCTGGAGAAGGTCCTGGAGCCCACCTACGGCATCATCGTCTACCAGGAGCAGGTGATGCGGATCGCATCTGTCCTGGCAGGCTTCTCTCTCGGCGAAGCCGACGTGCTCCGGAAAGCGGTGGGGAAGAAAATCGCCGAGCTCATTCAGAAGGAGCTCGGAAAGTTCAAGGAAAAAGCCATCGCCCGGGGCGTGGACCGGCGAACGGCCGAAGATCTGGCCGACCAGATCGAGACCTTCGGTCGATACGGCTTCAACAAGAGCCACAGCGCCGCCTACTCCCTGCTCTCGTACCATACCGCCTGGCTCAAGGCGCACTACCCCGCCGAATTCATGGCCGCGCTCCTGTCGTCGGTGCTGGACAAGACCGACGATGTGGTGAAGTACATCGGCGAGTGCCGGGAGCTCCATCGCCATCTTCCGGGGGTCTCAGAGCCTCTCCAGGTCCTCCCCCCCGACGTCAACGAGTCGGGATGGAAGTTCACCGTGGTGGACGAGAACCAGATTCGGTTCGGATTGGGGGCGGTTCGAGGAGTCGGAGCCGGGGCGGTCCAGTCCGTCATTCGGGCTCGGGAGGAAAAGGGGCCGTTCGAGACCCTGTTCGATTTCCTGGAGAGGATCGATCTCCGGCTGCTCAACAAGCGGGCCACCGAAGCCCTCATCGCCGCCGGAGCTCTGGACGCCTTCGGCCATCGGGCCCAGCTCCTGGCTGGGCTGGACGTGGCCTACTCCGAGGTGCAGGCGCGACAGGCGGAGGAGGCAGCGGGCCAGGCTTCTCTTTTCGGAGGGAGCGACGCTTCCATTCAGCGGCCGGATCCGAAGCTGCCGGAGGTTCCCCAATGGGCGGAGGGGGACCGGTTGACCAGGGAGAAGGAGGCCCTCGGCTTCTACATCTCCGGCCACCCCCTGGACCGATACCGTGCCGTCGTCGATGCCTTCGCCCCGGTTACCGCCACCACACTGAAGGATTATCTGGGCCAACCGGTAGAGCTGGCCTGTGTCGTGACCCAGCTCAGCCGGCAGATTTCACGTCGGGACAGCTCGGAGTGGGGCAAGCTCCTGGTCGAGGACTTCTCTGGCACGGCCACCGTTCTGGCCTTCAAGGACGCCTGGCAGGAAAGCAAAGAGATCCTCACCCAGGATGCCGTGGTCCTCATCCGAGGGAAGGTGAGCGGGAGGGAACGGGACGAGGAGGATCCCCCCGTCTTCCTGGACAGCGCGGAGCTTCTGGAAGGGGTCCCGGCCTCCGGAAAGCTGGCGGTCCAGATCGAGTTGGAGTTCGGAGGCATGCCCCAGGAGGACGCCTTCGCCGAAGCGAAGAAGCTCCTGACCTCCCACCCGGGGGTCGCCCCTGTGGAGGTGGTGATCCAAACCGGGAATGGCCTCGGTGCTCCCCGCCTCAGATCCCGGACCCTCCGGGTGGACCCCGGTCCTGAGACCCTGGCTGAGCTCGAGAAGCTCTTCGGGCCCTCCCACGTAAGGTTGGTACGCACGCTTACCGACTGATACGGGCCATCACACGGGGGGGACACGTGGCTATCCTGGAAGCGCAGCCCAGAGGATGGGCGTCCTGGAACGCCCGCATCACTTCCGACGGCACCAACCTCACCGAGCTGAAGATCTCGACCTGGAAGAGCCGGGGGAGTTTCCACCTGGATGGCCAGGACTTCACCATCCAACCCGAGGGGTTTTGGCTCCACAACGCGGTTTTGAAACAGGGGAGTGCCGTCATCGCCCGGGCCCAGCGGCCTGCGGTGATGGCTCGCCGGTGGACGATCACATCTGCTGGCCACCGGATGGAACTCGAGAGCCGTTCCTGGACCGGACGAGAGTACGTCCTGGTCTTCGGCAAACAGGAGGTAGGAACGGTAAAGAAGGAGGGGATGATGGGTCGACGGATCACCCTGGATTTTCCCGACGAGGTTCCCGCAGTGCTCCAGGTCTTCCTCACCTACGTCGTCCTCTGCCAGGCCAAGCGGGAAGCCGCCGCAGGGGCGGCGGCGGGGGGGTAGGGCACTGGCCTGATTGGCGCCCCGGAGATCACTGCCCGGCTGTGATCCGTTCCACTCTGAGGCACTCCCCCTCCGGCAGTTCGGCCTTGCCGGACGACGGCCCCGACGAACGGCCGTCTCATGCAAGAGACGACCGTCGCGTCCAGATGACCGTCACACCCAGATGGCTTTCCCATCCGGAGATCCGTCTCCAAAGAAGAGAGGATGGTCCCATTCACCCATTGACAGATTTTGGGGGGCGGTGTTCGTGAGGTCCCGGCCCACCTCTGGAGACGGCCGCTGGGCCCCCTCCCTGCCCGCCTCCGGCTGCTCCTCCTGAACACGAGACTCCAGAATCCTATCGGACCCACATTTCCAGCCAGGCAGCCACCCAGAGAGCCCCGAACCCGCCCCTCACCGCTCCCGGGAGGTCCCGTCCATGGTCCGGTTCGCACCTGTTTCGTCCACCCTCTTCCTTGTCCGAGAACGACTTCCTGCCACTCCCACTCATGGCTACCGGATCGATGGTTGGGATCCGGGTCCGGATGAGGTGGCGGGTTTGGCCCGTCTTCGGCCGGCCACCCCAGGGTCCGACCCTCGTTGGCCCGGCCCGGGAATGATTGCGGACCCGGCAGGGGACCCCGATACGTCCGTCGGCGCCTCTACGACCCGGTACCCGACCCTGAATCCCGCCCCGTCCGATCCGGAGGCGGCTGCCAAAACCAACGCGTCCACTCCCGATCCCTTCACAGATGCCGAGTCCCTGGAAGCGCTTGAAGACGAGATTGCCACACTGGCAGCGCACATCCATGCAGCCACTCACCGTCTCCTGGTCCTCATCCGAGCGTTCGACCGACGTCGGGGCTGGGAGCTCGGCGGTCACCGCACC
>JBDHCH010000131.1:0-21268 GCA_039592115.1 Gemmatimonadota bacterium | reverse complement strand
GCCCTGGAGAGCCAGTGGAGCCAGGCGATGGAAGAATTCGATGTTGCCAGGAGCGCGGGCGACCAGGAGCGGGCGAACACGCTGTTCACCGTCGCCATGCAACGTGCCGGGGAACGGAGAGTACAGTTGCAACGGGTAGCCAACATGGCTGAGAGGCTTCGTGACGCACGGTCTGCACTCCGGGAGGCCCTGGGTCTGGAGATGGAATCGCTGATCCAACAGGTCGACTCAGCCCAGGACGATTCCGAGCGTCTGACTCTGGCACTCAGACTGGAAGACTTGCGCAACTGGTACCTGGAGCTTCGGGCGGAGGAGGATCCAGAGACCGTCCTGGAGCCGATGCGTGACATCAATATCAGTCCCAGCGATTCTCCTCGAGACATCCGAAGGAAGGCAGCCACGCTGGACTATCGGGCCGATCAGAACGAAGGCCGGTTGGCTGAGATCGATCGTCGGTTGGAGGAGCTTCGGGAGGACCAGCGAAGAGACCGGCTGGTGTCGGATTTCCTTTCTGGTCTCGAACGGTATGGGGACACCCGTCTTCCCGTGGGGACGCCTGGAAGGTTGAACACCCCCCCACCGGACCCTGGCCAGTTACCTCCAGGAGCTGATTCCCTGGATGTGGAGAGCCGTCCACTCACGTTGGAGGAGCGGATTCAGGACCTGGAGGCGTCACGGGCGGAGATGGTGGCCAGGATCCAGCTGATCAGGGAAAAAGCTCAGCGCTTCAGGGACCTGATCGGCGGAGGGGGGGAGTGGGCATGAGGAATCTCGGCCCTGGAACAACCCTCTCCAGGTGTGCGCTGGCATGTGGGATGTTCTTGGGAACGGCGGTTCCCGGGAATCTGGTGGCTCAGGTGAGATGGCAGGATCTGGTTATCACGGGAGGGCTATCTGCGGAGGTATACCGCGGGAATCTCCCGGCCGTTACGGTCTCGGCGGTGGACAGCACGGAGAACGCTGCTGCAGTCGTCGGAGAGTTCGGCCTACATGGGGAGCTCGTATTCTTCAACGAGCAGGAGCGAGGTCTCGACCTTCAGGTGGATGCCGGCCTCCGTCAGTTCGCCGCCGGAGGGTTCAAGGTCAGGGATTATGCGCCCCGGGAGTTGGTGAGCAGGGCCGATCTCAGTTTCAGGGAGAACCTGAGCTCGTTGGGTGACCTCTGGATCGAGGGTGGTTTCGAAGGGCGAAGGGTGGAGGATCGACCGCCGATGCCGCTCTTCATCCAGCCCGGGTTCCTTTCGTTCCATGGTCTCGTCGGAATTCAGTTCGTTCCCGTTCGCGGAGCCTTCATCGATGCGCAACTTCTGGGCGAGTGGGCGGATTACTCCGCCGGGGCCCTGGCGCCGCAGCTGGATCGGGTGTGACCTGGGGCCCCGAGAGAGCCATCCGGCTCCACACGAGATTCCGGATTTCGGAGTACGCCAACCAAAGCACCTTCGATCGCGACGATCCGGTCAGGAGAGACCGGGCCCTGAGCCTCGGAGGCACCTGGACACACCGATCGAGCTTCGTTGCACAGGTGGGCTTGGAAGGCACTCTGAATCGGTCGAATTCCCGTCGGCCGGAGTATGACGCCATCAGCTTCCGGGCGGTGGTCTCAGCTCCTATTCCCCGGCAGATGAGCCTGAACTTCTTTGCGGACATCACGAAGAAGAGCTATGTGGCGAAAGTCGATTTCGCCCGTTTGGTTCCCGGTGAGGAAGCGGACAATGCGTCGGTCATTTATCTGGAGGTGACGAGACCGCTGTACGTCAACCTGGATGGGGCTGTACGGTTCGGGTGGACCCGGGCGGAGGCGGACATAGGGAATTCCTACTTCGAGCGTTTTGGCTCCAGCTTCCTGCTCCGGTACCGGCCCTGGGAGCGCTAAAGGCCCGCCCCTCCATGTCTCGAGCGCAGTACGAGGATTGCTTCGGATTCCGAGCCAGGCACTCAGTGCTGTGATCCGGCGTCAAGGTGGGAGGAAGGCCCAGGCCAGAAACGCCCCATGGTGAGAGAGAGTCAGATCCACCGGAATCTCGCGGTTCCGTAGCCAAACGGTAGGAATTCGTCTCCCAGGAAGACCGTCCCTGCATCGGATCTGGAGGTCCATCACCTCGACACCCAACCTCACCGCCAAGGCCTCGCGCGCCCTGATTCGGGTGAGAGCCGAAGCTCGGTGGGTGACGCAGTCCCACTCTTCCGTGGAGAAGACCCCTCGGAGCTCCGTCGGCACTCCACGGGTGTCTTCCTGGGCGCAGTGACAATCCCACTGAAAATCCGGCGTCGTTCCGTCCGACTGTTGGCTCCAGGAAACGGATTGGACGAAGGATGCGGAGCCCTCCGCCCGGATCTGGAAGCTGAGGTCCTCGTACCGGCCCGTGCCGCAAAGTAGATCTTCCTGTGGCCGGGGATCGGCGGCGGTGGACCTCTCCAGGTCAGCGGGGGGGAAACGGACCGCGAATCGGGAGTGAACGAATACGGGAGGAGAGCCAAGGGCCTTCGAAACGCTCTTGTAGATCGCTTCCTTTCCTGCCCAGTGGATCCATAACGACCGGTCTGGATCCGGAGCCGAGAGGATGTCGTTTCGCTCTTCCTCCGTGAATACGCGAGAGAGGAATCTGAGGTCCCGAGACCGCCGGGAAGCCCCGTGGTGGCGCAGGTCAACTACGTCGTTTCCGAGATTCCAATCGCCGGTCATGACAGGTGGTGTGGTAGGGTCAGGACCGGTCTGGTTCAGACCTGTCCTTCGACCCGGACGGTGATCTCCGGAGAAATGTACACGGGCGTTCCCGAGCCCACCGAGCCCTCGAGCAATGTGAAGGTGGCAGTGGTAGTGCCGCCCTCGGGACCACCCAGGAACTTGCCCGTCAGGGAACCCGGGGCAGTGGGCTCCCAGGTAACCAGCGCCGCGTTCGAGACTTCAACTTCCATGTACCGTCCCTCGGCGGACACCACGAAACCCTGGGTGTTCAAGAACTCGACCGTAAGAGTTCGTGAGGCCTGACCAGGCTCTACGGAGATCTCACCCTGAACCGTCGTTAGCTCCACCGAGACCTGGACAATGCCCACCTCGGAGATCGTCAGGCCGATAGGGACGTCGTCATCGTCGTTGGAGGTACCATCGTCCCCGCATGCCACCGGGCCGACGAGAATCAACGCCAGGAAAAAAGGGAGGACGCGCATAGTCCGAGCTTCCGTTGCACTTGGGACGATGTGACAGGAACAAAAGGCGAACCCGGAGCCACCTGAGTTGCTCAGGGTTCTATCATGAATCGGTTCCGTGAGGGGCGCAACATTGGGAGGGTGTTTAAGAAGTGGGGCGAGCCGCATATCGTGCGCCACGGGGCCAGATGGGAGGCGGGGCTCCGAGCCGAGCGGCCTGCCCCACTTCTTAAACACCCTTCTAATCCCCTGTGTACACGACTTTCCAGATCTTTCCAACCTGGCTGTCCGAGATGAACAGGGACCCATCCGGTCCTTGAGCCAAGCCCACCGGCCTGTGGGCTGCACCCCGGGGGCTTACATCCTCCCCGGCGAAACCATCGGCGAAGATCTCCCAGCTTCCTGTGGCTTCCCCACCTCGGAACGGAACAAACGCCACACTGTATCCGCCTTGGGGAAGGGGGGCACGGTTCCACGATCCATGAAAAGCGACGAACGCCCCGCCGTGGAACGCTTCAGGGAACTGGGACCCGTAGTAGAACGCGACGTCATTCGGTGCCCAATGGGCCGGGAAGTCCACGAGGGGGTCCTCTTTTTCGGCACACCGGCCTACTTCGACCCCATCTCCGCCGTATTCCGGGCTCAGCACCTTGGTGTCTGAGGCAGGATCGAAGTAGCAGTAGGGCCAACCGAAATCGTCTCCCTCTTCGATCTTCACGAATTCCTCAGCGGGCTTCTCAGCGCTGTCCTCTTCCGAGAAGTGCTCCGACCAGAGAGCCGACAATTGATCGCGGCCGTGAACCACTCCAAACAGTCTGCCGGAGGAATCCGTATTGAGGGCGACGGTGTTCCTGAGGCCAGTGGCAAATCGAACCCCATCTTCCTGGGTCTGACCCTGACGGTCAGCGGCGAACCGCCAGATGCCCCCCCGGGTTTCCAGCTGAGGGCAGGGATCCAAGCCCGGCGATCCGACGGAACGGGGCTCTTCCTGGCAGGCGTTGGATGGTGCCCCGATGTTGACGAAGAGCCTGTTCTCAGGTCCGAGGGCCAGGCTCTTGGCGCGGTGATTCTGGGTGGCCGGAAGGCCGCTCACCACCGTATCGGGAGGCCCTGAGGGACTCATGGAACCAGAGCCCAACGGGTAGCGAAGAACGGCATCATCGGTGGCGAAATAGACGTAGTCGCTCGTCAGGAGAACCTCGTTCCCCCCATTCTCGCCCCAGCGGGTTTCCTCGTCGGCCCGCCCGTCGCCGTCCAGGTCCCTGAGGACTACGATCCCTCCAGGAATCATGGTTCGATCCGGTCCGGCGCTGTTCCTCAAGGCGACGAAGACATCTCCGTTGGGAGTGACCTCCAGGTGTCGGGCCGCCCCAACCGCCTCGGCAACCACAATGGCGCAGAAGCCCTCCGGGAGTGTGATACCCCCGTTGTCGGGGTCACAGGCCTCCGCGCTCCACTGAGGGGAGGGTGGGGTACAAGCCAGCACGGCCAGCGCCAGGGGTGCCAAGGACGCCAGCAAACGGGGGGGCAGGGTGGGCTCCCGGAACATGAGTCTTCCTTGTCATGTGAAGGCAGTAGGCTTGAAGCTTCAAACAATCAAACCGGAGGAGGTGAACGTCAAGGTTTTCATGGAAGTACGCAGGTGTTTTTTCGATGGCATCGACTGGTTGCTCCGTTTGAGCTTCCCCTCTAACCTCCCCGTCATGTCAGTCTCACTCTCGCTCAACGCCTTCATACGGTTCTTCGTTTCAGCCCTTCTGCTCACACTTTCCCTTCCCTTCGCGGCGGCAGGGAGAGAGGGTCCCTTCTCTGAAGGAGCCACCGGGCCATTGGACGGCTCAGGCGAGGACGCGGATTCCAGCCTGTTGATTCTGGCGGCCGCCAGCCTCACCGATGTCCTCCCGACCCTTGCCGGTTTGTGGGAGGAAGAGACCGGAGTACCAGTTCGTTTCAGCTTCGATGCAACGTCGAGACTCGCCCCCCAGATCCTCCAGGGGATCGAAGCCGACCTTTTCTTCAGTGCTGACGAGGCGTGGATGGAGTGGCTTCGGGAAAGAGGTGGGATCAGAGAGGACACGCGGATGCCTCTTCTGGGAAACGAGCTGGTTCTGGCGGTTCCGACCGGTGGGGAGTTCCAGCCTGGGGAGCCTTCCCAACTGACCGACCCGGAGCTCCGATTGCTGGCGGTGGCAGGGGAGAACGTTCCGGCCGGCCGCTACGCGAGGGCAGCGCTTGCATCGACAGGGGTTTGGCGTGCGGTGGAGGACCGGGTGGTCCGGTCCGGGAACGTCCGTGGAGCCTTGGAGTGGGTGGCTCTGGGCGAGGTCGATGCAGCAGTGGTCTATAGAACGGATGCCTTGGCCGAGCCACGGGTCAGGATCGCATTCGTCTTCCCCGAAGGGACCTATCCCCCGATCACCTATCCAGCAGCAGTGACAGCCACCGCGCCCATGGCTACCCGGGCCATAGAGTTCCTCGAGTTCTGTCGGTCGCCTGCTGCCCGGGAGGTGTTCCGGGCGCAGGGGTTCCTGCCACCCCGTCAGCGGGCAGGGAGCGGTGCGGGGGGCGGGCCGGACGTCCTCCCGGATCCCTGGTCGGCAGTTCGTATCTCTCTCCTGGTTGCCCTGGGTGCCACTCTGGCGGGTTTTCTCCCCTCCGTTTGGCTCGGTTGGGTTTTGGCCCGGAAGGACTTCTTTGGGAAGAGCATCTTGGCCACGGTCGCCCTGGCCCCTTTGGTTCTTCCGCCCGTGGTCACAGGGTTTCTTCTCCTGAGCCTTCTGGGGTCCCAGGGCCCCCTCGGCGGGTGGTTGGCCGGGTTGGGGTTACCGGTTCCCTTTACCCTTCTCGGAGCGACCCTGGCGGCTCTGACAGTGGGCCTTCCCCTCTATGTCGTCTCGGTCCGAAACGCTTTCCAGGCGGTGGATCCCAGGTATGAGGAGGTCTCATGGACCCTGGGCCGGCGCCCTTGGCCAACTTTCATGCGGGTGACGTTTCCTCTGGCCATACCCGGCATCGCAGCTGGTGCGGTTCTGGCGTTTGCCCGAGCCCTGGGGGAGTTCGGGGCAACGGTGGTGTTGGCGGGGAATATCGAGGGGAGTACTCGAACCATCGCCCTGGCGGTGTACACCCTCCTGGAGTCTCCCCAGGGCAGAGAAGCGATCTGGATCCTGGTGGGAGCATCGGTCCTCATCTCCCTTCTGGCCCTACTCGGATACGAGGCCCTATCTCGAAGGCAGCGGAGGCAGATGGAGATACGTCATGTCCGGTGACGGTCGAAATCCTCTGCGGGGGCATGAGGGAGATCAGGGGCTGGCCCTTCCCAGGAAGGCGCCTGTCGAGAGAAGACCCTTCTTGGAGGTGGATATCACCCTTCCCGTGGGTGCTGGAGAGCAGGAGATCAAGCTGGAGAGTGACGCACTCTCCGTTGCTGTGTTCGGCCCGTCCGGTGGAGGGAAAAGCACCTTCCTGAGGACCCTGGCCGGGGTTGAACGAAGAAGCTCGGGCAAGGTGAGGTTTGGGAGGGAGGTCTGGCTGGATTCGGAGAGGGAGATCTTCGTTCCTCCCTGGGAGAGAAGCGTAGGGTGGGTTCCTCAGGACTACCTCCTGTTCCCTCACCTCCGGGTCAGGGACAACCTGGGGTACGGAGGAGGATCTCCCCAGGAGATTGCGGAGATGGCCGCGCTCCTCTTTGTGGACCACCTCCTGGACAGAAGACCCCGTCGCTTGTCAGGTGGGGAGCAGCAGCGGGTGGCGCTGGGTAGGGCACTTCTCAGCCGCCCGAAGATGCTACTCCTGGACGAACCGTTCTCAGCTCTGGATCGACCCCTGCGAAATCGGGTTGGCACCCAGATCGGCACCTATATGCGGGCGCGAGAGATCCCTCTCATCCTGGTCAGTCATGACGAAGCCGATGCAGCGGCCCTGGCCCAGGAGCATTGGATGTTGTCTCAGGGTCGCCTGGTGCGGGTGGAGGGGTAGAGCGTTCTCAGGCGAGGTAGGGCGAGCCGCATGAGGAGTGCCACGGGGCGACTCATCGATCCAGCTTCCTCAGAGACGTGGGCATCCGTCGTGGAGGAGACCAGATTGGGTCGGACACGTCAAGGTGTCGGATGTGACTCCTCATTCAGGAGGCGCCAAATCAGGATCGCCGCCCTCTTGGCGGCTACTGAGATGGACTCCAAGTCGACCCTCTCCTGAGGGCTGTGGGCTCCGCTCCCGAGGGTGCCCATGCCCGAGAGGCCGGGGGCATATGGGGCCACGAATGAGATATCGGCGGCGCCTCTTCGGCCCGGATCCAGGGCCTCCACCGGGCCGTACCCGAGATCCTGGCTGACCTGACTATAGGCGTCCAACAAGGTGAAATTGGCCTGTCTGGGTGCCATGGGAGGGTACCCTTCGGTGAAGGTTATGCTGGCAGACGTCTGGGGTAGGCTCGAGGCGACAATCTCTCTCATCCGGGCTCGGGCCCGTTCGAGTTGCTCGTCCGAGATGGTGCGGATTCCCCCGTGCACAACAACCTTCTGCGGAACCACGTTCGTCTTTCCGAATGCGTTTCCTCGGGTTGCCTCCGGGTCATAGCTCACTTCAGTCCCACCGAGAATCGTCCCCGCATTGAACGTCAGGTACTCCTCGCCCCGAACCTCCTCGAAAAAGGCGTTCAAGATTCGGGCGGCTTCGAACACCGCTCCTGCCCCGAGCTCTTCGCTGAAAATGCGGGAAGAATGCCCCGTGGTACCCTCGACTTCCAGGAGCCAGTCGGTGGAGCTTCGGCGAGCCACGGTGGCGTACTCCACCTCTCCCTCCCGAACACCTCCTTCGAACCCGAGGGCGATGTCTGCCCATTTCCCTGCCTCCACCAGGTCCTTTCTGGAAACGGAGAGGGGCATACCCGGAGCCTCCTCCTCGCCGGTGAGCGCAACCACGATGGAAGCCTCGTCGAGGGCACCGATGCTGGCTAGGGCCTTCAGGGCGTAGAGGATGACTACATCACCCCCTTTCATGTCTGAAACACCTGGGCCTGTGGCCTCCGAGCCTTCGCGTCGGAATTGTTGGAAGGGACTGGTCTCTTCAAACACCGTGTCCAGGTGTCCGATCATGAGGATCTTGGGGCCTCGAGTGCCCGAGCGCTTCGCGAAGAGCTGCCCTGCCCGATTCACCTCCGGGGGAAAGTCGACCCAGCGGGTGGTGAAGCCCAGATCATCCAGTTCTTCCCTGAAGATCCTTCCGACGGACCGGATGCCTTCATGGTTCATGGTCCCGGAATTGATGTTTACGATCCGCTCCAGAAACGCGATGGCCTCCTCGGCGTGAGCATCGAGGAAACGGACCATACGGCTTTCTTCAGAGGGAAGCTCCTGGGAGGAGCCGTCCACTGCGCCTATCGATATCAGCGTGAGGAACGAGCAGAGTGAAAGACACAACATTCGGCGTAGAGACATGGGAAGGTCCTCACGGAGCTGGGGCGCGTATCCGGTCGTATGACGTTGGGGAGGTCGGCTCTTCCGTGCCTACCGTTCTTCTACTCCAACAGAGCGTCGATCTTCGCCGCGCAGATGAAATCGTTTTCCGTCAGCCCTTCCACGGCGTGGGTGCTGTATACCGCTTCGCACCTGCTGTATCCAACGGTCAGGCTGGGGTGGTGGTCCTCCCGGTGGGAGATCCAGGCTATGGCATTCACGAACGCCATGACCTCATAGTGATCCTTGAACGTGAACAGCCTCCGAATCACCTGCCCATCATCGATCACTTCCCAACCTGGAACCTCTTTCCCCATGGCGAGGGCTTCTTCCAGGGTCATGGGAGGGATGCCTCCCTCGCATGGCGTGCACTTCTTCTTCCTGAGATCCGTCATGTATCCATCCGTTTCGCGAGAGTCCTTCCTACGGGGGGTCGAGCCTGAATAGGCCGAAGGAGTCCGGGTGTTCCGGTGGGGAAGAGATATGCCTCTCCTACCGTGGATCCAGCCGGCTCCGAAGTTTCGCCGTGAAGGAGTCCACTCTTTCCCCCTCGAAGCCCAGGAAGGATTCGGCGATTTTGGAGATAGGCGTGGCATCGGGAGGCAGGAGTAAATCGGGATCCAGCTCGAGAAGGGGAAGCGCCACGAAGGCTCGGGTGCGGACCTCGGGATGTGGGGGGTAGGGCTCCTGTTCGACCGAGTCTGGTTTGGCCATACCATTGAGGAGGGGAAGGACAATCAGGAGATCCAGGTCCATCGTTCGGGGGGCGAACTTGTCTGCACCCCGGAATCGTCCAAGGGCTCTCTCCACCGCCTCCAGAACTGCGGAGAGGGCGGCGGGTCCGAGAGCCGTCTCCACCTCGAGCACCCCATTGAGGTAGTCCGGATTGATCTGTCTCGACCCGACTGGGGCCCCAGGGGGGAGAAGCGCTTGGGTGCGGTAGAAGGTTGACACACCCACCACTCGAAGGCTCGGGGTCCGGAGGAGAAGGTCAACGGCCTTCGGGACGTTTTCCTCAGGCCGAATGTTCGATCCCACACCTATGAACGCCCTATTCACGTCTGCGCTCCACCTCCACGCCTACGCTCTGGGAGAACCGGACCGCCCCAGGCTTCTCGACTCGGACCCGAGCCACCTCCACGCGCGCGTCTTCCAGACAGATTTTGGCAATTTCCTCGGCCAACCTCTCCACGAGGTAGAAGGAGGAGTTTTCGACCAACGCGAGCACCTTCTTGGTCACGGCCCGGTAGTCCACTGCATCCTGGAAGTCATCGCTGAGGCCGGCGGGTCGGCAATCTGCTTCCATCGTGATGTTGATGAGAATGTCCTGCTTTTTCTCCCGCTCCCAATCGTGGATTCCGATGATCCCGCGTATGAGGAGGTCCTTGATGAGAATCTGGTCGCTCACGTGTTTCCTCCCATTCGGATGTGGCGGCCTCCGTCCACGAAGATGACCTGGCCTGTGACGAACGAGGCGTTGAGAAGGAAAAGGACGGCCTGAGCGACGTCTCCCGGGTACCCCCTTCGCTTCAGAGGTAGGGACGACGTGAGGCTCTCGAGATAGGCTTCGTCCAGACCCTCCGGGGGAAGAACAGCCCCCGGAGCCACCCCGTTCATTTGAAGCTCCGGAGCAAACTCCAGTGCCATCAGAGTTGTCAGCTCAGCCAGCATGGCCTTGCTCAGGTGGTACGGCGCGTGGGCCAAGTCGCCGCCTACCAGCCGAGTATCCAGGAGGTTCACCACCGATCCGCGGTGCACCGTGCCTCGAATCTTGCGCCAAAGCGCACGGGAAAGGAGGAAGGGGGCCCAGGCGTTGACCGTTATGTTGGAGAGGAGATCCTGGAGTGCCATCTCATCCAGGGTCCCGGCCGGGAAAATGGAGGCGTTGTTGACCAGCAGGTCGACCCCGCCCAGGCGTTCCCACGCAGTCTGAAGAACCGGTTCCACCGACCCTGGATCCGAAAGGTCCCCCTGAACCGGGAAAGCCCGGCCCGAGCCTTTTGGCTCCGCCAGTGATGAGGGCCCGCTTATCTCTCAGGGATGTGATGGCCGTCATTGGGTGCTCCTGGGGGTACGGGGGACCGCCGGACTCAGCCACTCCGAGTCTCCGCCTCGCCCATATCCCTGTGGCTTTTCTGGGGTCGGCGTGCTACCGCCACCAGACTACCCCCGGAAACCACCCAGGATCTCCAACACTCTGTCCACATCGCCCTGTGTGTGATCAGCGTTGATCTGGAAACGGATTTCCTCGTCCCCGCGCGGGACCACCGGATACGCCAACCCCGTCGCTAGCACCCCGTTAGCGAAGAGGTGGTCGACCATCGCCCGGGTCCGAGCGGTGTCCCGGACCATGAGAGGCACGACCGGGTGTTCGCCGGGGATGGTCTCCATGCCTAGCATCTCGAGGCCCTCCTCGAAGCGCCGAGTCATTGCCCTGAGGTGGACCAGAAGGTCCCGCCCTTCAGCGCTGTCCAAAAGCTGAAGAGAAGCCAAAGCGGCCTGGGCCTCACCGGGAGTGATTGGGTTCGAGTAGATGTAGAACGGAGCCGATTCCCGAAGGAACCGGATCAAGGTGGAGTTGGACGTGACGTATCCGCCGTTGACGCCAAACGCTTTGCCCAGGGTTCCCACCAGAATGTCGACGGGAGCCGAGGACGTGTATTCCTCTGTTCCTCTTCCATTCTCCCCGAACGCCCCCACCCCGTGGGAGTCGTCCATGACCACCACGACGTTTTCCGGATAGTCGGCGTCGTGCTTCCGGGCCAGGGCCATGATCTCGTCCATGGGAGCGTGGTCACCCCTCATGCTGAAGATTCCGTCGGTGATGATGACGGCCCGTTTGACCCTCCCCTTGAACGATTCCAGGGATTCTTCCAACGCGGCGAGATCGAGGTGAGGGTACACGACTTTCTCCTGGGGCCGAGAAAGGCGAATGGCATTGATGATACAGTTGTGGTTTAGCTCATCGCTGATGATGGCCGTTTCTTTGCTGATCAGGGGACTGATCGTTCCCATGATCGTGGCGTAGGCCGAGGAGAAGATCATGGCCTCCTCCCGGCCGTGGAACCCCGCCAATGCACGCTCCAATGCCAGGTGGACGTCGTAACTCCCACTGATGAAACGAACGGCGCCGGGGCCTGCACCGTACTTCGTCGTCCCCTCTTCCTCGGCCTTCATGATCTCAGGCCGGAGGGACATCCCCAGGTAGGAGTTGGAGTTCATTCGAATGAACTCCTTGTCTCCCTCTCCTTCCAACTGGAAGCGGGGCCCCTGGCCCTCAGCAGCGGGAATGACCTTGCATACGACCTTCTCTGCACCTTTGGCGGTGCCCATCTCTTCAAGGTTTGCGACGTGGTCTTGGAGAACGCCTGTGATTCGATCGAGAGGCATGGCCTTGTTCCTTAATCAGTCAATGCAGGGCCGAATGGGCGCGGATACGTGTCAGTGTCGGCATTGGGGAAGCTGAGGTTCAAGCGAGCTTCTTGCGCAGGTTCACCAGCATGTCTTCAACCATGGCGTCCAGATCGTAATCCGGTTCCCAATCCCACTCTTGCCGAGCTGCAGTGTCGTCCAGCCTCCGAGGCCAGGATTCCGCGATGGATTGCCGGAGCGGGTCCACGTCGTAATCAATCGTGAAATCGGGAATGTGTTTGCGGATGGCTCCCGCGATGTCCTCGGGGGTGAACTGCATAGCAGCGATATTGAATGCATTCCGGTTGATCAATCGCGCCGGGTCCGCCTCCATGATATCGAGGGAGGCCTTGATGGCGTCGGGCATGTACATCATGTCGAGCTGGGTCTCAGGTGCCAAGAAGCAGGTGTAGCGGCCGTTCCGAATTGCCTCGTAGAAGATCTCCACGGCGTAGTCCGTGGTGCCCCCCCCCGGTTCCGTCACCCAGGAAACGAGCCCCGGATACCGCACACCACGGGCGTCCACCCCGAACCGAAAATGGAAGTAGTCAGCCAACAACTCCCCGGCCACTTTCGTCACACCGTATATGGTCGTGGGCCGCTGTATGGTCACCTGCGGCGTCGGATCTGGAGGGGTGGAAGGTCCGAACGCCGCGATGGAACTCGGGATGAAGATGGCGCACTCCCGAACCCTCGCGATCTCCAACGTGTTTTCCAGCCCTCCCAGGTTCACCGTGTATGCCATATGAGGGTCTGCCTCTCCCACCGCGGAGAGGATCGCGGCGAGGTGGTAAATCGTGTCGGTGTTGAAGTCCGACACCGCCTTGTCCATGGCATCGTGGTCGGTGCAGTCCACCAGCTCGAAAGGACCGCCTT
Source organism: Gemmatimonadota bacterium (assembly GCA_039592115.1). Classification (GTDB taxonomy): domain Bacteria; phylum Gemmatimonadota; class Gemmatimonadetes; order Longimicrobiales; family Gaopeijiaceae; genus JBDHCH01. The sequence continues at coordinate 8,378 of JBDHCH010000131.1, read as the reverse complement.
CGGCTAGCCGACCTTCCGGTTCCCGGATATCGGTGGCCAGGACGTTCTCGCCGCCGTACCGTTCTCGGAGGGCGATCACCAGGTCCGATCCCACCTGTCCAGAGGCACCGGTAACGAATATCCGCTTCATGGGTTCCCTCTCCAAGCCGCTGTTGGCGATTGGGGTTGGTGGCTCCCACCCCCCGACCTTCCGCCCCGGGGTAAGCACACTCGGCTGCAAACCCTCCCGGTTCGGATAGGGCAATGTAGGGCTTGGTATACTGGAGCGTCGAGGCGAATTGATGGATTCCTTGACCGGCTCCGGCTGGCGAGAGCAGGCTCCGGATGGTGGGAATACAGGTAAGTCTTCTTGGGTGGGGGAGCCCAGGTGGGCTTGGGTCGGACCGTGATGGCAACATACGAGGTCGGAAAAGAAATGCCCCGCCCAGGGCTTGTCCTGGGGCAGGGCTGAGAAGTCTGGATAGCTCCGGCGGCAGGACTCGAACCTGCGACCCGACGGTTAACAGCCGTCTGCTCTACCAACTGAGCTACGCCGGAATGGCATTCCCCGGAGGGAAGAAAAAAAAGCTACCCAAGGCCCGAAAAGGTGTCAACGGCCCTGCCGCCTGCCGCTTCGGAAACGGCCCCTTCGGCCTACTCCCCCTTGGCCTTCTCACCTGTCAGGTCTTGGATGAAACCCCGCCTTGGGGATCTCCGAAACGACTGGTTCTTTCCCGCGGTCTGCAATTCGGCCGATGAGTCTGAGAACCGGTTGCCCGATCTCGTATCCGCTCTTCCAGAGTTCGTCGAACCGTTTCCGACCGCTCTCGGCTTCCGGAGCCCCGAAGGACGCCAGCCAGGCCGGACCCCGGTGAGGAAACGGCTTCTGGATCCAGTGAAGGCCGATCAGAAGGGCGGTCGGTCCGGTTTCATTCGAGAACACTGAGAAATCGGGGGACCATCCTGCGAGGGGAGCCGATCGGAGCTCCATCCGACCCTCCTCCAGGAGAAAGCGGACACGGCGGAGGGTTTCCCTCTTCATTGGGTCCATGAGAAGGGCGAAGGCCTCCTCCTCGAGGGTTTGTGCGTTAACCTCGGCTACGAGGACTCTCAGTCGAACGAGGCGTCCCAACTCGTCATCCGACAGATCCACACCGCTCAGCCGTATGCGGAGGATCGCCGAGTCGAGGTGTGTACTTTCGGATAGGAGGCCTCCAAAAACCTGACGAAAAGGGGTGGAGCTTCTTTCATCCCAGAGGGATGGGCCGGTAGACGAATGCTCTCCTGTCATGAAGGGGAAGATGAGGGGTGGGGTTGGGCGAAGGGATGGGTGAGAGAGCCCTGCGACTGGAAACGAGGTCCGTCTTTTCCCTGGTCAGTCCTCTGCGGCAGTGGCTCCATCAATGGCCGTGGGCTCCATTCTCAGCTCCACCTGTTGGCGGTCTCTTGCCGGAACTTCGTGGCACTTCCGGCATCGGGCCTCATAACTCTCCGATCCACCTACCTGGATGGTAGGGCCCTCGGCCGGGGCGGGACGGCCGTCGATCAACCGCTGGTTTCGCGTAGCCAGGTCCCCACATCGCACACAGATGGCGTGGAGTTTGTCCACCTTTTCTGCGATAGCCAGAAGCTGGGGGATGGGCCCAAACGGTTCTCCACGGAAATCCATGTCTGTTCCTGCGACGATCACTCGGACGCCGCGGTCTGCGAGGGCATTCGCCACCCTGACGACACCCATATCCAGGAACTGGGCTTCGTCGATCGCTACCACCTTGGTACCCGGAAGCACTGCTTCGGCGATGTGGACCGAATTTGAGACGGGTAGGGCATCGGTCTGGTGACCGTCGTGGGAGATCACGGTGAAGAGATCTCCGTACCGATCATCCAGGTGGGACTTGAATACCTGGACCTTTCGGTGAGCGATGAGGGCCCGACGGACTCTCCTGAGGAGCTCCTCGGATTTCCCGCTGAACATTACCCCGGATACGACTTCGATCCATCCGTCCTGCGCACCGTGGTACATAGATGACCCCGATCAGCCTCCGATGAGGACGATGAGAGCCACGGTCGAAAGAGCGAGGGAGACAATCCCTCCCCAGAACTGGACCTGCTCCCGGACTCTGGACCGCTCGGCGATGGGAATGTGAATCCAGTCGCCTGACTGGACGGGGAGAGAGAATACCGAAGGATCCACCGTATTTGGCCTGAGGTCCAGGACAAAGAGTTCACCATTTCGCACAAAGCGGGAGTTCGCCGGGTCCGAGGCTGCGTAGTAACCAAAGTCGATTTCTGACGCGACACCCCCGGCGCTGGCGAGGGCATCGATCAGCGTGGACGAAGGATCAAGGAGGTAATGTCCGGGGGCCCGGACCGCCCCCGTGACGTTCACCTTGAGTCGCGAAACGACTTCCACCACAGGATCGGTATACAGGAAGGCGTACTCTTCAGAGAGAAGTGACCGGATCTGGGGCGCGCTCAATCCGGAAACCCCCACCGATCCGAGGTATGGCAGGAAGATGTGGCCATCGGGATCAACGATGCGGACGCCCGAGATCTCCTGCAGCTGCGCGCCAGCGGCGGAGAACACCCTGATGGTGATCTCGTCACCTGGCGATACCCCGTAGGATACGGCTCGTAGGCGGTCCTGGGCTGCCAGTGAAGCCGGAGACAGGAGTGCAGAGAACAGAAACATCCTTGTGATCAACCTGAACATGGCTCTCGCCGGGAAGGAGGTGGGGCGTCGGTGGAGACCGTGCGTTGACCTTGGCCAAGTTTATCTTTGGCACTGGGCACTGTCTAGGCAATTGGTTTTCCGATTAGTATTCCCCAGTTCCGGAAGTGGTGCTCCCGGGAGGGGGCCAAATGATGAACCGCGGGAGTCCCAAGCCGACGGTCAGCCCATGAATACCATGACGTTTTGTTCGGGAAAGGGGGGAAGGCTCTTTGCCCTGCTGGCTTGCTTGGCGGTCGTATCTGGATGTGGGAGATGGCCTCACCCCCCCCCGTCTCTGATCGTCTCCGTCTCTGTGGACCAGCTTCGGGGAGACCTGCTGGAGCATTACGACTCCCTGTTCTCGGGTGGGTTTCGGAGGCTCCTTGACGACGGTCTTCGCTTTCCTGGGACTACGCACGCGCATGCGAAGACATCCACCGCCCCGGGACACACGACGCTGGGTACCGGCGTGCACCCATCAAGGAATGGGATTGTCGGCAACAGCTGGTTGGAGCGATCACCGGAGGGGTGGCGGAGCGTGTACTCCGTGGAGGACTCTCTTTCCCACATCCTTGGATTTCCGGCCATGGAAGGTCGTTCTCCGGCGAACTTGCTCAGGGGCGGTCTGGCGGATTGGCTCCTGGAAGCGGATTCCAGTGCCGTTATCGTCTCGGTGTCCCGAAAAGACAGAGCGGCAATCGGATTGGCCGGTCGGGCCCGGGGACACGTCTACTGGATCACCGCCAACCAGGGGAAGTTCGTCACATCGAGCTACTATGCCGAGGCATATCCCGGTTGGGTGGAGCGTTTCAACCTTGAGGAGATGCCGAGGATCTTCGGCGATTCGGTCTGGGAGCAGACGCTTTCTTTGGAGGCGAGGGAGTACACGAGGGGAGATTCAGCGAGTTACGAAGGGGATGGCGTCCACACATTTTTCCCCCACTCCTTTGGAGAGGAGGGTGGTGATCCCTCCCGGCCGGGCGCCCTGAACAGGTGGGCTTATGGGCGGGTCTACCCCGACGTGGCAGTTGCCGCTTTCGCGGAGACGGCGATAAGTGAATTGTCTCTCGGGCTCGACGAAGTCCCGGACTACCTGGCCCTTTCTTTTTCCCAAACCGACGCCATAGGGCACGAGTTTGGCCCGTTCAGCAGAGAACAACTCGAGAACCTGATGAACCTCGACAGGCTCCTCGGCCGGCTCATGGATCACCTGGATGACAGGATTGGAGAGGGGAGGTGGGTCATGGCCCTCTCGGCCGACCACGGTGCCATGGCAGTGCCTGAGTACCGGGTCGAGCGAGGGGAGCCAGGGAGCCGACCGACCCCGGCTGATCTTGCGAGCCTCAGAGACGTGTTCCGGGCGCATCAGAGCAGGGAGGGAGACCCCCTTGATGTGGCCGATACCCTTGTGGCGGAGCTTGAAGCGTTGCCGTTCGTCTCGGACGCATTCCCTGTGGCAGAGATATTTAGTAACCCCCCGCCGGACTCTTTTTCCGTACTCTTCCGGAACTCCTTTCACCCGGATCGGTGGCATTGGGGGTACGGAAGCCAAGGTTCTGGAGTTCTCTTTCGGTTCATCGAGGGATTCTACCCGGATCCGTCCCCTTCGGGTACAGGGCACGGCACTTCCTATTTCTATGACCGACATGTGCCCCTGATTCTCCTCGGAACCGGCATAAACAAAGGCATTTCCGAGTTGACGGCACGGACCGTGGACGTTGCTCCCACCCTCGCGTTCTTGGCGGGGATCGCGGTGCCCGAGGACCTTGATGGTGTGGTGTTGGTCCAATGACCCCGGGAAGGGGAGAGGGGATATGGTCCGTAGCGACAAGCTGGAATGGACCATGCAGCAAGAATCCGTGGCCGAAGTTCTGCGTTATTTTTGAGAAATCTTCCTTGACATGAGACGCCGGTAGTGACATATCTAACCCAGCGTAGGGTAAACATTTGATTCCTTCTCCATGAAGCAATGTTTTATGCGGGTTTGTGGGGTAGGAATTTGAAAAAATCAAGAATCCGGATCGGGAGCAACGGGACCGTCGGTCCCCATCACCCAACCGTCGAGACGCGGAAAGGCCGCTAGTGGCGCTTCACTTCAAAGGACTACCACCCGAATCGGGCTGGACCATCCAGCGAGCTGAGGATCTACTAAGTTCCCTTCAAGGAGTCGTCTCGGTGAGGGTTGTCGCCCGGCCCGGTGGGGAAATAGATGAGATTCATCTCCTGACGAACACGGAGGTTTCTCCGAAACAGACCGTGAGGAATGTGGAGTCGGCCTTGAAGGCGCACTTCCACCTGGAGGTAGATCATAGGAAGATCTCGGTAGCTCAGAGCTCCGAGGCGGTGAAGGTTGAAAAGGAACCGGAGCCCGAAAGACCGTTGTTGATCGAAAAGATCCTCCCGCCCCCGGGCGAACCCCGGATTCTCCTCCTGGGACATCAGGTGGAGACCGAGAGAGGTCGCCGGGTGAAGGTGTCGGTATCGGTCGAGTGGAATGGTGAAGAGTTCACCGGCCAAGCATTGGGTACTGACCTTCCGCGATCGAGGCTGGAAACCGTTGCCAAGGCGACCTTGGCCGCGATTGAAGAGACTGCGTTGGCGCAGGACCAGGATGGGTCGAAGGCGGGCATCACCCTGGCTCTCGACGGTGTGAAAAAGATGGAGGCTTTCGATCGGAGCTACATCCTCGTCGGAGTGGATGCGATCCACGAGCGGGATGTCGCAACGTTAGCCGGTGCCACACCGGTGGAAGGCACTCCGGAGCGAGCTGCGATCCTAGCTACCCTCCAAGCCACCCACCGGTGGGTCCGGGGCCGTTTCTAGCTCCGGGCCCAAAGCCCCCGACAACTTGGATTTGGCAGGAATAGAACTAAACCAAAGGAGAATCCCCCTCAGTCCATCAGAGCGAAGCGAGAGCGGAAGAGCGGAGCGCAGCAGCTTTCTTGCGGAATTGAAGCTGACTCTCCACACGAAAGGAGGATCTGCGCATGTTCGCGACTCTGTTCGAGTTTTTCGGCATGATGTTATCGATGCTCGATGGCGTGACCGGCTGGTAAAACCGAATAAGGGTGGGCTGGGGGGGAAGCTTTCGGATGAAGCTTAGGCCAATCCACATCTATGTTGCCACTTACGTGGTGTTGGCCCTGATCGCCCTCGTCGGTCAGGAGTGGGCTGCCATTCTTCCACGTGATCAAGGCAGTCTGGCGGGTGCCTTCGATCCTATCACGGGCTTTCTGGTTCTTCTGCTCTTGGGTTTCTTTTCCGAATCTCTGACTCTCCCCATCTCAATCGGAAAGAAGGCCGGCAGCACTTCGTCAATCATCTTCCTCCCTCTGTTGGCTTCTCTTCTTCTATTCGGATCCGCGCCAACCGTGCTCTTTATGACGATCACTGGGGTAGCGGGGGAGTTCATTATCCGAAAGAAGGAACCGCTCAGGGCCTCCTTCAACTCTGCACAGTACGTTCTAGCCACAGCCGTAGGAGGATGGGTTTTTTCTGCGCTTGGCGGGCAGGCTCTGGCCTTTCAGGTTTCAGCTGACGTCATAGGCTGGCGCGTTCAGATCCTGGCCTTTGTCGGGTTCGGTGTGAGCTTCGTTGTGCTCAACAACGCTGCTGTCACGGGTGCGATCGCGCTGAGTGAGGGGATGGCGCTTCGAAAGGTGTGGTACCAGATCGTTGGCCGTTCTGGCACCAATCTCTTGTATGACATACTGGTCAGTCCGATAGCGATCGCTGTCGCCTTCCTGTATGTGGAGTTGAAGGCTTTGGGCCTGTTGGTTGTCATCCTACCACTCCTGTTTATCCGCCACGCATATCTCACGATTGTGCAGCTTCAGCGAGCCAACCGAGATCTTCTCAAGGCCTTGGTAAAGGCAATAGAAACAAGGGATCCGTACACATCCGGCCATTCTCTCAGGGTAGCGTCCCTCGCTGTCAGGATTGCGGATGCTCTCGGTTTCTCTCCGAAGAAGCAAAAGGATGTGGAGACGGCTGCGCTCCTTCATGACATTGGGAAGATCGAAGCGGTGTACACGGAGATCTTGGGGAAGCCCAGCAGTCTGACCAACACAGAGAGAAAGGTGATCGAGTCGCATGTGACCAAGGGTGTTGAGTTGCTGGAAGAGCTTTCCTCATTCCCGGTAGAGGTCATTGATGCAGTGAGAGGGCACCATGAGCGTGTGGATGGGAAAGGATACCCCCATCAGTTGAAGGGGGAGGACATTCCGCCAGCGGCTAGAATCATCAATGTCTGCGATGCGATCGATGCCATGCTTTCAGATCGGCCCTATCGAAAGGCCCTCACGCTTGATGCAGTCCGAGAACAGCTGTTGATCTATGGAGGGAAACAATTTGACCTAGAAGTCGTGAATGCGGCCATCCAAGAGAACGTTCTGGAAGCACATAAAGCAGAGATTGAACTGCTGAAAAGGGAAGGAACTGCTCCAGAATACTCCTCAGACCGGGATGGCCAGCAGGAGCAGAGGGTCGCCAGAAAGCAAGAAATAATGAAGAAGCAAGGGACGAAATAGGAGACCACCTGTGCGAGGATAGTGGCGCCTTTCCCGCGCTTCTGCATCAAATCCGATCCATCAAGCGCTCCAACTGTAGTATCCGGACTTTCAGACCGAGATCAACGGCTTTTTCTAGGGTTTCCGCGGCCACGTTCTTTGCGCTGGTGGGCGAAACCTTCCGAAGGATCCTCACCCTCCCGATGTTGAGTTTCACCCAGGTGGTCACAAAGCGATCTTTGATACCATCCGCTACATCCTCAAGGAAATGATCAGCGGCTATAAAGTCCCCCCGCATCCGCAGTAAAGCGACTTTGAAAGCCGCTACAACGCTTGGATCGAAGGTCCAATGGCGGGGGAGCGCTGGCATGTCTGATTCAAGTCTTTTCGCCGTTGTTAAATCCCCTTCTCGAAGAGCACAAAGACCCACACCGGCGGTGGAAATGGTCCGGAAAAAACTCGGCGATGAATCAGAAATGAGGCTCAACGCCTCCGAGAAGCTCTTCCTGGCTGCTTGATTCTCGTTCTGTTCCAGCTCAAGCTCTCCCCTGTTGATCAGAAACCTGGTCAGCAGATCTCCGGGTTCTGTCCCCCGGATGACGGCCTCCGCCGCCGGGAATGCCGCTGATGCTTCAGCCAACTCCCCGACCTCCAGATGCCCGACCGCGCGGTTAAGCCTGATGAAGAACTTATTGATTAGGTCCCCACATCGGGAGAACCGCCGCTCTGCTTCTTGAAAAGCGGTCCTCCCTTCTGTGGTGTGGAGGAGACCTTGGTACAAGAGAACGACTATCAGTCGGTTTAACGCACGAAGTTCCAACTCCACCTTCCCTGTTGCGAACGCGATCTGGACGGCCTCTCGAGCAGCGCGCAAGCCGTCTGAAGGGTTTCCGAAATACACGTCCAACGCCAAGACTGCTCTTGCTCGACAATTGGCCTCAGGAGGCCCCGTGTCAGAATGGGAACGCGCTTCTCTGAGGACCGCCTGAACCCCCTCGGAATCACCCGTATGGTCTGCAACGTGAATCGCAACATCCAACGCCTTCATGAAGATTTCCCAGTGGCCGTTGTCTCTCGCTTCTTTCTTGATTCGTTCTAGCTCCTCCATCCTTTCCCTGAGCGGAAGTAGCCCGGACTGCCCTAGAGAATCGACCCTGTCCACCTCGGCGCTCAGCGCT
>JBDHCH010000130.1:0-11226 GCA_039592115.1 Gemmatimonadota bacterium | reverse complement strand
AGCTTTGACGGAAGGAGGCTCATTCGCAGAACCATCCCCGCGCCTTCCTCCCACTTCCCAAGCGCGTGGTGGAACCCGCGGCCTTCCGCACCACGCAAAACCACCAGAGGATGAGACCCGGTGTCCCCGGAGCGTCCAGGTCCCAGGTCTTTTCGGACCCTGCCCTCCATCTCCCTCACCTGCGCTCGGGAGCGAATCGCCAGGACCGCCCCTCCCGTGGGGCCCGGATCCACCAGATCCAAGGCCGAAAGAGGGAGGGGAGAGGTCGCGAGTCCCCGGGCATCGGAAAGCAGGTCCTCGCAGCGGGGAGCCCGAACGAGGACGGTCACATCCTCCTCGGGAACAGGGAAGAGCCGGGCGGAGACCGAGGTCATGACGCCCAGGGCTCCCCAGCTTCCCAGCATCAACCGGGTGACGTCGAAGCCTGCTACGTTTTTCACGACGCGCCCACCCCAGTTCAGGATTCTGCCGTCGCCGGAGACCACCCTCACCCCGAGAACATGATCTCGTGGTGAACCGTAGGCCTGCCTGAGGGGGCCGGACGCTCCAACGGCCACCAACCCGCCCAGGGACCCCACCTCCACCCCGGGCGGATCCAGTGGAAGCCACTGGCCATGAGCCCGAGTGGTCTTCTGGAGGTCGATCCAGGGAATCCCGGCCCCGGCAGAGAAGGTCAGATCGGCGGGTTCGTAGCTCTCGACGACTCGAAGGTTGCGGGTGCTCAGGACCAGATCTACCTCTGGCCTCCCTCCCCCATCCAACCAGGTCCCGAGTCCGGCCGGCAACACTCGCCATCCCTCCTGGCTTGCACGGGTCAGGACCTCAGCAACCTGAGACTCCGAGAGGGGAGCCACCAAAGGCACGGAAACGCTCGATCCCTCCACTTCCGACCTCAGGGGAAGGTCCTTCAGAATGGCCTCATCCGGGAGGAGGTCCGCCAGCGCCCTACCAACGGTCCCCGTCACGAGACCGTTCTCTCCTTCCCGGTTTCCAGATCCCGTCCTGAGGACGCCAGGCTCTCTCCGTTCGTGATCTGATCCGGGAGAACCTTGCCGGGATTGCACTTGCCTTGCGGATCGAACACTCTCCGGACCCTCTCCAGCGCCTCCAGTTCCTCCTTTGAGAAGACCAACCGCATGTACTTCCGTTTGTCGCTACCCACTCCGTGCTCCCCGGTGATGGTCCCACCCACAGCCACACACGCCGCCATGATCTCGCGCGATGCCTCCCCTACCCGTCTCGTTTCCTCGGGATCTCTCCGGTCGTAGACCAGGTTCGGATGGAGATTGCCGTCACCGGCATGGAAGACGTTTGCGACCTGGAGATCGTATCGCTCGGCGATCTCTCCGATTCGCCCCAGAACCTCGGGAAGTCGGGTCCTGGGAACAGTGGCATCCTGCACCAGCAGGTCCGGGGCCAGGCGACCCATGGCACCAAAGGCCTTTTTGCGGCCCTTCCACAGCGCAAGCCGCTCCCCGTCGGTCCGGGCCTGTCTGACCTCCCGGGCTCCGCCCTCCAAGCAACACCTGGTGGCCTTCTCCGCCTCCTCGTCCAGTCCCTCCCGAAGACCATCAAACTCCACCACCAGGGCCGCTCCGGCATCGGTGGGATACCCAGCCGCGAAGATGCTGGCCTCCACTGCCCCGATGGTGTTCCGATCCACGATCTCCAGGGCCGCGGGAAGGAGACCCTCGGAGATGATCGCCGTCACGGCCAGACCAGCGTCCTCGATGTTCTCGAAGATGGCCAGGAGTGTCTTCACACCTTCAGGAAGGGGGACCAGAGCAACCTCTACCTCGGTGGCAAGGCCAAAACACCCCTCCGAGCCAACGAAGAGCCCCACCAGATCGAAGGTGGGCGCTTCTCGTCCCTGCCCACCCAACCAGACAACCTCCCCGTGCGGGAGTACAACCTTCAGCCCGGTGATATACCTCGTGGTCACTCCATACTTCAGGCAGTGAGGACCGCCGGAGTTCTCGGCAACGTTCCCGCCAATCGTGCATGCCGTCTGTGACGAAGGATCCGGGGCGTAATAGAGCCCGTGAGGTGCAGCTGCCGTCGACAACTTTGAGTTCAGGACTCCGCACTGGAGAAGGGCCCGGCGGTTTTCCGGATCCACGTGAAGGATTCGGGTCATCCGGGACGTCCCCACGACCACCCCTCCCTGTACAGCAAGGGCTCCTCCTGAGAGTCCGGTGCCCGCTCCTCTCGGGACTACCTGAATCTCGTTGGCGTGGAGGATCGTCATGATCCTGGCGACCTCATCGGTGCTGGTGGGCAACACTACCGCCTGAGGAGGAGAAGGCCTCGATGTAAGGGCATCGGTCTCGTAGACCAGGAGGCGATCCGGATCGGTGAAGACCCAATCCGGCCCAACCACTGCCTTCAGCTGTTCGACTACCGAGGAGGGGATGGGATTTGGCACCGGTTTCCTGGGGTGATTGGATGGTTCAGGACCCAGGGGAGGATACCACTGACTTCGGGAGACCAGCAACCGCCCACCCGGTCTCTACCCCGGGACGTTCGTGGCGGAATCATCCCAGGTGATGAAGCATCACGCCGATGCTGGACGAGGCCGCTTTGACGAGGCGGGGCGACAGCTTGCTCCCGTACACGCCCAAGACAAGTTCCTCGACGGACGCGTCGGGGTTCTCCCTACGGATCCTGGCGACCTGTTTCAAGCGATCCAGCCGATGGTCCCGAAAAGACTCCAGGACCCGATGCGGGTCCCGCACCGGAGGGCCGTGGGTCGGGTAGACGACCTCCAGGTCCAAGCTCTGAACTCGGTCGAGAGATTCCAGATAATCGGCGATGCAGCCCGGATACTCCCCTAACCAGGTCGTGCTTCCCCTCCCGAGAATCAGATCCCCCGCGAATAGAGCCCTGGCCCGCGGCCAGTAGAACGCCACGTGGTCCTTGGTGTGCCCCGGCGTGAGGACCGTAACGAGCTCGCCCTGATCCGAAGGGATACGCTTCCCTTCCTCCAGGGGAGAGAACCCCGCCGAGGGAGCCCCAGAGATGGACGCACCCGCCAGCCGAGCCCCCAAAGGTCCAGCTGCCGCCGCGTGATCCCCATGACCATGGGTGAGAAGGATGTGGATGTCGTGGGAATCCGCCAGGGCATGCGAGAGGGCCCGAACGTGTTGGTCCACGTTCGGGCCCGGATCGATCACGACTGCCGTCTTCCGCCCCAGCAGGAAAGTGCGGGTCCCGTCGAGCGTGAACGGCCCGCGGTTTCCGGCTTTGACGATTCTGGGCTCAAAGGCCGCGGCCATCTTCCCTGTATCCCGGGGAGGGGCCCCGGTTCCCAGAGCCTCCGTTGCTCCGCCGCGTCAGCGCCGCTCCGCCATGAATTGTTCGGCCAGCTTGTCAGCAACCATGGAGATGGATGTCTCGTCCTCGGCTGTGAAAGCCTCAGGTTCCATGGAAGCGATGTCCAGGACCCCAAAGAGATCGTCACCGGCTCGGATGACCACCGCCAGCTCCGATGCGGTGTTCGGACCCGGAGCCTCGTAATTCGTCATCTCGTCGACGTGGGGGATGTTCTGGTTTGCCTTCTCGGCGGCCGCAACACCCGCTACGCCTTCCCCAATAACGATCTTGGACACCTCGGTCCGGGGTCCAAGATAATTATGGAGCCAGAGCTCGTTTTCCTTTTCATCGAAGAGGTACGCTCCGACCCAATCGAAGCGTTCGTCTCCCTCCTTGAGCGTTCTGGCCGCGAAACGCACGAGGGCGTCCGAGAGGAACCCATCCTCCCGCATCTCCTGGATTTCCTTCACCAGCTCAGTCGTATCGAACATTCCCGTCTTCCTGTTTTGACCCGCCTCCACGTTCTCTGCTCAATGCAGAGCATTTCAACTAATACAAGTCCCTACCCCTAATCAAGGCCTGCGGAGCACGAACGCCTGGCTTCGACGTACCAGGGTCGGGATCTGGGCCGAGGGAAAATGCCTCCCAATCCTGCACCCTGCGCCCACCGACATCTCCCTCCACCCCCTCGACCTTCTTCCTTTGAGATTTGATCGTGTCCCATGGGGTTACAAAGGCCTGAGGTCGGTTTCCGGGTCCAGGCGTCGAACAAAGGCAGCCAGGAGCCGTGACGCCCGATCCAGATCCTCCAGGCTCACAACCTCGTTGGGCGAGTGCATATACCGATTGGGAACCGAAACCAACCCCGTGGGAACTCCAAACCGAACCAGGTGAATTCCGTCGGCGTCGGTGCGAGTAGACCTGGGGGCGGCCTGAAACGTGTGAGAGATCCCTTCCGCTTCGGCCGCCTCCACGAGACGATCGAATACCACCGGGTGATTCGCCGACCCCCTGCTCAAGACCGGCCCGCCACCAATGTGGTGGTCCCCGAGCTCCTTCTTCTCGATGTCCGGAACGTCGGTGCTGAAGGTGACATCCACGACAAGGGCCACATCGGGCTCCAGGGCGAATGCACTGGAACGCGCCCCACCCCCGGAATGCCCGATCTCCTCTTGAACCGTCGCTACGGCGAATGCGGCCGCCCGCGGCGGGTCTTCCGAAAGGATCCGCAACGCCTCCAGGACCACATAAGCCCCGATGCGGTTATCCACCGCCCGGCTGGCTATTCTGTCTCCGGCCAACCGAATCATCCGGGCATCCAGCACCATGGGATCGCCCACGCGAATGCCCAGGTCGGCCACTTCCTTCGCGTTGGACGCTCCCAGATCCACCCACAGGTCTCGCGTCTTCGTTGCCTTGTCTTGCTCCTCCTTCTTCAGAAGATGGATCGGTTTCTTTCCCACCACACCCCGCACCGGCCCTGCTCGTCCCAGCACTTCGACCCGCTGACCCACCAGAACCTGGGAATCCCAGCCACCGATCTCATCAAAGAACAAGAACCCCTCATCGTTCACATGCGTTACCTGCAAGCCGATCTCGTCGATATGACCCGCCATCATGACCCTTGGACTTCCCTGAGGATTCACTGCAGCGATGGAATTCCCCGTCACGTCCGTCCAGACTTCCTGGGAGAAGCCCGTCGCCTCTTCCCTCCAGACTCGGGCTGGCGCGACTTCGAAGCCCGACGGGCCGGCTGCGTTCAGAAGATTCTCCAGAAATTCGGACGAGAGAGGCATCACGGATCCTTGGGAGTTCGAACGTGGACGAGCCCAGCGAAGGGAGGGCCTGGAAGGTAGGGAGAAGGGAGCCTGGAATCCAGCACCGGCCGCAGTACGAACCGCCTATTGTTTCGGCATTTTCCAGGGAGAACGAAATGGATCACACGCGGATCCAGGACCGCCGGTGTGAGCTCCCTATCAACGAACGGTGTAGTGCCGGAGAGAGCGTTGCGACAGCCTCAATCCGGCTCCGATTCCTCGGTCTCGATAACGATCTCCTCTGGCCGGGCAGGCGGTTCCCCCTTGGTCCACTGCTGGAAGCCCCAACCGGCTCCCCCAGCCCCGGGGAAGTGGGAGATCTGGGTAACCTGGATCGCTCCTGACTTGAGCCTCTCCTCGAGGCTCCTCCGGATTCTTTTGAGGAGCAAGCTTCGAGTGGGTGAAAGGAGGAAGCTGAACCCGAGCACGTCGGTGAGGATTCCAGGTGTCAGGAGGAGGGCACCGCCTACCAGGATCGCCAGACCATCGAAGAGCGCGTTCCCTGGAAGGCGGCCCTTGGCCAGTTCGCCCCGGATACTCCAAACCGTGCGGAGCCCTTCCAGGCGGGCCAGCGCTGCCCCGGCGAAGCCGGTCAATACCACCAATCCGATAGTGGGCCACAATCCAACCCACTGTCCAACCTGTATGAGGATGAACAATTCGAGGAGGGGGATTCCGACGAAGAGGAGAGCCAACCGGGACAAGAGTGACATGTGCATAGATACCCTCTCCGGTACCCTTCGGTCCCGGAAATCGAAGGCCGCCTGAGCTGGATCCGAGAGGCCATCGAGCCCCGGAACACACGGGAAGACAGGGGAACAAGGCGGACACCCCGGGGTCTCGGTCTAACACGGTCGCTGAATCAGTCGGCGCAACCTGCCAAGGGGCGCCGGCCCCGGAGGACGACACCATCAATGGAAAAGACATACTTTCGGAGTGGCCTTGGGCTGAAGGCCGAAGCGAAGCCCCTCATAGACGCCGAATACCAATCGGGTCTGGTGGAGCGCATCCGCTCCCGAGGTTACATCGAAACCTTCGGAGACGTCACGGTGCGCCTGGCACAGGAGTTTGGATTCTGTTATGGCGTGGACCGGGCGGTGGACTACGCTTACGAAACCAGAATCAAGTTCCCCGACAAGCGGATCTTTCTGGTGGGCGAGATCATTCACAATCCACACGTGAACCACCGCCTCAAGGAGATGGGGATTGAGTTCATCTACCCTGAGACGGACAGTCACTTCACATTCGATCACGTCACCGCCGATGATGTGGTAATCATCCCGGCGTTCGGCGTGACGCTGAACGACTTCAACCGGTTGAAGGGAATCGGATGCGTCCTGGTGGACACCACCTGTGGCTCTGTCCTGGTGGTCTGGAAACGCGTGGAGGCATACGCCAGAGACGGATTCACCGCGGTTATCCATGGCAAATATACTCATGAGGAATCTCGAGCCACCGCCTCCCAGGTGAACAAACACCCGGGTGGGAAATACCTCATCGTTCGGGACATGGAGGAGGCCGACCTGGTCTGTGATTACATCGCGAACCGCCCCGGGCACCTGAGCAGGGACGCCTTCTATCAGCACTTCAAGGCGAAAGCCAACGAAGGGTTCGACCCCGACAGGGATCTGGACAAGATCGGTGTCGCGAACCAAACGACCATGCTCGCCAATGAATCGTTGGCCATTGGCGCGAAGATCCGTGCAGCCTTCGTGGAGGCATTCGGCGAGGACCACGCTGAAGAACACTACCGGTCATTCGGCACTATCTGCTCGGCCACCCAGGAACGACAAGACGCGATTGTGGAGATGATGAGAGAGCCGCCCGAGGTCATGATCGTGATCGGCGGATACAACTCCTCAAACACCAATCACTTGGCCCACATGTGCCGGACACACACCCGAACCTATCACATCGAAGATGCGTCGTGTATCGATGTCGATTCGGGAGAGATCCGCCACAAGCCTGAGCTCGATCCATCAACTCCGGAGGAGGTGGAGAGAGAGTGGCTCCCGGAAGGCCCATTCCACCTGGGGATCACGGCTGGCGCTTCCACACCCAACAACAAGATCGGGGAAGCGGTCCTGAGGATCTTGAAGGTTCGGGGCGTGGAACCTCCTCAGGATGAAGTGCTGTCCGGTGGGTCTTAGGGCCAAACACAAAGAGGGACCCCTTTGAGGCAGGGGGAACCAGAGCCGCAGGGGGCTGAGATGGGCGAGTGGGATTGTCTTCCGACCGCCCCGCCATCAGCAAGCGCTCCCGTCACCTCCTCCGTCGGCGATCCCCTTCCCCAGCTTCTTCAGCAGAGCACGCAGGTCATCCCTCTCCTCTGCCCCAAGCCCCTGCACCAGTCCGCGCACAAATCCCACGTGGCTTGGGAACACGCCCTCGATGGTCGCCCGCCCCTTCGTCGTGAGGTGGGCTCGCACCACTCTCCTGTCGTCTCCCGATCGCTCACGGGCAACCAGCCCCTGTGCCTCCAGGCGATCCATGACGTACGTGACGTTCCCACCGGTCACCAGGAGCTTCTCTGCAAGCTCTCCCAGGGAAAGAGGCCCAAGGTGCAAAAGCGCTTCGAGCACCCCGAACTGAGGGGCCGTCAGATCGTACTCAGCAACCTTGCAAGCTACCGCTCTCGAAAAGGTGACGTAGCACCGAGCCAGGGAAATCCAGAGGCGGAGCGCCTGCTCCTCCTCGGGAGTCCAGTTCCTTGGCGCAGGATCATCGACCCACTGGCCCGAGAATATTTCGTCACTCACTTGCGCGACTCCGGGAGGATCACCTAGCACACCGCTTAGAAACCAAGAACCCCAAGATCAGATTACGGTTCCCTGCCTCCATAAAGAACGATGGGTCCGGACGGTCTCCCGCCCGGACCCTGACCTCCCTCCGCCATCGTGGGAGTTGTTGCCCTCGGTGTGGGCCTACACGTGGATCGCCCTGCCCAGCGCGGCGAGAGCCCCTTCCGCGACCCCTTCGGAAAGGGTGGGGTGGGGGTGCATGGCCTTCTCCATCTCCTCCACCGTGGCCTCCAAGTGTCGGCCCACGACGAACTCGGCAATGAGCTCCGTCGCGTGAGGGCCGACGATATGGGCACCCAGGATCTCGGAGTACTCCTTGTCCCGAATGACCTTGATAAAGCCCTCCGTGTCGCCGGCCGCCACAGCCCTCCCGATTCCCATCCAGGGGAACTTCCCGACTTGGATGTCATAACCCGCATCCTTGGCCTGTTCCTCGGTGAGACCGACGGACGCCACCTCCGGATGGGCATATGTACAATTCGGGATGTTTGCGTAGTCCACCGTGCCGTGGCCCTCCCCGGCCAGGTGCTCCACGCAAACGATCCCTTCGTGTGAGGCTTTGTGGGCGAGGAGGGGGGGGCCTGCGACGTCTCCGATGGCGTAGATTCCTTCCACATTCGTGCGCAGCTGCTCGTCCACCTGCACGAACCCACCCTGCTCCGTGAGTTGGACCCCGAGTTCCTCCAGACCGATGTCCTCGGTGTTCGGCACCCTACCCACCGCGGAAAGGACCCGCTCAACCTCCAGCACCTCCTCCTTCCCGTCCTTGCCCGCCAGGTTGAGCATCACTCCAGATTCCGTGATCTCCGAAGCCAGGACCGTCGTGGACGTCCGGATCGCGATCTTCCGCTTCTTATAGCTTCGGGCCACCGCCGCGGAGGACTCTTTGTCCTCCAGGGGCAGTACCCGGTCCAACATCTCGATGACGTGGACTTCGGATCCGTACGCATCGTAGATGTCCGCAAACTCCATCCCTACCGCTCCGGCACCCACGACGGCGAGTGACTTGGGTGCTTCCGTCTGGAAGAGTGCACCAGTGGAGGACCAGACCCGCTCCTCGTCGATCTTCAGCCAGGGAAGATCCCTGGGCCGGGAGCCGGTAGCGATGATGACATGGGGCGCTTCGAAGACCATCTTGGCCCCGTCAGTCCCCGTCACCTCCACCTGCCCCTTGGCAACGAGGCGGCCGAATCCCTCGATGTGTGTCACGTTGTTCTTCTTGAAGAGGTGTCCGACCCCCTTGTTGAGCTGGTCCGCAACCTTGCGACTCCGCTCATGAGCGGGACCCAAGGCCACCGTCACCCCCTCCATGCTTACACCATGACCCTGAGCAACCTTCATCTCCTTAACGAAGGAAGCGCTCGAAAGGAGCGCCTTGGTGGGGATACAGCCCACGTTCAAGCATACGCCGCCCAGCTTTTCCGCCTCGACACAGGCCACTTTAAGGCCGAGTTGGGCCGCCCGGATGGCCGCCACGTATCCGCCAGGGCCACTCCCGAGAAGGATCAGATCGAAGCTGCTTTCGTTTCCGGCCACCGTGCACCCCTTAATCGCAAGTTCGAGGGAATCCGACTCTCTGTTCGTAAGCAGAGAAGAGAAAAGTTAGATCAGTCATATGGGGGCGGTAAACCCCGAATTCACCAAGGGCTACCCGGAACGATCAGGTTGTTCCCGCATCTGCCCAGGTCCCTCGAGGCTGCCGGCGATTTCCTTTGCGGCTATCGGGCACCCGGGTCTATCATTCCCCCGTCCGGCTGCAGCCCTCGGCTTGGAGGGACCCGCCTTCGTTCCGCCAGAAGCCACGCCTCAACGGAGAACAGCCATGTTGGGATTCCTGATACTAGTCGTCGTCCTCGTCTTGGTCGTGGGGATGTACAACTCCCTGGTCAAGCTTAGAGAGCAGTCCGATGCGGCTTGGGCCGATATCGACGTGCAGTTGAAGCGCCGCCACGACCTCATCCCAAACCTCGTGGAAACGGTAAAGGGGTATGCCGGACATGAGCAGGAAACACTGGAAAGAGTGGTCCAGGCTCGGAACGCGGCCATGGCCGCCCAGGGCCCAGGGGCGCAGGGTGCCGCCGAAAACATGCTCACCGGCGCCTTGAAGTCCATCTTCGCCTTGTCGGAGGCCTACCCACAACTCCAGGCGGCAGGCGGGTTCAGGGATCTCCAAGGCTCTCTCCAGGATATTGAAACGGCAATCCAACAGGCCCGACGTTATTACAACGCCGTTGTTCGGGACTTCAATACCAGGACCGCACAGATTCCATGGAACCTCATTGCCCAAGCCTTCCGCTTCACCAAGAAGGAATTCTTCGAAATCGACGAGGACGAGCGGGACGTGCCCAAGGTGGACTTCGGCGGTTGACCATGAACCGTTGTCTCCAAGCCGGCGGTGGACCCCGGGTTCGCTTTCTGTGCTGGGCCTTCCTCACCCTCGTCTCTCTCGGAGCCCTTTCACGACCCGATGCCTTGCAGGCGCAACGAACACTCGAGATCCAGGAGTTCAACGCCGTCCTTCAGGTGGAGGAAAACGGCGACCTGCACGTCCTGGAGTCTATCCAGGTTCGCTTCAATGGCAGCTGGAACGGGATGTTCAGGACCATCCCCGTGGAGTACCGGGACCCACAAGGATTCAGCCACCGCCTGTTCCTCGATCTGGAGGCGGTGACCGACGAGTCTGGACAACCACTCACCACGGAAGTCAGTCGAGAAGGCGCCTACCGAAAGGTGAAGATCTGGGTACCCGGGGCTCGGGATGTCACGAGAACCATCTCACTCCGTTACGCTGTGCCCAACGCCCTTCGATTCTTCGAAGAGCATGACGAGCTGTACTGGAACGTGACCGGCACCGAATGGGACGTACCTATCCAGAGTGCTTCCGCCATCGTCGAGCTCCCTGACGGCGCCGACGGGCTCCGGGCAACCGCGTTTACAGGTGCCTACGGTTCATCGGCCCAGGACGCCCGTATCGAAGAAATAGAACAAGGATTCTACATTGAGACTACTCGAGGATTGAACTTCAGGGAGGGGCTAACCATCGTCGTCGGATGGAACCCAGGAACCGTCACCCGTCCCGGGGCAGTTGAGAAGGCCAGTCTCTTCATGAGGTCGAATTGGCTGCTCTTCCTCCCGATTCTTTCCTTCTTCATCATGCTTCAGGTCTGGAGGGCCTGGGGTCGGGATCCTGAACGTCGGAGTATCGTGCCCCAATACGAGCCTCCGGAAGGCCTGACCCCCGGGGAAGTTGGCACGCTCGTAGACAACCGTCCGGACGCCCGGGACGTCACCGCCGT
>JBDHCH010000129.1:0-11072 GCA_039592115.1 Gemmatimonadota bacterium | reverse complement strand
GCGTCAGAGGGGAAAGCAGGAGCGGGTCCGGGACCGCCATCCGGCCGCTGCTCCCAATCTGTCCATGGCTGGATGGGACATTCGCATGCTCCGATGGGACGGCGGCAGAGATGGATCGTGCGCCGGCGTGGGGATGGGACGACCGCATGCTCGGATGGGACGTTCGACGGACAGGGAGAGGTGCCTCTTCGGCTCCACCTTGAGAAGAACCTGTCTGTGGGAGATCTTTCACCCCATGACCCGCCCCGTCTCTGTCGGATTCGGTGAGCTGACGCTCGAGGACGGCCCGCTCCGCTTCGAGCTTCGCCGCTCCTCACGACGCTCCATCGGCATCACCGTCCAGTTGGGTGGCGCTGTGGTGGTGACTGCGCCCTACCGGGCATCCATGAGGAAGATCCATACAGTCCTCAGGAAGCATGGGCGGTGGGTGCGGGGGAAGGTCAAGGAGCTTCGGGAGGCCCCTTCGCCCCCCCCTCCCCCCAAATGGATCGACGGAGAACGGCATCGGTTCCTTGGCAGGGAGTACTCGCTGCGCCTGCTGGAAGGCGAGAACCGGATTGTCTGGCTCACCGACCATGAGCTCCTGGTTTACATGCCAAATTCCGGGAAGACCGACGCCGTCCGGAAGTTGGTGGAGAGGTGGATGCGGGATGAGGGCAGGGCCCTCTTCGGGAACAGGATGGATACGCTGATCAGAGCCACTCCGGCTCTGGAGCTGAGGGAACGCCCATCCCTGGACCTCCGACGCATGAAAAGCCGATGGGGGAGCTGTTCCCCGAAAGGCCGGATTCTCATGAACACCCTGGCCATCAGGCTTCCCCTCCCCCTGGTGGACTACATCCTGATGCACGAGCTCTGCCACCTCAAGGTCCCAAACCACAGCCGGGAGTTCTGGGAGCATCTGGGAGAGTGCATGCCCGATTGGGAGAGGAGGAAGGAAGCGCTGGACCGGGAGGTGGTGTAGGGAGAGGCGTCCCCCGTGGCATCCACTGCCCCCCCGGATTAGCTTCAAATCCATGGCTTTGAACCCGAAAAGGATCCTCTGGGTCGACGACGAGATCGACCTCCTGAGGCCTCATCTCCTCTTCCTCCAGCAGCGAGGGTATCACGTCGACGCCATCACCAACGGCGACGATGCACTGACGCTCCTGCGGGAAACCCCCTATGACCTGGTCCTCCTGGATGAGCAGATGCCGGGGACCTCGGGCCTGGAGGTTCTCGAAGCCCTCCGGAAGCTTGATGCCCACGCCCCGGTGGTCATGGTCACCAAATCCGAGGAGGACGGTACCATGACGGAGGCCATCGGTCGCCAGGTGGATGCCTACCTGGTGAAGCCGACCAGCCCCCGGCAGGTCCTCTCGGTAGTCACCCGGATCCTGGAGGGGTCTGCCATCCGACAGCAACGCGCCGCCCAGGACTTCGCCGCCCGGTTCGGAGAGTTGACCGTTCTCAGGCACGAGGCCCGGACCGCTGAGGAGTACGGCGCCCTATACGGGGAGCTGGTGGATTGGCATGTGAGGCTGGAAGCAGCGGGAGAACCGGGACTCATGGGCTCGGTGGCCTCCCTCCTGGCCGAGCTCCGGAGAGATTTCGGGTCCTGCATCCGGCAGCATTATCCGAGATGGGTCCGTGGGAAGGAGGACAGCCCACTCCTTTCCGTGGACCTCATGAAGGAGTGCGTCGTCCCCCTTCTTGGACCCCACCCGGTATTCTTCGTGGTCCTGGATTGCATGCGCCTGGACCAGTGGCGGGTTATCGCGCCCCTCCTGGCCCCCCACTTCGAGATTGAAGAACAGCTCTACTTCTCCATCCTCCCCACCGCCACCCCGTATGCCCGGAACGCCATCTTCAGTGGGTATTTTCCGGAGAGGATCGCCAAGGGCCATCCGGGTTGGTGGGATTTCTCAGATGACGAAGGGAGCTTGAACGCGTTCGAGGACGAACTCCTCAAGGATCAACTGACGCGGCTCACCGGGAGGGACGTGCCGGTTCATTACGAGAAGGTTTTCTCGGACAAAGACGAAGATCAGGTTCGTGGGCGGATTCGGTCGGCGTTGAAGACCAGAGGGATGGTCGTTGCCCTGGTGTTCAACTTCGTCGATCTCATGACCCACGGGAGGAGCGAGTCTCCAATCCTTCTGGAGGTCGCGAAGAACGAAGCCGCCCTCCGCGACCTCACGCGATCCTGGTTCGAAAGGTCCACTCTGTTCAGCGTTCTCAAGGAAGCTGCCGCCCATGGGCACCATGTGGTCTTCACCACCGACCACGGCTCGATCCTATGTCAACGGCCCAGCACCGTATTCGCTCGGAAGGACGCAACGGCGAACCTCCGCTACAAATTCGGAGGCGACCTACGGGCCGAGGAACCAGGCACCGTCCTGGCAACGAACGACCAGAAGGATCTGGGTTTTCCACCGGGACGGTTGGGGACCACGTATCTCCTGGCCATGGAGGACTACTTCTTCGTGTATCCCACGAAACTCCGGGAATACCAGGCCCGGTATAAGAACTCCTTCCTGCACGGGGGGATCTCTCCAGAGGAGATGATCGTGCCTGTGGCCCACCTGACCCCCCGCCAGCGGTAGCGGCGCCGCCCGAGAGTCGGCCGAAACAGTGAAGAACTACCTCCGCATCCTGGCATATCTGAGGCCCCACGCCTTCGTCTTTGCATCGGCGGTGGTAGCGACCTTCGTGTTCGCGGGGTTGGATGCCTTTTCCTTCCTCCTGGTGGTTCCCTTCCTGAACGTCCTCCTGGCAGACCCCACTGGGCCGAGGCCGGAGGGAATCGATACCGGGGATGCGATCCTGGACCGGGTCCTCAACGAGACCGTCGGGCGGGCCGTGGACTTTCAGGCTCCGCCGGAGGAAGCGATCCGGGGGATCATCATCTTCCTCCTGGTGGTCTTCGCCATCAAGAACGTCTTCGACTTCCTGAAGACCTACCTCATGGCCCGGGTGCAACAGGGCGTCACCAGAGACCTGAGGGATCGGGTGTACGATCACCTCCTGGAGTTGGACATGGCTTTCTTCGGACGGACGAAGATGGGCCAGATCCTCTCCCGGTTGACCTACGACGTGGAGCAACTCCGGGTGCTGGTGGCGAAGGAGTTGGGGAAAGTGGTCTCCTCGGTCTTCGAGTTCCTGGCGGTGGTGGTGGCCGCCGTGGTCATCTCCTGGAAGCTGACCCTGGTGGCGTTCCTGGTGGTGCCCCTGACCATGGGGATCTGGGGACCCCTCATCCGGAAGCTGAAGCGTCGGGACCGCCGAGTGCTTGACTCCGCGGCAGACATCAACATCCACATCCAGGAGACGCTGGCAGGGATCCGCCTGGTGAAGTCGTCGTCTACCGAGGCCTACGAGCGGGAGCGGTTCCATGGACTCACCCTTCGATATTTCACGCGGTTCCTGCGATCCGAAAAACTCCGTGCCATGGCCTCGCCCATCACGGAGATGTTATCCGCGGTTGGTACGGTCATCATCCTCTGGGTCGGGGCTCGTTTGGTCCTGGTGTCCCAGGAGATCTCAGGGCCGGAGTTCATCGGGTTCCTCATCCTCTCCATGAAGCTCTATTCGCCTGTGAAATACCTGGCCAAGTTCCCCGCACTCATCCAGCCGGGCCTGGTGGGAGCCGAGCGAATCTTCGAGTTTCTGGATGCCCCTGTGGACATACGGGATCCGGAAGGAGCCAAGCCCTTCCCGGGATTACAGGAGGAAATCGCCTTCCGGGACGTTTCCTTCGCCTACAGGCCCGGCGAGCTGGTTCTCTCGGACATCTCATTCCGGGTGCCCAGAGGTTCGGTGGTGGCCCTGGTGGGCCCGTCCGGGGCCGGAAAGACCACCCTTCTCGATCTCCTGGCTCGTTTCTACGAAGTGAGTGAGGGGAGCATCGCCATGGACGGCACGGATATCCGGGACTTCCCTCTCCGGGGCCTCCGGGGCGCGCTGGGGATCGTCTCCCAGGAGACCGTCCTCTTTCACGACACGGTTCGCGCCAACATTGCCTACGGAAGCCGACATGCCAGCCAGGAGGAGATCGAACGGGCTGCGAAGGCGGCTTATGCTCACGACTTCGTCACCCAACTCCCCCAGGGCTACGATACGGTAGTGGGGGAGCGGGGGACCGAGCTTTCCGGCGGGCAGCGCCAGAGGCTGGCGATCGCCCGGGCTATCCTAAGGGACCCCCCGATCCTGGTCTTCGACGAAGCCACCAGCGCTCTGGATACCGAGGCGGAGCGCATCGTCCAGCAGGCCATCGAAAGGCTGTTGGAGGGCCGGACGGTGTTCGTCATCGCCCACCGGTTGTCCACGGTCCAGAGAGCGGATCAGATCCTGGTGCTCGAGGAGGGCCGGATCGAGGAAGAAGGCACCCATCAGGACCTCCTGGAGAAGGGCGGGTTGTACCGCCGACTTTACGAGCTTCAGTTTGCCGAGGGCCCTCCACCCCTTCCATGAGGCCTCCCACCCTCCGCCACCGCCTCGAGTACCTGGGGTACCGTTCGGTCCTCGGGGCACTCCGGCTTCTTCCCGAGGGGTTGGCCCTTCGGCTCGGGGAAGGGTTGGGGTGGGTGGTGGGGGTCGTCCTTGGCGTTCGAAGAAGGACGGTTCACACGCACCTCCGGCAGGCCTTCCCTCAGGAGACCGAGGCGTGGCGTCGGCGTTTGGCCCGCCGGTCCTTCCGGCATATCGGGCGGGAGTCGCTGGCCACCTTCCTTCTCGGGGGAATGACCAGGGAGGACATCCTGCAACGCACGGAGGTGGTGGGGCTGGAACCTCTTCAGTCAGCCATGGCGGAGGGGAAGGGGGCGATCCTGGTGACCGGCCATTTCGGGAACTGGGAGATTGCCGGTGCGGCCCTGACATCCCGAGGTGTGCCCCTGGACGCGGTAGCCCAGAGGCAACGGAACCCCCTTTTCGACATCGAGATCGACAGGACCCGGGACCGCCTGGGAATCACCGTGATCAAGCGGTCCGAAGCCCCCAAGAGAGTCCTCCGTGCCCTCCGAGCCGGGAGGGGGATCGCCATCGTAGGAGATCAGAACCTCAGGCGGGGGGGGGTGTTTGTGGATTTCCTCGGAAAAAAGGCTTCCACGGCCCGGGGAGCTGCCATCTTCGCTCTCCGAACCGATTCCCCCATGTTTCTGGCCATCAACCGGCGGCTTCCGGGGATGCCACCACGGTATCGCCTCACTCTGGAACCGGTGATCTTTTCTCCTTCCGGGGATATGGAAGAGGACGTACTTCGGCTGACGGAGGCTCATACCAAGCATCTGGAACAGGCCATCGTCGAATCCCCAGAGCAGTACTTCTGGCAACATCGGCGGTGGAAAACCCAGCCGCCGGTCGAGTAGATGGAGGGCCTTGTTCCGCCTATAAGCCTTCTGATGTTTGGGCGATCAGAGGAGAACCAACCCCTCTTCTGGGGTATGGTAGGGTGGGAGGGGTGGGGAATAACACGTGAAAAGAGAGCGAAAAGTGATCTATTTAGCCATTCCGGTTCATAACGAGGAGAGCACCATCGGGGTCCTCCTCTGGAAAGTCCGGAATGTCCTCGGGGAGTTCGGGAGGGACTACGAGCTCTTGGTTCTGGACGACGCCTCGACCGATGGGACCCCGGAGGTCCTGAAGCGGTATCGGAGAAGCCTCCCCCTCCGAGTGTTCCGTTCGGAGGAGAGGCTGGGGTATTCCGGGGCTCTGGAGAAGCTTCTCCGGACCGCCGTAGAGCGGGCCCCGTACCCGAAACGAGATGCCGTGGTAACCCTCCAGGGGGATTTCACCGAGGGCCCGGAGGACCTGGTGCCCCTGGTCAAGACCCTCGAGGGCGGCGCAGACGTCGTGGCCGGGAGCTTCGGCGGGAAGGGGGACGGGCTCCCATTCTCGGTTCGCATGGCCCGCTGGGCAGCACCCAAGGTGCTTGGATCCTCTCTCAAGACCTGTCCGGTAACGGATCCCTTCTGCGGGTACAGGATTTACCGGGTCATTGTCCTGAAGAAGGCTTTGCGGGATCTTGGCGGCGCACCCCTGGTCAAGCACCCCGGATGGGCCGCCAACGTCGAGCTTCTGGAGCTGGCTGTGCACCACGCTCGTCGTGTTGAGGAGGTCCCCCTCGGGCTCCGGTACGATATCCGGAACCGGAAAACCCGCTTCAGGGCGATCCAGACGCTTCGTGATCTGGGGCGGATCCGTGGAAAAGTGGACTGGACCCCGGAAGAAGGCCTGGCGTGAGGAGCCGGTTCCCCCCCCTGGCCCTTTCCCTCCTCCTGGTTCTTGGAGGGACGGGATCCGACCTGGCTGGGCAGGTGAATCGACTGCCTACCAGGGTGGAACCGCGGGCGACCGCCCCGGCCCCGGTCCCCTTCGGCCCAGGAGAACTTCTTCGGTACGATGTTCGCTTGGGAGCCCTCGGGCGGCGGGGGGAGGGATCCATGCGGGTGGTCGGGTTGGATTCGGTTCGGGGCCACACTACCTACCACGTGTCCATGGTGATCCGGGGCGGCCTGCTCTTTGCCAAGGTGAGTGACCATTACCAATCCTGGTTCGACGTCGGCAACCTGGTCACCCGCCGGTTCATTCAGGACGTGCACCAGCTCAACCGCGAACGGTATCGGCACTTCGAGGTCTTTCCCGAGGAGCGGAGGTTCGAACGACGGGACAAGATTTCCGGAAGGGACATGTCCACGGATCTTCCCCTGGACGACGTCTCTTTCCTTTACTTCGTGCGGACCCTTCCCCTGGAAGTAGGGGATGAGTACACGTTCAATCGGTATTTCAAGGAGGGTGGGAATCCGGTCATCCTCCGTGTGCTTCGGAAGGACACGGTTCAAGTTCCGGCCGGTACGTTCGAGACCATCGTTGTGCGGCCCATCATCAAGACGACGGGTCTCTTCGGCCAAGGCGGGGAAGCAGAGCTCCACTTCACGACGGATGAACGTCGGCTGCTGGTCTACATGAGGTCCAAGGTCCCGCTCATCGGGGCCCTCTCTCTCCACCTTACCGAGATCACGGAAGGGACGCCGATCCGAGCCCCCTCGCAGGCTGAAGGAGGCCCGACGGGCCCTTCCCTCGATGGCTCGCTCGGAGAGGCGGGTGCGGGTTGAATCTCTCCCGGGACCGGCGATGCCCGGCTCTCAACCGGGGGGATGGTCTCGGAGTGCGCCCCTACCCTGGGTGAAGGTGTGAACCCCGGCCTCCGAGCTCAGCGCCTGAGGCTCACCTGGTTGCTTGCCATCCCCTTCCTGGTTCTTGCTCGACCCACTCCCGCCTATCTCATCGCTGGTGTGCTCCTCTCCGTTCCAGGGCTCCTCCTTCGGGGATCGGCGGCGGGTCACATCGACAAGGATCGCGTCCTGGCGGTCTCCGGACCCTTCTCCCATCTGAGGCACCCCCTGTACGTCGGCAGCTTCTTCCTCGGGATCGGGTTGATGGTTGGAGGGGGGCGTTGGTTTCTACCCCCACTCTTTGTCGGGATCTTCTGCTGGCTTTACGCACGAACCATCAGAGCGGAGGAGGAGGCACTCCTCGCCCGTTTCGGCCTGGCCTTCGCGGAGTACCAGTCAGCAGTCCCAGCATTGGTCCCGAGGATCCGACCTGTGATCCCTCATCAGTGGCGCGCATCGACAGAGCCGAAGACCCGCGCCGGCGATCCGGGAACGAACGGTATCGGCAGATCCTTGATCGGTGCATCAACCGAAGGCGGATTCCAGCTTCGCCGATTTCTCCAGAACCGGGAGTGGGAGGCATGGTTGGGGATGCTGCTGGGCTTCGGACTCCTGGCTGTGAAGATGATCTGGGCCCCTTGATCCAGCATCGGGGGAGGAGAACCGAAGCCGATTTGTTGCCACACCGCCCAGCCCCCGCACGGAGCCGGGAAGCCTGGAACGGTCGGTTGGGATTGCGGAGGTCGGCCAACCTCCGGAGGTTTGGTGAGGCGGGCAGGGACCCTCTGCTGGCCGGTCCGGTCCGGCTACCGTCCCTGTATCGATCTGAATCGTCCCCGAAGAAAGAGAAACTGGCCTACCACAGGGTCGTTCGAAGGGAGTGCAGAACATGTTGAAGCGACTGATTCCCGTGGCTTTCCTGGTCGCATCGCTGACGGGCTGCGGGTCGGAGGGGGAGGGTGAGGCATCAATGTCGGAATTCGAGGCAAAGCTGGCGCAATACCAAATGGTCCGACTTACCACAGACCTCAGCCAGTTATCGGAGGCGGAGAAGGCGATGATCCCGCTCCTGGTGGAAGCGGCGGACGCCATGACCGACGTGTTCTGGCTGGAATCGTATGGGGATCCCGAGGAGTTCCTGCCTTCCCTGGACGGCGCGGCGGCCCGGGCCTATGGGACGATCAATTTCGGCCCTTGGGATCGGATTGATGGGAACGCGCCCTGGCTGCCCGGTGCCGGGCCGAAGCCGGCGGGTGCAAGGTTCTACCCGGCGGATATGACGACGGAGGAGTTCGAGGCTGCAGTGGAGGCGGCCCCGGATGGGGGCGACGCCCTCAAGAGTCTCTACACGGTGGTCCGTAGAGACGAAGAGGGGAACCTGGTGTCTGTCCCCTACTCGGAGGCATTTGCCGAACCGCACAACAGGGCCGCCATGAGGCTGGAAGCGGCGGCGGAGCTGGCGGAGGACCCGGGGCTGAAGCGGTATCTGACCCTCAGGGCGGAGGCCCTGCTCACCGATGAGTACCAGGCCAGTGACTTCGCCTGGATGGAGATGAAGGACAACGGCATCGACGTCGTCATCGGGCCCATCGAGACCTACGAAGATCAACTCTTCGGCTACAAGGCCAGCCACGAGGCCTTCGTCCTGGTCAAGGACAGGGAGTGGAGTGATCGTCTCGCCCGGTACGCCGATTTCCTTCCCACTCTTCAGCGGGGGCTCCCCGTTCCCGACGAGTACAAGGCGGAGACGCCGGGATCGGACGCGGATCTGAACGCGTACGACGTCGTTTACGTGGGCGGGGATGCCAACGCGGGATCGAAGACCATCGCCATCAACCTTCCGAACGATCCGGAGGTCCAGCTCCAGCGGGGGGCTCGGCGGCTTCAGTTGAAGAACGCCATGAGGGCCAAGTTCGATGAGATCCTGACTCCCATCGCCGGATTGTTGATGGCTGAGGATCAGAGGGACCTGGTTGTCTTCGATGCCTTCTTCGAGAACACGATGTTCCACGAGGTGGCCCACGGCCTCGGAATCAAGACTGTCCTGGACGGGAGTCGATCGGTTCGGGAGGCCATGCTTGACCAGGCTTCCACTTTGGAGGAGGGGAAGGCAGACGTCCTGGGTCTCTACATGATCTCCGCACTTCAGGAAATGGGAGAGATGGGGGAGGGGCATGACCTCGAGACCAACCTGGTGACCTCGACGGCATCCATCTTTCGGTCCATCCGGTTCGGAGCCTCCAGTGCCCACGGCCGGGCCAATCTGGCACGGTTCAACTACTTCCAGGAGATGGGCGCGTTCAGCCGAGACGATGCCACCGGGACGTATCGAGTGGATATCGACCGGACCGTGGAGGCCATGAACTCCCTTTCTGAGCGAATCCTCCGATTCCAGGGGGACGGTGACTATGAGGGCGTCGTGGCATTCATGGAGGAATACGGGAGCATTCGCCCTCAACTGCAAACCGACCTGGATCGTTTGGCCGCGGCGGGCATCCCGGTGGATATCGTTTATGAACAGGGCTTGGACGTCCTGGGTTTGAGCCGATAAGGATCCCGAGGGAGGGGTAATGGGGACGGACCGGCAGGGGAGAGTGGCGCTGGCGGGCAAAGGGCTCGCCCTCGCCCTCCTGTCCCTGACGTTATTCTTACCGGCCTGCGAAGAGGGGCCCGAAAAGGGGGAATGGACCGGCTCCTGGGACCACCTCCTCACCCCCGGGGCCGGCCGGTTCGTCCACATCTCTTCCTACGACACCACCGGTGGGAACCGGGACCGCCACGAGATGGCCCCCGGGGACACCGCGATCCTTATGGACCTGCCCGGCCCTGGGGTCATTCGCCAACTTTGGATCACCGTTGCCAGCTCGGATCCCCACTACCTCCGGCGGATATCCCTGGAGATGTACTGGGACGGGGAGGAGAGCCCCTCGGTGGCTGTTCCCCTGGGGGACTTCTTCGGGAACGGTTTCGAGAAGTCCCACTACACAGCCCTCCCCATGGGCGTGTCCAGCGGTGGGTTCTACGCCTATTTGCCCATGCCCTTCCGGAGCCGTGCCCGCATGGTGGCCGTCAACGGCACCGGCCAGGTGGTGGATGCGTTCTACTTCAACGCCAACGTGGAGTTGGAGGTGGATCTACCGGAGCCCCTGGCCACCTTCCACGCCGCATGGAACAGGGATCCCCGGACCACCTCCCCACAACCCCACATGGTCCTGGAGGCTGAAGGAGCCGGGCACCTGATCGGGGTGAGCCTCAATGCCGAGAGCTACGAGGACAACTACTGGTTCCTGGAAGGGGACGAGACCTTCACGGTGGATGGGGAGTTCCGTGGCCAGGGAACCGGAACCGAAGATTACTTCAACGGGGGTTGGTACTTCCAGGACGGCCCCTTTGCCGCACCCTACCACGGCGTGGTGATGATGGACCCGGAGCGGGGAAGAGTGGCGGCGTATCGGTGGCACCTCCCCGACCCCGTGAGGTTCCAGGATTCGATCCGAGTGGAACTGGAGCACGGTCACGGGAACGAGGTCGTGGCCGACTACGCCACCGTGGCCTTCTGGTACCAGACGGAGCCGCATGTTCCGTTGCCGACGCTTCCGCCGGCGGATGATCGGCGGGTCCTGGCGGTGAAGGTCCCGCCAGGTGCAGTGCTCTCCGACTCCTTGGGGGTTATGGAGGGAGTGTATGGTGCCAGGGTGATCAGCGTTCCCGTCCCCCGTCCTGACCGATACGACGTGTGGGTGTATCCCACCGGACCCGATGGGCTCCCCCGGGAGGGAGAGAGGGCGGGCCGGGGCCTGGTGGTGGAGGACACGGCCCTGGTCTTTTCCCTCCCTCCTGAAAGCCCTTCACCTTTTGCCGTCCACCCCATCCCGGTTCGACGATGGGCCACCCGGTGGATGGTCGTGGGTCCCTTCC
>JBDHCH010000128.1:0-11436 GCA_039592115.1 Gemmatimonadota bacterium | reverse complement strand
CTACTCGACGGCCGGTAACCGTGGCCAGTATGTCATCGTGGTCCCCTCTCACGACCTGGTCATCGTGCGCCGGGGCCTGGACTACGGCCGCCAGGGGTTCAACCGGTGGGATCTGACCAGGGAAGTCCTTTTGGCGATCGAGGAGGGAGAATAGGCGGAGATGTTTCCCCCGTTCAGCTTTCGGGACGGTCTGCACACGATTTTGGGGGGAGTGACCTCGAGCGTCACCGACCAAACGACTGTGGAGTGAGTGAGTTCTAGCCGTAGATACCTAGCGATTACATGCTGATGGTATAGGGGAACCAGGCCGCTACCGGCTTCCCCTCTTTCATGGCGGGGTTGAACACCCACTCGGCCGCTTCCTCCACCAGGCGGCGATTGAACCCTCTATCCGATGTCGGAGGATTCAGTCGAGTAGAGTCGGCCACGACCCGACCCACCTCGTTCACGAACACCCAGACCTCCACCGAGCTGCCCCTGAGACGCCGGTTCGTGGGCGGAATGATCATCCCTCTGGGGGAGGGGGGAACGAGGCGAAAGAACCCTTCCGCAGCCGTGCCACCATCTCCTCTTCCCTCTCCTCCCTCGATTCCGGGTCCCACGTCCTGTCCCGGGCCATCCCCCAGAAGGGCCTCCAGATCGACCTGGGGTTCCTGATCGAATTGCACCGGATCCTCCATCTCCAGGGAGATGATGGGCACCCTGGGGGGCACGATGGGCCTGGAAGGAGGAATCGAAAGGTTCATGGCCTGCATGCCCCCGCCGGCGGCAGCCCGGTAGTCCCCGGCCCGAGGGCCTGCTGCGGCGAACGGTGAGGGCGGAATGGGCACAGTCTTCCAGAACGCGAAGATCAGGATGTGAATCAGCAGCGACACGCCCAGGGCATTGCGAAAAACGCGGCCCTCGGCCGCTTTCCGCTCATGCGCAGTTCCGTGCTTGTCCTGGGTCATGGGTCATGCCACCTGGAGCCGTCTCCTCGTACGCAGGCCCCTCCCCTGGGGCTCACTATAATATACCTGAAAGGTGCCTTCGGAGTTTCGGGGGCGGGCGGATCCTTCCGTCCTTCCTCCGAGGCCCAGGTTCAGGGTTCGAGATCCTTCTTGCCAGCTTTCGCCGGCCCGGGCAACTTCCCCTGGCATAAGAGGGAGGCGGGAATCCCGGCTCGCCCACGCCAACCCGGAGGCCGGCGCCGACCCCCGGAACACCGGCTCACTAAGCGTCTCCCGGAGAGACGATGGTCCGGCATCGATGACGGACACTGCCTTGCAGAACACCCAGAGCCCGTTCCTGGAGCGAGCCTCCAGGATGGCGGTCTACTATGAGCTCACCAAGCCAGGGATTGCCGGTTACGTCATGGTGACGGCGGGAGTGACCTACCTGGTGGGCGCCGGCGGCGGGGCCGACTTTCTCCCGGTTCTGTTCACTCTCCTTGGGACCCTCTTGGCCACCGGTGGGGCGCTGGCTTTGAACCAGTTCGTGGAGTGGGAGCTGGATGCCCTCATGGAACGCACCCGGACCCGGCCGATCCCGTCGGGGAGGATGGGGCCAATAGAGGCCCTCCTGTTCGGCAACCTCCTCGCGGTGGGGGGCGTAACGCTTCTCTACTTCACGGTGGGATGGCTCCCCGCCGCCCTTACAGCCGGTTCGGCCCTGACCTACAACCTGGTGTACACCCCCCTCAAGAAGGTCTCCTACGTCTCTACTCTGGCAGGCGCCTTCCCCGGAGCCATGCCCACACTCATCGGGTGGAGCGCCGCGACGGGGACCCTGAACCTGGAGGCTGGCTCCATCTTCGCCATCGCTTACCTCTGGCAGCTCCCCCACGTCCTCTCCCTGGGTTGGATGCTCCGGAAGGACTACGCCCGGGCAGGCTTTTACCTGATCCCGAAGTCGGATCCGAACGGTCGACGGATCGCCTGGCACATCACGGCATTCTCTGCGACCCTTCTTCTGGTAGGGGTAGTCCCGACCTGGTTGGGGACCACCGGGTGGGTATACCTGGTGGGGATCCTCCTCCTGGGGGTATTCGTACTGACTCCGGCAGTGGCCACTCTGAAGAATGACCGTCTCACCACCTCCGCCGCCCGGAGGGTCTTCCTTGCCTCCCTCGTGTATCATCCGTTGTTCCTGATCCTCCTCCTGGCGGATACCCTGACCGTGTGAGGCGAGCTGACAGATGGCCGGCATATTCCCCACCCCCAACCCGGATCGTCAGGACCCATGAACCACATCACTCGCTCGGCCGGAGTCGCCGCACTCCTCCTCGCCATTACCCCCGCTATGACCATGAGCCAAGAAACGAAGCGTCCGCGAGCCAGAGACCTCGGCATAGAGATCGGCGTGTTCGACACGGGCCTCCATAACGCCATCACCGATGTGGACGGAGTCCGGGTTGGGCAAGTCACGGTCTGGGAGGGGGAAGACATTCGCACGGGCGTCACCGCCATCCTTCAACACCCCGGCAACGTGTTCAGGGAAAAGGTCCCAGCGGCTCTGGCTGTCGGAAACGCCTTCGGGAAGCTCCTGGGCGGAACCCAGATCCGTGAGTTGGGGGAAATGGAAACCCCGATTCTCCTCACATGCACGCTCTGCGTGTGGAAAGCCGCCGACGCCATGGTGGAATGGCTCCTGGAGCAGGAGGGGATGGAAGGCGTGGGTTCCATCAACCCGGTGGTGGGGGAAACCAACGACGGCGGCCTCAACGACATTCGGAGTCGCCCCATCCTCCCGGAGCATGTTCGAGTGGCCCTGGAGTCCGCCGCGCCGGGGCCCGTGGAGGAAGGCTCGGTGGGGGCCGGAACCGGGACCCGGGCGTTCGGTTGGAAGGGTGGAATCGGAACCAGCAGCCGCATCCTTCCCGAAGCCCTCGGAGGGTACACGGTGGGGGTTCTGGTCCAATCCAACTACGGGGGAGTCTTGACCATGGGTGGAGCCCCGGTGGGGAAGGAGCTGGGGCGGTACTCCTTTCAACGGGTAGTGGAAGGTGGGAGCCCGGACGAATCGTCAGCATCCGACCCGGACCTCCGGGTCGCCCCACTGGACGCAGATGACGGCACCGGAATTCCCGACGTCGAAGGGGGCTCCATCATGATGGTTGTGGCCACCGACGCCCCTCTGGACTCCCGGAACCTGGAGCGCCTTGCCCGGCGGGCTCTCGCAGGCCTGGCTCGCACCGGGTCTTCGATGAGTAATGGCTCGGGAGATTATGTCCTGGCCTTTTCCTCGGCGGAGGCGGTTCGGCGGGGCCCCGCCCGAGAGCCCAGAGAGATCCTGGACCTCCCCAACGGCGCAATGCCGGGGCTCTTCCAGGCCGCAATCGAAGCAACGGAGGAAGCCATTTATAACTCCCTCCTCAAAGCGACGCCGGTAACCGGGTTCAGGGGAAGGACTGCAGAGGCGCTTCCCATCGAAGAGACGGTGGAGGTGCTTAAGAAGTACCAGGTAATCGGGAGGTAGAACCGCTCAGGCTCGGGACCGGAGCTTGGCGCCGGGTCCGGACTCGACTCAACGCCAGGAGTCCTTCCACCTCACGTAGTGGATGGTCTTCACCCCTCCTCTCTCAAGCGTGTCGAGGCCATCCGGCTTCCGGTACGGCTGCCGGTAGAAAACGTGAGTCACGTTGGCCTGAATGAGGAGTTTCGCGCACATCACACAGGGGCTCGCCGTCACGAACGCCACCTTCTCCCTGAGATGGCCGTCGGCCTTGACCACCGCGTTCTGTTCCGAGTGGATACATCCGCACGCCCCAGGGGTGTCGGTATCGCACTCGTTCGGAAAACCCCTGGCATTCCCGTTGTAGCCCAGGGCAACCACGTGTTCCAGGGCTTTGTCTGTGATCACCGTCCCCACCTGGAGCCGAGCACACGTGCTTCGCTTGGCCAACTCGTCGGCCATCCGCATGTAGACTTCGAAGAGGGGAATTCTCTCCACCTCATGCCCCTCGACGTCCAGTTCAGAAGCATCGGTCACGACGTTGAGTGGGTGATCGTTCTCGGGAATACCGTCTTTGAAGAGGGTGGGCATCGCAACGACTCCAGGGGTTCGACTCTCGCGGAAGAAAAGGCCCGCAGGGATCAGAAGTAGGACGGAAGTCTGGGGTGCGGACGGTGGAAGGTAAAGGGGGGAGCAATCAAAAGGGGGGAACCAGGAGTACCATGGGAAACCTCTGTGCTCCCGGGGGCGTAGAACCCTTTTTGGCGGTGGTCAGGAATTCCACGCCCCAAGGAGCCGGATGCCGGAGCGGGCAGGCTCGATCATAGCAGGATCACCGGCAAGGCCAAGCAGCAGCACGCTCTCTTCAGGCAACTCAGGAGCCTGAACATGATTCCCTCCTTTCGACTCGGGTCCCCGGGGGCGGCCCGGCGGGGGGGGAACCGGGCCGCCCCTGGGGGACGGTTCACGCCAGGTAACCGGCGGCATCCAGCACCGGATACATCAGCAGCCCGAA
Source organism: Gemmatimonadota bacterium (assembly GCA_039592115.1). Lineage (GTDB taxonomy): Bacteria > Gemmatimonadota > Gemmatimonadetes > Longimicrobiales > Gaopeijiaceae > JBDHCH01. The sequence continues at coordinate 6,989 of JBDHCH010000128.1, read as the reverse complement.
GGCACCGAAGTAGGCCAAGACGATTCCGAAAGCCTCGGCCATCCACACCGCCTTCTTCTTCAGCTTCACCTGCTCTTCGCGTTTCATTGTCTTTCTCCTCTCGAATGACGGCACCGTCGCCGTCGTGGCACTTCCCTTCCCGATCATTCAGGCCGCGGAGCCCAACCACTGCCCCAGAGTCAAAACCAAAGCCACAAGTCCCCCGAGGGTCGTCGGCAGGAGAACCGCCTCCGCCAGGCCTCGTTTCGTCCGCTTCGTGATGGGGACCATTGATTCATCCTCCTTGGGTGATCCGCCTCCCTCGATCTTGGCTCAACTATAGGAAGGAACTCTCAGGCGGGGCTCAGATCCGGCTCAGGACCGGGAGGCGAAATCAGACGAAAATCAGATGCCCCCGCAACGCGTTGTCCTGACAGGGTTTACGGAATTCTGGACAATTCGGGATTTGGCCGGGCTAAGCGTTGAACGGGTGGAGACCGGACCTGGGATCTGGGAAGAGGGCGGGAGAGGAGGCCCTCGGCCGCGGGTTCTGAGCCTCCCACCCCGCTTCCCGGAGCTGAAGTCGGACCGCTTCAGGACGACTCTTTCAGGTCGTGGAGGAGGAGGCGAACATGAAGAGACGGATTCCCGGCTGTCAGACCAGCACCGGGATCAGAGAGAGGATCTCCTCCAGAGTGGTCTGGCCCCGGTCCTTCGCATACCAAGCTCGGAGTTTGGGGTAGCGCTCGGGATTGGGAAGCGGCTTGATTTCTCGAAGGAATATCTCCTGGAGTGGGGCGGGTCTCGGACCCCACCACCCCACCTCATGGAAGCCCTCGTCCAAGATCATCACCACGGGAATCGCCCGAGCCTCCCCGGTGAGGTGCTCCTCCATGAGGTCCGGGTTCTCGTCCCTGGAGAGAAGCCTCATCTCCACGTTGGGAAGAGCTTCCACCAGCCGGGCAAGGTATGGGATGGAATTCGCCCCATCCCCGCACCACCCCTCCCCAAGGACCAGAAGGTACCACCGCCCTTTGAGATGACGTGCCCTCTCGAGAACGCTCTCCGGTATCTGGGCCCGGGAGTGGATCTCCCGCCAGGGGTGCTGGCTGTCCGACACTTCGTCTAGGAACTGCTGGAAGGTCAAAGCCTTCTCGAATCGGTCTCTCATCCTTATATCCTCCACCCATGATCCACGGTGCCCTCGGGTCTCATCGACAGTCACCGATCTGGCGCCATCGGCTCCCATCGCAGCCCGAGTCGGCCGACCCCTGCCAGCCCTCACGACACCCAATACACGACGGCCACCCAGGGTTCGCACGGCTACCCAGGATACTACACCGGAATCTCTACGAGTCCACCGGTTCCCGTGGAAAACCTCGCCGGGGCATTGGCCCCCAGGGGCGGTTTTCCGTAAGCTACCAGTCCGAGACGAAACAGGGACCTGGGACTCGGATCAGAGTACATACCGGCGGAGGCAGTCAGTCTCCTCAACGGGCACATCGGTGGAATCGACCTGGGAAAGGACCGGCACGGCTGAGATGCTCATACTCACACGGAAGGCTGGTGAGGCCATCCTCATCGATGGCGGCATCCGAATCGTGATCCTTGGGACCGATGGAAGCGGGGTGCGGGTCGGAATCGACGCTCCGACCTCCATTGGGATCGTACGAGAAGAAGTGATCCAGCGGCTGGCGGAGGAGGGACCCACCCCCACCGCGAAAGAACCCACAGAATCCCGGACTTCGAGGCGAACGCACCCCCCGACCTCCACGGCAGAGGCCGAGGACAAAAGCTGATCACCCTCCGTCCCTGGCCGCTTTCCTCCTCTTGTTGGCATCCAGTTCCCGCTTCCTGAGGCGGATGCCGTCCGGAGTGATTTCGATCAGTTCGTCCGGCTCGATAAACTCCATTGCGAGTTCCAGAGTCAGCTTCCGCGGCGGCTCGAGCTTGATGTTCTCGTCGGAAGCGGTCGTCCGGATGTTCGAAGCCTTCTTTTCCTTGCAGACGTTCACGTCCATGTCCCCGGGACGAACGTGCTCCCCCGTGATCATCCCGTTGTATACCGGGTCGCCCGGGGTGACGAACATGGTGGCCCGCTCCTGGAGGTTGAAGAGAGCATACCCCACCGCTACACCCTCCCGGTCGGCCACCAGGACACCCCGTTTTCTGCCCATGAGCTCCCCGGCCCACGGGCCGTACTCCAGGAACCGGTGGTGAAGGGTCCCCTCCCCCCGGGTGTCGGTGAGAAACTCCGAGCGGTATCCGAACAAGCCACGGGTAGCAATCCGGAACTTCAGGCGGGTCATCCCCTGGTCCGTCGGTCTCATCTCCCCCACGGTTCCCCCTCGGGCGCCCATCTTCTCCATGACCACACCCACCATGGCCTCCGGGACCTCGATGACCACTTCCTCGTGCGGCTCTTGCCGTTGGCCGTCGGATCCGGTCCGGGTGATCACCCGGGGTCGGGATACCTGGAACTCGAACCCCTCCCTGCGTATGGTCTCCATAAGGATCGTCAGGTGAAGCTCTCCTCGTCCTGATACCGTGAAGGTGTCTGGAGAACTCGTTTCCTCCACCTTCAGCGCCAGGTTCCTCTCCAACTCCTTGACGAGGCGCTCCCGAAGCTGCCGGCTGGTGACATACCTACCCGCCCGGCCGGAGAACGGAGAGTTGTTGACGGAGAAGTCCACCGAGAGGGTCGGCTCCTCGACGGCAATACCCAAGAGGCGTTCCCGAATGACCGGGTCCGTGAGGGTCGTCCCGATCTCCACGCCCTCCAGACCGGCGAGGGCCACGATATCCCCGGCTCGGGCCTCCTCCATCTCCAACCTCTGGAGACCCGCGAACTCATAGAGTTTCACGACTCGTCCGTCACCGGCCTCCTCTTCCTCCTCGAGCACCCCCGGAGCCCCGAGGGGCAATAGGGCCGCACGGTCCCCGACCCTCACCCGACCCCGCTCGATCCGGCCGATGGCGATCCGGCCCACATAGGGGGAGAAGTCCAGAGTGGAAACCAGCATCTGGAACGGACCGTCCGGATCTCCTGGGGGAGCGTTGATGTTGCCGAGGATGGCCTGGAAAAGCGGCGTCAGGGTCTGCCCGGCCACCGCTTCGGGCACGTCTGGACCGGAGCCCAGAAAAGCCCACGACCCTGCCTCCTCCAGGTCCGTCGTGGCCCACCCGGATCGCCCCGACGCATAGACGAAGGGCGCATCCAGCTGAGCGTCGTTCGCTTCCAGCTCCATGAACAGCTCAAGGACCTCGTCGTGGACTTCGGCGGATCTCGCGTCAGGGCGGTCCACCTTGTTGATGACGACGATGGGCAGGAGTCCCAGCTCCAGAGCCTTTCGAGTCACGAAGCGGGTCTGGGGCATGGGTCCTTCGGCCGCGTCCACGAGGATCAGCACCCCATCCACCATCCGCAGGATCCGTTCGACTTCGCCTCCGAAGTCGGCGTGTCCCGGAGTGTCCACGATGTTGATCTTCACGTCCCCCCAATGCACAGCGGTGTTCTTGGAGAGGATGGTGATTCCCCGCTCTCGCTCCAGGGGGTTGGAGTCCATGACCCGCTCCGCCACTTCCTCGTTGGCCCGGAAGATCCCGGCCTGCCGGAGCATCTGGTCCACCAAAGTGGTCTTCCCGTGGTCCACGTGGGCGATCACGGCCACGTTCCGGATCTGCATTCGTACGTCCTTGAGTACCCGCGTTATGCGGTCAGTAGAATTCAACTAAAGCCTTTAAAGTTAACCGAAATCCCTTTATCGTGTGCGGTCCCCGAAAACACGGGAGTGTGAATGGACCGTCCACGGATCCGTCCGACCTTTGCCATTCCCCTGGGCCCGGAAGCCGATGATGCCATGGAGACGCTTCGAGCCCGGCTCGAGGGGTCGGAGTACGAAGAATGCTCCCGGTCGAAGGGCCGGTGTGCCGACTTCTTCGTGGAGGAGGAGGAGCGTCGGCTGTGGTCTCCCTACCTGTCCGTTCAGGTGGAGCCGTGGCAGGAAGGGTCCCTCCTCAGAGGCCGTTACGGGCCTCACCCGGAATTGTGGACCCTGTTCATGTTCCTCTACACCGTGGTCGGGTTCCTGGCGCTGATGGGTCTGATGCTGGGCTTCGTGCAGTGGCAATCCGGAATGGAGGCCTGGGGTTTCTGGGGCGCCTACGTCGGTTTCCCCGGGTTGGCCGTCCTCTACACCGTATCGGCCACGGGACAACGCCTGAGCGCCCACCAGATGGAGGAACTGAAGCGGCGAATCGACATCCTGGTGAAGGGGATGGAAGCAGCCACAGGGTCGGATCAATCCCCCAGCACGTAGGCGAACACCAGGGGTGCAACGATCGTCGCATCGGACTTCACCAGGAATCTGGGCGTATCCACCCCAAGCTTCCCCCAGGTGATCTTCTCGTTTGGCACCGCACCGGAGTACCCGCCATAGGAGACGTCGGCGTCAGTGATCTGGCAGAAGTATCCCCAGAAAGGCACGTCCATCCGTAGGTCCTGAATCAGACTGGGAACCGCACAGATCGCGAAATCCCCCGCGATGCCGCCGCCGATCTGGAAGAAGCCCACCGATGGGAGCCCATCCCTCTCCCCGTTGTTCTCCAGGTACCAGTCCATCAGGTGTTGAAACTGCTCCGTGCCCGTCTTTACACACTGATGGTGGGCGATGACTCCGGATTTCACCCGGGCACTGAAGATGTTCCCCAGGGTGGAGTCCTCCCACCCCGGAGCATAAACAGGAATCCCAGCCGCCTTCGCCGCCAGGAGCCAGGAGTCGGATGGATCAATCTGGAAGTGAGGCGTCAACTCGGGGTCGTCAAGAACCTGGTACATGAACTCGAAGGGGAACTTCCGCTCGCCTTCCCTGGCGGCGGCGGCCCAGAGGTCGATCATCCGCCCTTCCAGGTGCCGCATCACGTCTTCGGGAATACAGGTATCGGTGACCCGGTTCATCCCGCGGTCGTAAAGGGCCTTTTCGTCCGCTGCGGATAACGCCCGCCAATCGGGGATCACTTCGTAGTGGTCGTGGGCAAGCAGGTTGAACGCATCTTCTTCCAGGTTCGCCCCGGTGCAGGAGATGGCATGGACCTTCCCCGCTCGGATCATCCGGGCCAGGATGATCCCAAGCTCCCCGGTGGACATCGCACCGGCCAACGACACCAGCATCTTCCCACCGGCCTGGATGTGCGCTCCGTAGGCCTGTGCCGCCTCCAGCGCCTCCCGGCCGTTGAAGTGCCGAAAATGCCTCTCCATGAAGTCCCCTATCACCCCCATCGCCATTCTCCTCAGGGGCTGGAGGCGCTTGGCTCGATCCGGCCCCAGGTCCCAGGCCGATCGGCCCTCAACGCTTCTTCCTCAGCACCTCCCCCGCCAGCACCCCGGTGAACTCACCGTCCAAGATCGCAGCCTGGCCGTTCACAAAGACGTGCACCATCCCCTCCGCCAGCTGATGCGGTTCGGTGAACGTCCCCTTCTCTCGGAGATTCGCGAGATCGAAGACCACCACGTCCGCCGCCAGCCCCTCCCTCAGGAGTCCCCGGTCCGGGATCCGATAGACCTGCGCCGGTAGGGAGGTCATGCTCCGGATGGCGAAGGGAAGTGTGATGACGCCTCGCTCCATCACGTACTCCCTGATCTTCCTGGGGAAGGACCCGTAGGAGCGCGGGTGGGGGACACCTTCCATCCAGGTTGTCAGGTCGCCGTCTGAGGAGGTCATGGTCCAGGGTTGGGCCATGAAGGTCTCGATGTCCTCTTCGTGCATGTTGAAGGAAACGATGGCCGGACTGCCGATCTTGAGGAGGTCGATGGAAAGATCCAGAGGATCCACGCCCCGCTCCTGGGCGACATCCGAAAGGAGACGACCCTCGATGGACGGATCCTGAACGAAACGCCGAAACTGTATTCGGTCGGCCCCTCCCCGGCGAGCAAGATTCTCTACCATCTCCGCCCGGATCCTGGCCAGAGTCGGGGGATCACTCAGGCGGGCACGAAGGGAATCCCCTCCTCCTACCTGCGACCAGCGGGGAAGGAGAGCCGCCGACAGGCCCGTCGCGGAGGCCGGCCAGGGATATTGATCGGCGTAGATCTCCAGCCCCTCCCCCCGAGCCCGCTGAATGCGGTGTACAATGGCCTGGGAGAAGCCCCACACGTTGGGACCCAGCACTTTGGCGTGGGTGAACACCCCGGGAACGCCTGACTCCCGGGAAACCGTGATGATCTCCTCCACAGCTTCGATCACCCCGACGGTGTAGTCGGCCTCATCCCTCACGTGACTCTGATACGGCACATCGAACTCTGCGGCCACCCTGGCCAACTCCACGTGCTCCCGGGTGTCCGAGTAGCTCCCGGGAGTGTAGAAGGGCCCCGCCGAAAAACCCCAGGCCCCCTCTTCCATGCCAGCCCGGAGGAGCCGCTTCATCTCCTCCAACTCCGCGTCCGTGGCCAGGCGGTCCTCCATCCCGATGACCGCCTGCCGGAGTGACCCGTGGCCAACCATCTGGCCCACGTTCACACCCAGGCCGTCTTTCAGAAGCGCCTCCCGCTGGGCCGCAAGGTCCAGGGGGCTCCGCCCGTCGGGATTCGCCAGGATCATCGTCTGCCCTTGAGCCAGCAGGGGCCGGGCGTGGCTCAGCTCAGCCGTGGTCAACCCTCCACCGGCGTGGGTGTGCGTATCGATGAACCCAGGAGCCACCCAGAGGCCCTCCGCGTCGATCTCGGTGTCGGCGGTGCCGGAGAGATGCGGTCCGATGGCGGCAATCTTCCCGTCCTGGAAAGCCAGGTCGGCCAGGAACCAGGGGTTCCCGGTGCCATCGAACACCTTTCCGTTCCGGATGATGACGTCGTAGGACTCCTGGGCGCTCAACGAGGTGCCAGAGCCCAAAAGCAGGGCCACGATAACAACCATCCAGCGGTTCATGGCATTCATCTCATCTTTCCTCTTTCAAGATCCCGACGGTTTGTCAAAGGAACCTCCGGCCTTTGACCCAGGCACACAGGTTGAGCTGGG
>JBDHCH010000127.1:0-11271 GCA_039592115.1 Gemmatimonadota bacterium | reverse complement strand
ACTCATGAAGCCCCCAGCGCTCTCGTCTTCCTCTTCGGGCACTTCTTGGCCCCATCCTATCCATCCGCCCCTACGAGGCATCCCTTGACTTTTTTCTCCCCATAGAAGCAGCAAGCCTGTGGGAGGGATTCCACCGGGCTCGGTGATCCTTGCCATTCCTACCCTTAACCGCGTATAATTCCCCAGGGAGAGACTCGAACGAACGTTCGATCGTACAAGATGCTGAGAGTCGACGCTGCACCAAAAAGGACCCCTGGCTTTGATGCCAGACGGCTTCATCTGCTGAAGTCGTCCGCGAGGGTCTTTTCCGAAGTCGGATTTGACGGGGCATCCATGAGGCGGGTCGCCGCCGAGGCCGAGGTGAGCCTCGCCGGCATTTATCACTATGTGTCCGGTAAGGAAGAGCTGCTCTACTGGATCCAATTCCACACGTTCGACTCTCTCCTCCGCGGCCTCGAGGAAAGCCTCGGGAATGTGACCGACCCAAGGCGGCGTCTCGAGACAGCGGTCCGCAACCATGTCCGCCATTTCGGCGAGAACATGCATGAGCTGAAGATCTGCGCCCGGGAGCTGGAGACCCTGGAAGGGGCAGCGTACGATGCCGTCCATGAGCGTCGCCGGGCCTACTTCGAAGCGGTCCACCAGCTTGTCAGGGAGCTCAAGCCAAATCGAGGAACCGGCTTAAACTCCTGGATTGCCACCGCCAACCTTTTTGGCATGATCAACTGGTTCTATCAGTGGTACGAGGCGGGCCGTAGCCAGGTGAGCCTGGACGATCTCGCCGCCCAGCAGACTGCCCTCTTTCTGGATGGATTCATCGCGGGGGGAACCGGATGAGGTACGCAGAGACTGGATTCAACCTTGAAGTGGACCTTACCAGGGGGAACATCGAGCGGGTGCCTACGGACCCGGAGCTCACGGCTCTTCACCTGGGCGGCCTGGGGACCAACGCCCGCCTCATGTGGGACCGGATCGGGCCCCACGTCGATGCGTTCGATGCCGAGAACCTCCTGGTCTTCGGTACCGGTCTCCTGGCCGGTACACCGGCCCCCGGATGCAACCGGACGATCGTCTCCACCATCTCCCCCCAGACCAAGCTCTTCGCCTTTTCCATGATGGGCGGGTTCTGGGGGCCGGAGCTGAAACACGCCGGCTACGACAAGGTGGTCATCCGGGGTCGCTCACCGGAGTTGGTCTACCTCTGGATCGATGACGACAAGGTCGAGATTCGGGACGCCTCCCACATCCGAGGGCTGGGCACACTCGAGACCGCCGAGCTCATTCGCGAGGAGCTGAAGGACCCCCACGTACCTGTCGCTTCGATCGGGATGGCCGGTGAGAACCGGGTCTTCTTCGCCTCCATCGAGCAGGGCCGGGCCAGCGCCAGTCGTCTGGGGGTCGGCGCCGTCATGGGGGACAAGAACCTGAAGGCCATCGCGGTGCGGGGGACGAAGGACATCAACATCGCACGCCCCCTGGAGTTCATCGAGCACTGCAACGAAGCCCTGAAGTACATCGAGAAACGGAACGAGAACCCCATCCCCGGCGTCATGCCCATTTTGGCGGGACTCGGCTCCCCCCAGGAGATGGCCATCCACGACGAGAAGTGGCACACCGAAAACTTCATGTGGGGCAACGCCCGGGAGCGGAGGAGGGACTTCTGGACCGAAGAGATCCAGGAGGAGTGGACGGAGACCATGGAGACCATGCGGACCCGTCTCCTGAGCTGCCACAATTGCCCCATGAAATGCGGAGCCTCGATCGCCGTCGACAAGCGCTTCTGCTCCTACATGATGAAGTGCTTCTCCAAGCTGACCTACACCATGGCGGCCTATGAGGACCTGGACTTCGGCCTGAGAATGGCCCAGAAGGCCACGGAGCACGGCGTGGACGCTTTCTCCTGCCCTCAGACCATGGCCTTCGGCCTGGAGCTCTATGAAGCCGGCATCCTCACGGACGACGACATGAAGGGAATGCCGCCGGAGAACCACCTCCGCTTCTACTGGCTCCTGGACAGCATCGTGCGGAGGGAAGGCATCGGGGACATCCTGGCCGACGGCACCTACTGGGCCGCAAAAGCCATCGGAAAAGGTGCCGAGGAGTACGCCCACAACAACATCCGGAAGACAGAGCAGCTCCCCCTGAAGCTGGGAATGCTGAACCCCATCTACTTCCTCATGTACTGCACCGGGGAGAAGGCCAACATCACCCAGATCGAGGGAAACTTCCCCCAGGCGCCCTTTCTCACCCGGGAGGAGAATGAGGCCTTCACCGAGGACTGGCCCCATGTGCCGCACGAGAAGTTCAAGGAGTGGTTCGTGGAGTGGGAGCTCCGTGGAGAGAAATCCATCCCCAACTACCCCCCCTCCCCCGCCACCAACGAGATCGTGGATTGGCAGGAGAGGATGCATTATATCGACGACAGCACCGGGATGTGCGCCGGGCTGTCTTCCTTCCCCCTCAAACCTCCCTTCCACATCCACAACCTCCCGGGGCTCATCGGGGCCGGAGCCGGACTCGACCTGGACGAGGAGGCACTGGTCCACCTCACCAAGCGGAACCGGAACCTCGTCCGGGCCAACAACCTGCGTCGAGGCCTGACGAAAGCCGATGAGAAGCCGCCTGAGGACCATTGGAAACGGAGATTCCCGGAGCTGGAGGCCAAGCTCCTGGACGAGTACTACAAGTACAAAGGATGGAACAGCGAGGGGATCCCCACCAAGGAGACCTTGCTCGATTTGAAGCTGGACTACGTCTACGAAGAGTTCGTTCGCATGGGGTTCCTGAGAGAGGGTGAAGCCCCACCCACGGCGGTCCCCGCGGGAACGACGGCGGCGGATGCAGAGGCGGCGGCCGAACCGGCACCCCCTGGGGAAGGGGGTGGGTCGTGAGCGGTGAAAAAAAGAAGAGAACCATCAAGAACATCCGCATCGACGTGGACCTGTGTAACGGCTGCCGGGCGTGCGAGGTTATCTGCGCCGCCCACCACGCCCAGCCACGGTTCAGCAGCACCAACCCCTTGAGAGCCCGGGTGAGAGTGATCCGGGAACCGCTATCCGACATCTACGTTCCCGTCTTCGCCGGCGAGTACACGGCCACCGAGTGTGCCGGCCGGGACAAGTACATCATCGACGGGAAGGAATACTCGGAGTGCGCCTTCTGCCGGGCATCCTGCCCCTCCAGGGACATCTTCAAGGAGCCGGACTCGGACCTCCCGCTGAAATGCGACATGTGCGAATCGGACCCAACCCTGGAAGAGCCGCTTTGCGTGTCCTGGTGCCTGGCCAACGCCCTGGTCTTCGAGGAGCGAGAAGAAGAGGTGGCGGAGGAACCGAAGCCTGAGGAAGTAGATGAGGGGATCCTTGCCCTGGCCCACAAGCACGGCTGGGACCGGGTCATGGACGCCATGGAGCGCATGGCCAAGAACGCCCGGGAGGCCTGAGCAGGGTGGAGACCGTCGCTCCCTTCGCCGAGATCGTCACCGAGATCAAGGAGGCCGGTGGGGACGCATTCACGTACTGCTACCAGTGCGGGAAGTGCGACGTGGTCTGCCCCTGGAACCGGGTCACCCAATTCAGCATCCGGAAGATCATGGTGCAGGCGGCCCTGGGTCTTCCGGAGATCGAGTTGGACGAGATCTGGCGCTGCACCACCTGCGGGCGCTGTCCCTCTCTTTGCCCCCGGGGGGTGGACCAGATCGATGTGAGTGTTGCCATCCGGCGCATCGCTGCCGCCTACGACGTCTTCCCCGCCTCCGTAGCCGCCTACAGCACCGCCGCCGGGAGTCTCGCCGCCGACGGAAACCCCCTGAGCGCCGAGCGGGGGGCTCGGGCCGCCTGGAGCGATGGCCTCGGCATCAAGCCCTTCGCCGAGGGGATGGAGGTTCTCTTCTACGTCGGGTGCTACTACAGCTACGACCCTCGGATGAAGAATGTAGCGGTGGCCACCGCCGAGCTCCTGAATGCCGCCGGAGTGGAGTTCGGGATCCTGGGGAGCCGGGAGAGCTGCTGTGGGGAGAGCATCCGGAAGACAGGTCACGAGGACCTCTTTAAAGAGCTGGCCAGGGAGAACATCAAGGCCTTCATCGATGCTGGCGTAAAACGTATCCTGGTCTCCTCCCCCCACTGCTACCACACCTTCAAAAACGAGTATCCCGAGTTCATGGTCAGCTTCGACGTCGTGCACATCTCCGAGTTTTTGGCGGAGTTGGTGGAGGCGAGGCGCCTGGAGCTGCCCGGGGGTACGAACGGAGGACCTCCCACACGGGTCACCTACCACGATCCGTGCTACCTCGGCCGCCACAACGGGATCTACGATCCACCCCGGGAATTGCTGGAGCTGCTTCCTGGGCTGGAGCTGGTGGAGATGGCCGACGCCCGGGCCGACAGCCTCTGTTGCGGGGGGGGCGGTGGGAGGATCTGGGCCGAGACCTCCAAAGAAGAACGCTTCAGCGATCTCAGGGTGGGCCAGGCCGTGGAGGCGGGAGCCCGGGTTCTGGCCACCTCCTGCCCCTACTGCATCAGCAACTTCGAGGAGACCACCCTTTCCCTGGGGGAAGACGCCCCCCGGATCATGGACGTCACAGAGGTAATCTTGGAGGCGATGAAAGGGGCGACCGCCGAGAGTCCCCCTACAGCACCCGATGATTCCCCGCCGGAGAACGATGCATCTGAGGCCGACGCCGGGGCCACAGCCGGAAACGGGGGCACACCGTGAGCAACGGACGGAGCACCCTGGGCGACGTGATGGTGGTGGGGGGCGGCATCAGCGGCATCCAGGCCGCCTTGGACCTGGCCTCTTCGGGGTACAAGGTCTACCTGGTGGAAAAGAACCCCACCATCGGCGGGAAGATGGCCCAGCTGGACAAGACCTTCCCCACCAATGACTGCTCCATGTGCATCGAGTCGCCCAAGTTCATCGAGTGCGACAGGCACCCCAACATCGAGATCCTCACCTACACCGAAGTCGACACTGTCGAAGGGGAGGCCGGAGACTTCCAGGTCACCCTCACTCGGAAGCCCCGGTACGTCAACGAGGACCTGTGCACGGGATGCACGGTCTGCACGGAGTATTGCCCCCTCAACATCCCGGACCCCTTCAACCAGGAGCTGTCGGAGAACAAGGCCACCCATATCTACTTCTCCCAGGCTGTACCCCTGGTCCCCTACATCGACGAGCGCTGCCTCTACCTGGAGGACGGCCGCTGTTCCATCTGCGAGGGGGTTTGCCAGAACAAGGCCATCGATCTGCGTCAGAGGCCCGAGAAGCAGGTCATCAAGGTGGGGGCCATTATCCTCTCCCCTGGTTACGGGGTATTCGATCCGCAGCTCCGGGGGGATTACGGTTACGGGACCATCAAGAACGTGGTCACCAGCCTCGATTTCGAGCGCCTCCTCTGCTCCACCGGGCCCCACGAGGGCGAGATCCTGCGCCCGTCGGACAAGACGCATCCCCACAAGATCGCGTGGATCCACTGCGTGGGATCTCGGCAGGTCCTCGAAGGGGGCCACAGCTACTGCTCCTCCGTCTGCTGCTCATACATCCAGAAGCAGGTCATCCTGGCGAAAGACCACCACGCCGACACGGAGGCCTTCGTCTTCCACAACGATATCCGCTCCTACGGGAAGGACTTCGAGCGCTTCTACCGCAGGGCGGAGAGTCTACCGGGGGTGACCTTCGTCAGAAGCTACGTGGAGATCGGGCGGGAAGTCCCTGAAACGGGAAACGTCACCGTACGCTTTGCCACCGACTCCGAGGGTGTGAAGGAGGAGGAGTTCGACCTGGTGGTCCTGGGGGTGGGGTTGGGCCCCCCGGCAGACGTCCACGGCCTGGCCCGGCAGTTCGACATCGAGCTGAACGAGCACGGGTTCTGCAAGACCAACCCCATGAACCCTATCGAGACCAGCCGTCCCGGGGTGTTCGTCAGCGGCGCCTTCCAGGGGCCCATGGACATTCCCGAGTCCGTCGTGACCGCCAGCGGGGCGAATGCCCTGGCCGGGGCATTGCTCAAATCCAGGCGAGGGCTCCTGGACACGGAGCGGGTCTACCCGGAGGAGCGGGACGTATCGGAGGAGGAGGTCAGAGTCGGTGTCTTCACCTGTCACTGCGGGGCGAACATCGGCAGGGTGGTGGACATCCCCGAGGTCACGGAGTACGCCGAAGGGTTGGACAAGGTCGTCCACGCCGAGGAGGGGCTTTTCATCTGCTCCACCGACGCCGCAGCATCCATCGCCGACACGATCCGGGAGAAGGAGCTGAACCGGGTGGTGGTGGCGGCCTGTACCCCCCGGACCCACGAGCCGCTGTTCAGGGACACCCTCCGGGAGGGCGGGATCAACCAGTACTTCTTCGACATGGCCAACATCCGGGAGCACTGCTCCTGGGTCCACTCGAAACAAAAGGAGGAGGCCACCGCCAAGGCCAAGGACATCATCCGCATGTCCGTGGCCCGGACCGTCGGCCTGGAGCCCCTGCAGGAGTTCGAGCTCCCGGTGAACAAGGCGGCCCTGGTAGTGGGAGGGGGAGTTGCAGGGATGACCAGCGCACTGGGTCTCGCCAATCAGGGCTTCCAGGTCCACCTGGTCGAGAAGGACGAGACGCTGGGAGGGATGGCCCGGCGGATCCGGACCACCCTGGAAGGCGTGGACGTCCAGGCGCATCTGAGGGAGCTGATCCGCCAGGTGTACGCCCACCCCCTCATCCACGTCCTTCACGCCGCCACCATCACCGAGGCCTCGGGCTACGTCGGGAACTTCGTCACTACGGTGGAAGCCGAGGGCCAGGTCAGGACCATCCACCACGGCGCCACCATCCTGGCCACGGGAGCTGCCGAGTACCGGCCCACCGAATACCTCTACGGGGAAGACGAGCGGGTACTGACCCAGCTCGAACTGGAGGAACGGCTGGCCATGGAGGACGAAACCGTGGCCCGGGCCCGGAGCCTCGTGATGATCCAGTGCGTGGGCTGCCGGGAGGAGGGGCGGGACTACTGCGCCCGGGTGTGCTGCAGCCAGGCCATCAAGAACGCCCTGAAGCTGAAGACCAAGAACCCCGAGATGGACGTGTACGTACTATACCGGGACATGCGTACGTACGGCTTCAAGGAGGACTACTACCGGGAGGCCGCCGAGAAGGGCGTCCGTTTTCTTCACTGGGAGCCCGAAGGACGGCCGGAGGTGGAGCCAGGCAGGGACGAGACGGGACAGCCCGTCCTCCAGGTCACCGTTCCCAACGCCATCCTGGGCCAAAGCCTGGCTATCGACGCCGACCTCGTGGTCCTGTCGGCGGCCGTGGCTCCTTCCCAGGGCAACCCTGAGCTGGCGCGCCTCTTCAAGGTACCGGTGAACCCCGACGGGTTCTTCCAGGAGGCCCACGTGAAGCTCCGGCCGGTGGACTTTGGAGCCGACGGAGTGTTCTTGTGCGGATCAGCCCACTATCCCAAGCACATCACCGAGGCCGTGAGCCAGGCATACGGTGCGGCCGGGCGGGCCGTGACCTTGCTGAGTCACGACACCGTTACAGCCTCGGGATCGGTTTGCGAGGTGGAACCGGCTGCCTGCATCGCCTGCGGCGCCTGCATCGACGTGTGTACCTATGACGCCATCCGCTGGGGCGGGACCAAGGCCGCGAAAAAGGCCGAGGTGATCCCGGCCCTCTGCAAGGGCGACGGCCTCTGCTGCTCCAACTGCCCCACATCAGCCATTGTCCTGAGACACTACACCGACGAGGAGGTCTTCAACCAGATCGACGCAGCCCTATCGGAAGCGTGGAGCTCATGAGCATACCTGTTCCACTCCCCCGTCCCTTCAACCCCGAAAGGAGGTAGGCCCATGGGCGCACTCCGGCAAAGCCCGAGGATCGTCGCATTCCTCTGCAACTGGTGAGCGTATTCCGCTGCGGACCTCTCTGGCGTGACCAGACAAAGCTATGCACCGGAAATCCGCATCATCCGGCTCATGTGCACCGGCCGGGTGGATATGGCATTCCTCCTCCGTGCCTTCCAGAAAGGCGCGGACGGCGTGATCGTTGGGGGCTGCTGGTTGGGCGAGTGCCATTACGTGACCGAGGGGAACTACTACGCCCTGAACATGATGCACTTGGCCAAGCGGCTCGTTCAGCACGCTGGGTTGAGCCCCGACCGCCTCCGGATCGAATGGATCTCGGCGTCGGAAGGCGTTCGGTTCGCTGAGGTCATGAATGACTTCACCGACCAGCTCAAGAAACTGGGCCCTAGGGGCGAGGCCGAGGGGATGGAGGAGGAGACTCTTCAGGCCCGTCTGGAGGAGATCGGGGCCCTCCTTCCCTACATCAAGATCGAGAAGAAGGAGAAGCTTGCTCTACGCCTGGACTCCGAAGACGAGTACGACCAGCTCTACACCGCCGACGAGATCCGGGAGCTCATCGAAAACGCCGTCACCTACTGGGTGGACCCCGAAAAGTGCCAGGCGTGCATGATCTGCGCCCGGAAGTGCCCGGTGCACGGGATCGAGGGCGCCAAGGGCCTGATCCACGTCATCGACCAGGCACTCTGCATCAAGTGCGGCACCTGCTACGACGCCTGCCCCGAGCGTTTCGACGCCATCAGCGTCCTCACCGGTAACGAACCGGTGCCTCCGCCCATCCCAGAAGAAAAGCGCGTCATCGAGCGGAAGGATAAGCGGGCGGGGTAGCAGGCAAGGGCCAGCCTCCCATCTGCCACTCCCCGGGGCGTGCGAAGGCGGCAATCTCTTGTCTATCGGATGCCCGGTGCACGCACCCTCGAGCCACCTCTTACCCTGCCTGAGCCGGGCGTAGCTTTCGTCGGAACGCATAGATCAGAATGCCGTTGCAGATCAGGGCACCCACGCTAACGGCCGGAATGATGCTCCACGCAGATTCCCCCGCGAAGTAGAAACTCCAGATGACCTTGAGCGCAGCGCCCACATTTATGACCACGAGCCCTGCGATCAATGATCGTCGCCAGAACGCCCAGCCCAGGACTACAAACCAGATTGGCACGAGTGCAGTCATGGCGGTCTTGGCCCACGTCCACCCACCTGTGACGTATTCCCGCTCCATGGCCAAGAACTCAGCAGCCCGGGGATCGGTCTCGGATGGGGCGGGGAACCAGAACATGCTGGAGAAAACGCCAACGACGGTCAGCACGATACCGGCGACGCTCTTCTTGTACGCGAAGTAGCAGAACGGCAATACGAATAATGGTCGGATATACCAGCTCAGTGGGTTATGGTGCCGTGCCCACGCCCAATTCAGGAACTCGGAAAGAGATTCCATCTGTCTCCCTTCGGGCTGCCTACTGATTCACATGCGCATGCCATCATCGATCTCGAGGAATCGCGCTGTACTTCTGCAAAGGATGTCCCGCCTCAGCGGCTCGGTCAGGGAGTCCGCTTCGAGAATGGCGTCGATGCCCTCCGTCAGGCGTGCATCACGACTTCTACCTTCCGCTGAACACTCCACCGTTCCGGTCTCTCTTCACAACTTTCTGTAGCCTTCTTCTCCCCGTTCGTGGAGGTCACCTTCTCCCCTTCTCTCTGGACCAGCTCAGTTCTGAAATCTAGGGTCCAGAGAAATCGGGGGCGTTTAACACCTCTCTTACCTCTCTCGCGGACATTACTTCGACGGCTCCACGAGCTATGTCATTGGCCATGCCCCTGAAGCCGTGCCGCACACCACCCTGGGTGAGGAGATAGCTGACGGCCAGGCCCGCCTCCCCTGCCCCGATCACCACGACTTCGGTGGATTCGCCCATCTCTTGATCCCTCCAGGGACTTGAGGACACAGATGACGCCTTCGAGCGCCCGATTGTCCCCCTCCGACTGCCACAATTCAGCCCTGGGTTACTACGCCAAGCGCCCAGAGGCCTCCGGATTGGACAAAGGGTCAGGTCTTGGTGGCCTCCATGATCCGCTTCCGTTCCTCTTTCGGGAACTTCTCAATGGCGTATCGGAGTGTGGTCCGGGGGGTCCGAGATCCCTGCTCCAGGAGGAAAGCCTCCAAACGAGCTCGATTCACCTTCCCTGCCTCCCTCAGCATCCATCCGACAGCTTTCTGGATGAGGTCCTCGCCGTCTCCCTGCAGACGAAGGGCCACTTCGTAGCCGGCGTCCATCATCACCGGATCATCCATGAGACTGACGAATGCTACAGCCGAACCACGCCGGACCCAGACAACCGGAGAGGACGTCCATCCCACCACAGTTTCCACCAGCTCCGGGAATCTCAGCAGGAGAGGAGATAGGACGGACGGGACCAGGTTGTCCACCAGGCCCCAGTTCCCACAGAATGACTCCAGCCAGCGATGGATGTGCTCCAGCAGTCCCGGTCCCGCCTCATGCACGTATTCCCCCACGGTCTGAAATGCGTTCCCTCTGGCCTCCAGGTGAGGGTCCTTGAGCATCTCCTCGCAGTAGAGAAGGGCGTCGTCCAGCATCCAGGCGTTCCGAACCTGGGCCGCCACCTCCTTCCGCCTGGCCTTGAGAGCAGCGTACTCCACTCCGTAGGCCTCCACGGGCTCCTTGAAATACCGTTGGAAGGAGGCGGCTCTCTTCTCGTCCGCGTTGGCCTTCATGAAAGCGATGGCTTCCGTGGCAGCCTGTTTCGGCGTGGGGACCTCCCCCCCTCCGTCCTCCTTCAACTTCCCCTCCTTGGCCATTCAGCGGTCTCCCTCCGGATGCACGGTTCCCTTCGGATCATCTTCAATGTTCCTGGACCAATCTCATCACCTGATCAGTGCTACACACACCGGCCAATGACTGACAACCTCTCGCGAACTGCCGGCATTCGCTGAGGGCGCGACGTGTGGCACGAGCGCCCAATCCATTTCAGAAGCCACCCAGTTTCTCTCTCATTTCAACGTCATGGCGAACCCCATTCTCTAGCGCAGCCGCAAAGTAAGGGGGCGTCTTCCCCATCTGCCTCAGGTAGACAGAGATCTGAGCCTTGTGGTGAACCCCGTGCTCGACCACGAGCCAGAGCCACCAACGCGGAGTCTGGATCGGCTGCTCCTTCCCATGGAGGACTGGTTCATCGAGACGCCTTTCGTCTGTTTCTTCCAGGGCCACGATAGTGCGCTCCCGTGCCTCGCTCAGCAGAGCCCGCAGTTCGTCTGCCCTCGGCTCCTGCCCCCGAATCTATGAGACTGGGCATAGTCTCGTCTCAGGGAAGCACCCCAGGGCAACGACTTGCAGGGATCACAATCGCAGTTCCGGACACACGCGGGGTACCGAGTTGGCATGGGCCGGAAGTATCCGCGGGTGATCCTGCTATTCGG
>JBDHCH010000126.1:0-11316 GCA_039592115.1 Gemmatimonadota bacterium | reverse complement strand
TGAGGTGCGTCCATCTCCGCGAGAGGTGGACGGCACCCGTCCCCTGGCCGGATCACGGGAAAGAAAGAGGAACGCTTGTGCTGAAGAAGATCTTCCCTGTCGAGCGGGGGGAGCTGGGTCCGGTGATTCTGGCCGCAGCCTACGGTTTCTTCATCCTTCTGAGCTACTACGTCCTTCGTGCCGTGCGGGATGAGATCAGCGCGGAAGATCGAGGGAACCTCCAGCTTCTCTGGACGGCCGTCTTCTTCGTGATGGTTTTGGCGGTGCCGCTCTATTCTACCGTCGTCTCCCGCTTCTCCCGGGGAGTGTTCATCCCCCTGGCAAACCGATTCTTCGGGCTCAATCTGATCCTCTTCTACGCAGCACTCGAGTTCCTTCCCCTGGAGGCTCGGCCCTGGATCGACAGGGTCTTCTATGTATGGGCCAGCGTGTTCGCGCTGTTCGTGGTGACGGTCTTCTGGGGGTTCGTGGTGGACCTCTTCAGGGTGCGTCAGGGGAAGCGAGTCTTCGGCTTCATCGCCGTGGGCTCCTCCCTGGGCGGAATTGCCGGCTCCTTCTTCACCTCAATGATTGCGGACGACGTACCGACATTCGTCCTCCTCCTGATCGCTGTGATCCCATTGGAGATCGCTGCATGGATGGCTTGGTTGCTTCACCGGTGGTCGAAGTCGGTGGGGAGCACCCTCAGGGCAGAGGAGGAGCAGCGAATTCCCGGGAATGCCTGGAGCGGAATCGGGGTGGTGTTCCGCTCTTCCTATCTGCGTGCCATCGCTGGGTACATCTTCCTCATGACCTTTGCGTCGACGGTTCTGTACTTCCAGCAGGCCGAGTTGGTGGGAGAAGCGTTCACGGACCGAGGTGCTCGTACGGTCTTCTTCGCGCAGATAGACCTGGCCGTCAACATCCTCACGCTCGGAGCCCAGCTCTTCCTGGCTGCGCACATCCTCCGGTGGGTGGGAATTGGGCTGAGTTTGGCCTTCCTCCCGGCGCTGGCTTTCCTGGGGTTCCTCGGCCTGGGAACGTATCCCCTCCTCGCGGTTCTCGTGGTCCTCCAGGTTCTCTACCGCTCCGGCCGCTACTCCGTGGCACGGCCGGCTCGTGAGGTCCTCTTCACCGTAGTGGGCCGGGAGGAACGCTACAAGTCCAAGGCCTTCATCGATGCCGCAGTGTACAGAGGCGGGGATCTGGTGAACGGCTGGATCTATACCGGCCTCGCGAGCCTCGGCCTTACCGTGGGCGCGATTTCTCTCGTGGCGGTCCCGGTGATGGCGGTTTGGGTGGGGATGGGGCTATTCCTGGGACGGGCACAGGAGCGGAGGGCCTAGGCCAGGGATCAGTAACCCACGCCCAACGGGAGCTTCACGCCAACGCTCACGACCGGCCACACCTTGAGCCATTCACCGGTGTCGTCTTCTACCCGGTCCGCCTCCACCAGCAAGGACTGCTGAATGCCAGGGACGGCTGCCAGAGCACCTTCCGGAGAGAGCGTTACGTCCGCCTCTCCCGCCAACGCCGCACCCACATCCAGGAAGAAGCTGAAGCCTCCGGCGGTGTGCTTCCCGAATCCAATGCCGGCAAAGGGAGCGAGTGTGCCTTGTTCCAATACCCCTTTGAGGGTGCCGGTCTCGGTGTAGACGGTCCCTCCGATCTCCCTGGACTCGGTGACATCTGACGAGAGCTCGATGTCACCGCTTCGGCCCAGGACCCCCGCCATGATCCGGATGGGGCCACCCCCCGGATAGTAATCGAGCCCCATGGACCACATGGACTTCGGGAAAGTGACGGTGTAGTCCTCCCCGTCGAACTCCCCTTCGTATTCAAGAGGGAAAACCCCGAAACCACCTCGCAGGACAACCGCGTCCGAAACTCCGAACGCCACTTCCCCGCCGAACCCCAGCGTGCCCGCTCTCGCTCCAATGGCCAGGCCCTGAGCGTTGAGCCCGTGGGGAAGGAGGGTCAGGAGCAGGAGGGAGGTGATCCAGGGGACTTTTTTCATAGGATTCTCTCGGGTTTCCGGCAGTGTCAGGATCGTAGCAACCGCGCTCCCACCCCGCGGCCCGCGCCACACCCTGCGGTGCCCGGAGAGGGTGCGTGGAAGATAGGCATGGGGACAGAGGGGAGCCAAAAGGTTTCTTCAGGGAGCCCATGCGCCCTCCCCCCCCGGCACAGCATGGGGGTCAGGGCCCAAAGCCCGCCAGGACATCCAGGAAGTGAGAGATCTCCTCTTCCACATTGTAGAAATGGGGACTTACCCTGACGTGGCCCGGACGGTGGTCGACGATGATTCCCTCCTGGGCGAGATGCGATACGGCTCCAGGCGGATCCTTGTGCTGGATCATGACGATAGCCGAGCGGTGGGCAGGATCGGCGGAGAGTGTCAGGGGTAACCCCCGCTCCCGGCACCCACGCACCAGCATATCGGTGAGCTGTCTGTTCCTGGCTTCGATGGTCTCCATGCCCACCTCGTCGATGATCTCCTGCCCGCCCAGGGCCGTGTGAACCGTCGGAAGTGCAGGAGTGCCCATTTCGAAGCGACGGGCGTCGTCATGGAACCGGAAATCCCGAATGTCGAAGTCGAAGGCGTTCTTCGCCGCAAACCACCCGGTGACCCTGGGCTTCATCTCGGGGACACACTCCGGCCGGGCATAGAGGTAGGAGAGACCGGGGCCCCCGCATAACCACTTCAACGGACCAGCGGTATAGAAGTCCACGCCCGATGCCTCAAGGTCAAGGCTCACCTGGCCGGCGCCATGGTACCCGTCGATGAGGGAGTAGGCTCCGGCCCGGCGGGCGATCTGAACCAGGCCTGCGAGGTCTTGTACGAATCCTGTAGTGAAGAAGACGTGACTCGTGGCCAGGAAGAGCGTTCGCTCGTCCACGGCCTCGGCATACTGGGCCAGGTCCATCCCGATCCCGTCGGGCGAGGAGAGGACCACGAGCTCCATATCGGGCTTCACGGCCCACTGATAGCCGAGAGTAGGAAAGTCCAACTCGGAGCAGATGACACGGTTCCTCCCCGATGCCGCGGCGACAGGGACACTTTCGGCCACGGCCGAGATCGCGGCCGAGGTAGACGGGAGAAGGGCGATGCTCCCCTCGGCCCCTCCAAGGAATGCCTCGACTCGGGCTCGGAGCAGGGCCATCCGGCCCAGCCAATGCTCGTACCAGGCTGAAGCGCCCATGGTGTGCCATCGTTCCCGGAACTCGTCCAGGTAACTCTCGGCCCGATGGGAAAGGGCGCCCAGAGAGCAGGAGTTGAGGTAGTTCCGTTTCCCGAGAATGGGGAACTCGCTCCGGGCCTGAAGGGGGGTGAGGGGCGTCACAGGTTGATTCCTTGGAGGGATTGTCGGAGGAAGGGCCTCACCACACCGCGCAGGCCTTCCCTGTAAGGCTCGAGGCTACTCCGGACCCCAAGGGTACGGGTGTGGAATGGTCGAGCGCCAGAGGGTCCGGAGGCTGTGGAAGCGACCTGGGAAACGGCCCTTTTGGCCGAGCCGTTGTAGTTTTGGGACATGAATCTTCTTCTGCTCTGTCTTCCCTGGCTGTTGGTTGGCCTCTTCCTGGTCCTCTTCGTTCGGATCCCTCCCCGGATGCCGACCCCCTCGACCGGGGGGGTGGACCATCTCCCCCTGGTATCCATCGTCGTCCCAGCTCGGAATGAAGAGGTGAATCTCCCGCGCCTCCTGGAGTCCCTCGGGGCCTTGGTATACCCTCGGTTCGAGGTGTTGGTTGTGGATGATGAAAGCACCGATGGAACGGGGGATCTGGTGTTGGCGGCTGACGCGGGAAATGCTGAGAACATCAGATTGGTTTCGGGGCAGCCCCTCCCTCCGGGATGGTTCGGAAAACCCTGGGCCTGCCACCAGGGAGCCAGAGAGGCTCGGGGATCCCTGTTGCTGTTTACCGACGCTGACACAGTCCACGAGCCGCATCTCCTGGCCCAGGCCGTGGCGTGCATGCAGGCGGAAGAAGCTGACGCCGTCACCCTCATTGGTCGGCAGGTCATGGAGTCCTTCTGGGAGCAGCTCCTTCAGCCACAATTCTTCGCACTGCTCGCCGCACGGTTCCCAAGGGCTGGCACCCCGAAGAAGCCGAAGCACTGGAGAGAGGCCATAGCCAACGGTCAGTATCTCCTTTTCCAGCGTGACGCCTATAGGGAATTCGGGGGCCATGAAGCTGTGAAGGGAGAGGTGGTGGAGGACATGCGTATCGCCCAGCTCCTCGTGAAGGGTGGGGGGAAGCTGGTCGTGCGGGAGGGCCTCGGGCTCAAGACCAGGATGTACAGGTCCCTCGGCGGCCTGGTGGAAGGGTGGTCGAAGAACTTTTCCACCGGCGTTCTGCAGACGTCGCCGGGGTTTCTCCGTCCCGTCGCTCTCCCGCTGTCCCTCCTGATCGGTACAGCGCTCTGGCTTCTTCCGCCCGCCGTCCTGGCCTGGAGCCTGGCGACGGGGACTGGTGGGTTGGCCTTACAGTTCGGCTCCGTCGTGACCGGCTTCGGCGTCGTCCATTGGGGTCTGGCCTCGTGGGTCATGAGAGGGAACCCCCTCTTCGGGTTCCTCTACCCTCTCGGGTCCGTGGTAGCCGCGTACATCTTCACCCTGAGCTGGGTAAGGGGAAACCGAGTTCGTTGGAAGGGTAGGGCGTACCAGATGGACGATGGCGTCCGGAGAGGTGAGGAAGGGGTAGCCGGGAAGCAGCCGGGGAAGGTCAACGCGGATGAACGCTGACGTGTCGGGTGCAGTGATGGAGAGGGTCTCATGCTGAAATCCCTGGCTCGAGCGTTGGAACGGGAAGCGGCCCGGCTGGGATTGGCCGGAGTCGGAATCTGCGGACCGGATTCCTCGGCGCACATGAACGTCTACGAAGATTGGATTGGGAGGGGGTTCCATGGAGAGATGGGGTATCTGGCTCGAGGAGATTCCATTGATCGACGTAGGGATCTCCGCCTGACCATGGATGCCGTCCGGTCCATCGTGGTGGTGGCTCAGGAGTACGGGCAGGAGGACCCGCCGGGAATTCCCGATGACTCGAGCAGAGGCGTGGTGGCCCGGTATGCCCGGGGACAGGACTACCACCAGGTGTTGAAGCGGCGTCTCCAGGACCTTCTGGAATGGCTGAGGGCCGAGGCCAGGTCGTTGGGGGTGACGGACGAGGTTCGAGGGTTTGCGTACGTCGATACCGGACCGATTCTGGACCGGGAGCTCGGGCTCCGGGCCGGCTTGGGGTGGTTCGGGAAGAACACCATGCTCATCGATCCAAAGCGAGGATCCTACTTCTTCTTGGGACTCCTCCTACTGGACCTCGACCTACCCAGGAGCGCTCCGTTCATCCAGGATCGCTGCGGATCCTGTCGGGCGTGTGAGGGTGCCTGTCCCACGGGAGCCCTGTTGGGGCGGACCGAGGGTGGGGCGCCCCTGATGGATGCTCGACGGTGTATCTCGTATCTGACCATCGAGCTGAAAGGCCCGATCCCCCTGGAGCTTCGACCGCTCATGGGGAACAGGATCTTCGGGTGCGACATCTGCCAGGAGGTTTGCCCGTGGAACCGGAAGTTCGGGAAGCCTTCCGAGGAGTCGGCCTACGAAAGCAGTCTCCAGACGGACGGTCCGAACCTGGTCGACTTGATGGCCATGTCGGAGGAGGAGTTTTCGATCCGCTTCAGCGGAAGCCCCATCAAACGGGCGAAACGCCGGGGTCTCCTCAGGAACGTTGCCGTCGCACTGGGGAATTGGGGCCGGAGAGAGGCCGTGCCGGCCCTGGCACGTGCACTCGATGATCCGGAACCACTCATCCGGGGCCACTCGGCATGGGCCCTGGGCCAGATCCTGGCCAGGGTCGGGATTCCTGGGGACGGTGGGTTCGAGGTGGCGGAGGCGCTCCTTTTCAGGCTCTCTGTCGAGAAGGACCCCTGGGTGGAGGAGGAGCTGGAGTTGGCGTTGAGGGGGTGAAGGGTGGTCGTGGAAGATTCTGTGGAAAAGGGGTGGACAACCACCCGAAGGGTTCCTAGAATCCTTCGCCCCGAACCCTCGGGGCATCTGAATTGACGATTGGGATCTGCTCGACGCGCCGGGGCTTCACGCCCGACTCATCGTGCCTATGCCGTGTCGGGGAGGGATCCCGTGCGGCATTTTTTTTTCTGGTGAGGAGTTTGCGAATGATCTCCGTAGAGACGGTCACCAAACGGTACGGGAGCCTCACGGCCGTGGACCGCCTCAGCTTCCAGGTGGACCGAGGCGAGGTCGTAGGCTTTTTGGGGCCCAACGGGGCTGGGAAGACCACAACCATGCGGATGCTCACCGGGACCCTCGAGCCCGATGAGGGAACGGTGCTCTTCGAGGGGGCCCCGATCTCCGCCGACCTCAGAGGGGCGAAGGCTCGTGTCGGGTTCCTTCCCGAGTCCAATCCGCTCTACGAGGAAATGATCGCTGCTGAGTACCTGGGCTTCGTGGCTGAGCTCCGTGGCATGGAGCTTCCAGAAGCTCGGACGGCCATCTCCGAAGCTGTGGAGGAGACCGGAGTCGGAGAAGTTCTCTTCCGTCCCATCGGCGAGCTCTCGAAAGGGTACCGGCAACGCCTGGGTCTGGCGGGGGCCATCCTGCACCGGCCAGAGATTCTGATCCTGGATGAGCCTACGGAAGGGCTCGATCCGAATCAGAGGGTGGAGATCCGTCGCCTGGTGGCAGAGCTCGGCAGGGAGAGAACAGTGCTTGTCTGCACCCACGTCATGCAGGAGGTCGAGGCGACCTGCTCACGCTTGGTCATCCTGAGCCGAGGAAAGCTGGTGACTCAGGGGAGTGTCCAGGAGCTTTTGGCCACCCGTTCGGGCCGGGCCCGATATGTGGTGGAGGCGGAAGGGGAGGGGATCGCCCAGAGCCTGGCCTCACTGCCGGGCGTCGATTCCCACCAAACCGAGGTGGTGGCGGGCCGGGAGAGAGTGAGCCTCGAGGCCGGAGATGACCACGAACTCGGGCCCATGATCTTCACCATGGCACGAGACAAGGGTTGGGTTTTGTGGGAGCTTCACCGTGAGCGGGCAAGCCTGGAGGACATCTTCAGACAGCTCACCTCCGAGGCAGAGGAGGTGGAAGCATGAAGCGCTCAGTGTGGACCCTGGCGAAGGGGGAGCTTCGTAGCTTCTTCGATCACCCCACCGCCTATCTCCTGGCTGTGGCCTTTCTCGGGCTTTCCCTCTTCCTGACCTTCCGGACCATGTATGCCTCCGGGGCAGCCTCGCTCCGCCCCTTCTTCGATCTCCTCCCGGTCCTTCTCGCCGTGTTCGTACCGGCCGCAACCATGAGGAGCCTGGCGGAGGAACGGAGGAGCGGGACCCTTGAGTGGCTGTCGGCGAACCCCATCCAGGAATCCGAGTTGGTGCTGGGGAAATTCCTCGGGGTCTGGATCTTCGTCTTGATCACCCTGGCCGGGAGTCTCCCCACCGCCTTTGGCCTGCTTCTCGTATCCGATGCGGATGCCGGGATCGTGGTGGCACAGTACCTCGGGGCGACGCTGCTGGCCGCTCAGTTGGTAGCGGTCGGTCTCTGGGCGTCGAGCCTCACTCGGAATCAGATCTCGGCCTTCATCGTTGCGGCGATGTTGAGCTTCCTCCTCTTCCTCATCGGATTGCCGGTCGTCCAGATTGGCCTCCCGCCCGTCCTCTCGGGGGCTTTGGCTCGCCTCTCGCTTGTAGCTCACTTCCAGAACGTGGCTCGTGGCGTGGTGGACCTGAGGGACGTGCTGTACTTCCTGTCCACCGCGGGTCTCTTTTTGGTGCTCACCGTCGGCGTTCTGGTCAGGGATCGGCTGAGTCACGGGCGGCCCGACTACAAACGACTCCGGATGGGAGCAGGGGTGGTGGTCCTCCTGGTTCTGATGTTGAACCTCCTGGGAGGACACATTCGAGGCCGGATGGATCTCACTCGGGACGATTTGTTCACCCTGGCTCCGGGCAGCAAGCAGATCCTGGGGAACCTGGACGATCTCGTGCAGGTCAAGCTGTTCGTCTCGTCCGAGCTTCCGCCGGAGATTCAGCTCCAACTCCGGGACGTCCGGGACCTTCTTTCGGACCTGCGAAAAGCGTCCAACGGGAGCCTATTGGTCGAGGAGCTGGATCCGGACGAGGACGACTCCGCCCAGGAGGAGGCGTCTTCCCTCGGAGTGTACCCGGTGGAATTCAACGTGCTGAGGGACGATGAGTTTCAGCTGAAACGCGGGTACTACGGGCTTGTCGTCCTGTATGCCGATGAGCAGGAAGTCATTCCCGTGATCCAGCGGACCGACGATCTGGAATTCCGTCTGGTGTCGGCCATCCACGGGATGACGACGGAGGAACGGCCCGGCGTGGCCTTCCTGCAGGGTTTCGGGGCCAAGGGCGACTTCGAGATTCCGGACCTCCGGGGGAATCTCGCGGACCGATACGCCCTCCGAACCATCCGGGCCGTCCCCGACTCCACACCCCCCATCGCGAGGGACTCCACGGAGGTAATCGTCCTCGCTGGTCCGACCCAGCCTCTGGATAGCGTGGCCCTCGGCCGGGTCCGCACCTTCATAGAGGGAGGCGGTGCCGCCCTCCTCCTCCTGGAGCCCATCCTCCTGGATCCCCAGAATCCCCAACCCATGCCCGTTTTCTCGGGGATGGAGCCCATCCTGGAGGAGTGGGGTGTTCGATTCAACGCCAGCCTGGTGGCAGACCTCGCTTCCAGCGAGCAGGTGTCTCTGGGGTCCCGCGGCTTCTTCAATGTGATCGCACCGTATCCCCTCTGGCCTATCGTGGCTCCAGCCGGAGACCACATCACCACCCGTAGCCTATCGGCCCTCACCCTCTCCTGGTCGGGGGCACTGGAGGTGTCGGACTCTGCAGCGGTCATCCCCCTGTGGCAAACCACGGAAGCGGGGATTCTCAGAAGCCCGGGTCTCCCGATCCTTCCCGATCAGAATTGGGACGCCCCCAGGGACCAATTGGGGGTGAGGATTGTGGCGGTCGCGCTGGATCCGGGGGCGGATGAGGCTGCCGAGCAGGCGAGCTCCTCCACGAGAGGTCGAATGATCGTGGTAGGGGATGCGTCCTTCCTCGAACCTCAGTTCTCTCGGTCCAATCCACAGAATGCCCTGTTCGCTGCGAATGCAGTCGACTGGTTGGCCCAGGACGAATCCCTCATCCGGATCCGGTCCAAAAACCGGACTCCGCCGGCCCTCGCGTTTACCACGGATTGGAGCCGGAACGCTCTGAAGTGGGGGAACCTGGTTGGGGTCCCCCTGCTCTTCGTGTTGATCGGTATCCTCCGTGTGTCTGGCCGGCGCAGACGGGCGGAGATCAAGTGGAAGGGGGTGATGTCATGAGTGAGCGAGCGCTGAAGGCCCTCCTGGGAACCCTGGTGGGTTTCTGCATTCTCTGGGCCGCCATCTCTATTTTCCCTCGTAGCGAGGGAGGGGCCGAGGGCCCGTCCGGGGAACTTTCCACCTTCTTCGAAGGGGTTACGGCAGAAGGGGTTACGGCAGTGCGGTTCATTGGTCCGGGCGAGGAGATCCTGGAGTTGAAGCGGGTGGGGGGGAGTTGGCAGGTCAACAGCTTCCGGGCCGACTCCGGGACGGTAGCCCGGTTCTGGGAGGCCGTCGGAGAGGCCGAAGTAGGAAACCTCGTGGCGTCCAATCCAGCCAATCACCCTCGCCTGGGGGTGACGACGGACAGTGCCTGGACCATGGAGGTCCAGTTGCCGGCCGAGTCCCGATCCCTGTTGGTGGGGAAGGGAGGATCCCGGTACGGAACGGCCTTCGTCAGATTTCCCGGAGAGGACGCGGTGCACCTCCTGGAGGGGAATGTCCGGTCTCACCTGACCAGATCGCTGGATGATTGGAGGAACAAACGGGTGGCCGCAGTGGACACGGCCGCGGTGTGGCGTGTCGAATTGGAGAGGGACGACGGTGGCTTCGCCCTGGAGCGTGCGGATTCCCTCTGGGTGCTGGCCGGGGGAGAGGCGACAAACGCCGCGACGGTCCGTGCGATCCTCGGGGAGATGACCCGACTGGACGCCTCAGGGTTCTACGCGCCAGGAGATTCCCTCTCGGACTTGGGCGGAACCATACGGGCCCTCGACCAGGGGGGGAGTCCTCTCCTCTACCTGGAAGTGGGAGGGGGTGACGGAGACCGTTGGATCCGGGTAGAGGGGGATTCCATTACCTACCGGTTGAGTTCCTGGAGGGCGGGGCGTTTGCTGCCGTCCGCTGAGGACGTGGCAGGGGAGGGGCAGGGGTAGGCGTAGGCGTAGGAATTGGCGGAGATCCCTGCAAAGGCTTACATACTCGAGGGCTTGTAGAGGCCGGAAATGCTCCGCGGCACTTCAGTATCGCATGGGCGGAACTGTCGCGTGGCGCAGCGCCCTGGATCCCTCACCCACCCCCACCTCGGTACTCCGCCGCCTTCTCCTCATCTCCCAAAGCCTCGTAGACCTGGATCACCCGACCCAGGGCAGCCTGGGTACGCCCGTGCTCGTCGCCGAACTCTGCCTGGATGATTTCATAGCTCCGGACCAGGATCGGCTCCGCCTCCTGGAGTCGGTTCATGCGAACGAGGACGTCGCCCAGCATGCTCGTCGATGTCGCTGCTTGCCAGGAGTCGGCACCGAAGTTCTGGGTTTGTATCCTCTCCGCTTCTCGGAAGGTGGCTTCTGCTTCCGCGTACCGCTCAGCCCGAGCCATGAGCCCGCCGAGGCTGTTCAGGGACCGGGCCACGTCTGGGTGATCATCACCCAGGACGCTTCGGTCGATGGCCAGGCTCTGTCGGCGAATGGTTTCAGCCTCGTCGATCCGCTCCTGGTCTTGGAGGACCAGGGAGAGGTTCACGAGATTGGAGGACACCTCAGGATTCTCGTCCCCCAGGACTCGGCGATTGATCTCCAGGGCTTCCCTGAGGAGTGGCTCGGCCTCCTGGGGTGCCCCACTTCTCCAAAGGAATACCGCCAGGTTGTTCACACTTCGGGCGACCACCGGATGGTCGTCTCCCAGAAGTCTTTGCTGAATCTCCAGGGCCTCCCGCAGTAAAGGCTCCACCTCGGCGAGCCTCTCCTGCCACTGAATGGTGATTGCGAGGTTTTGCATCGCCGTGGTCACGTCCAGGTGATCCCCTTGGATCTCTCGACGGGTGGCGAGCGCCGTCCGAAACAACGCCTCGGCCTCCTGGAGTTGCCCTTGGTTTACCAGGAGGGCTGCCAGGTTCCCCTGGCTTCCAGCGACCTCCAGACTCTTCTCTCCGAGAAGGCTCACGCGCATGTCCAGGGCGGCCCGGAGTAGGGAGTCGGCGGCCTCGTAGTCTCCAACGGCGAC
>JBDHCH010000125.1:0-11353 GCA_039592115.1 Gemmatimonadota bacterium | reverse complement strand
GGGGGGTTGCGGCGCCATACGGCGTCAGAACTCCTCTCCGATGCTTTGGCATCGCTTTCGTCGTCCTTCCTTGTCTGGCACTCGCAAGACCCCTGTGCGCGACCGCACCCCACTCCTGCAACACCCTTCCAGAGCGCCGGCGGCCGGGAGGCGCGGGCCGAAAGGAAATCAACCGCTCCGACCGAACCGCCGCAATGGGGGACGGAGCGCCCGGACTCTCGGGACCCGGGGAGTTGCCAGGTTAGGTCGATCCCCGGGGATGGCTTCGCTGTTGCCCGCCCGGTACATTCGCCCCCTTGGCGGTTACCCGCCCCGGGCGGCCTTTTGCCCCGAAATGGAGTTCCACCGATCACCGCACCTCCCCCCCTGGACGGAAGCGCTGAAATGACTCTTCCCTGCTCGACCCGGACCTCATGGCGGGCACCGATGCTCTCCCTCACGCTCGTTCTCCTCTCTTCCCTCCTGCCCCAGGCAGCGACTGCCCAGGACGGAGAGGCCATTCAGGAAGCCATCAGCAGCATGGAGTTCCGGCATATCGGCCCGGCCAACGTGGGAGGTCGGGTGTCGGCCATTGTCGGGATTCCGGGTGATCCATCCACCTACTGGGTGGGCGGCGCCGATGGCGGGGTTTGGAAGACAACCAACGGCGGTGTCACGTTCCAGGGCCAGTGGCAGGACGCGGAGGCGTATTCGGTGGGATCCCTCACCGTTGCCCCGTCAGACCACAATGTGGTTTGGCTGGGATCGGGAGAAGGGGATCCTCGCAACTCCGTGTCCTATGGCCTCGGGGTGTGGCGGTCCACCGACGGCGGCGAGAGTTGGGACCACCTGGGTCTGGAGGAAACCGAGCGGATCAAGCGAATCGTGGTGGATCCCCGGGACCCCGACGTGGCCCTGGTCTGTGCCCTGGGGCGTGAGTGGGGCCCAAACCGGGAACGGGGGGTCTTCCGGACTACAGACGGTGGTGAAAGCTGGGACCACGTCCTGTATATCGATGACGATACCGGATGTGCGGACCTGGATCTGGACCTGAGCAACCCTCGGAACGTCTACGCTGGTATGTGGACTTTCCGGCGCCGCCCCTGGCGTTTCGACGGCGGCGGAAGGGAAACCGGCATCTATGTTTCCCGCGACGGTGGGGAGTCGTGGAAGAAAATCGAGACGCTACCGAACGAACCCATGGCCCGCCCGGGTCTCTCGGTGGCGCAGTCCTCTCCCAATATCCTCTACCTGGTCACCGAGTTCCCGACCGCGGGAACGGTCTTCCGATCCGACGACTACGGGGAGAACTGGCGGATGGTGAACGACGACCGGAATGTGAACTTCCGGCCGTTCTACTATTCGGACATCTTCGCGGACCCCTCGAACCCGGACATCGTCTACTCGCTGGCCGGCGGAATGTCCAAGTCCACGGACGGGGGCCGAACCTTCTCCCGCATCGCCAGCGGGGTACATGGGGACCACCAGGCCATTTGGATCGACCCCGCCAACGGGGATCACGTCCTGTCCGGAAGCGACGGTGGGTTCCAGGTCAGCTTCGATGGCGGAATCAATTTCCACATCTGGCGGAACGTAGACCTCTCCCAATTCTACCACATCTTCGTGGACGACCGGGACCCGTACTGGGTGTGTGGGGGCTTACAGGACAACGGAAACTGGTGCGGACCCTCCCGGACCCGGGGCGGCTCCATCTTGGCCGATGAATGGTACACGGTGAGCGGCGGAGACGGGTTCTACACGGTGCCGGTGCCCGGGCAACCCTGGCTGGTGTACTCCAACGCCCAGGGAGGGTACTTCCGGATTACCGACACCCGGTCCGGGACCACCCGTTCCATCGAGCCACACCCGTGGATGGTGGGCTCCCAGGGACAGAACATGGGTCAGGCCAAGTACCGTTTCAATTGGGATGCTCCCATCCATATCTCTCCCCACGATCCCGGTGTGGTGTATTGGGGCGGGAACGTTGTCTTCCGCTCTGATGATTACGGTCACTCGTGGGATATCATCAGCCCGGACCTCACTACCGACGACCCGGACAAGCAGCTGGATTCGGGCGGGGAGGTCTACAATGACAACACCGCTGCGGAATTCCACACGACCATCTTGGCCATCGCGGAGTCGCCGGTGGAGGCCGGAGTCATCTGGGTTGGCACCGACGACGGAAACGTTCAGGTAACCAGGGACGATGGGGCGAACTGGGCCAATGTCCGAGATCGGGTCCCGGGGCTCCCTGAGGAGGCCTGGATCGGGAATATCGAGGCGTCCCCCGTCGAGGCGGGAACAGCATTCCTGGCCGTAGACAACCACAGGATGGACGACTTCACACCCCATATCTGGGAAACGAGAGACTTCGGAGAGAGTTGGATCGACCTCTCCGCCGGGCTTCCCCAGGACGACTACGTCAAAGTCCTCCGGCAGCACCCCGAGAATCCCGACCTCCTCTTCGTGGGTATGGACCGAGGCCTCTATGCTTCCCTGGATCGGGGGCGGAGTTGGTTCGATCTACGGCTCAACCTCCCTCGGGTCTCCGTCAGGGGTATCAAGATCGAGCCCAGGTACAACGATCTGGTGATTGGAACCCACGGCGTGGGGGCTTGGATCCTCGATGACATCCAACCTCTGGTGGAGCTGAATGAGGCCATGGAGGAGGATGTTCATCTCTTCGATATCCGAGAGGCCACGGACTGGGCCTCCTGGAACCGAGATTCAAATCTGGGCCGGAGCACCTTTCAGGGTGAGAACCCTCGGGAAGGCGCTTACATCGACTTCTGGTTGTCGGAACAGGCCGTCGGCGACGGGGACAACAGCGCGACGGTCACCATCACCGACGTGCGGGGGTGGTCCGTTCGGGTCATGCGGGATGTCCCCCTCCGGGCCGGTGTGAACCGGGCGATCTGGAACCTCGCATGGGACGGGCCGGAGCCACTCACCGGCGGGGGGGGCGGAGGACGCTTTGGACCCTCCGGTCCGCCGGCCGCCCCGGGCACATATACGGCCACGCTCTCCTTCGGGGACAGCGAGATCACCAAATCGTTCACGCTCCGGGGGGATCCTGAAGTAGAGATCGGCCAGTCCGATTACGAGGCGAGGACCGAGGCAGCCCTGGAGGCCAGGGAGCTCACCTCCAAGCTGAACGGGATGATCAACTCGTTGGTCGCGATGGGGTCTCAGATCAGGGACCTCCAGGAGGCCCTGCCGGGCAGGGGACTCGAGAACGAGTCCGAGGTCATGGAGGTGGCAGAAGCAGCCTTGGAGGCTATCGCTGCCCAGGAGGATCAGCTCCGGCGGCCCCCTCCCCGAATGGGATATCGGCAGTGGCCCCGGCTCTCGGAGCAACTCTCCTTCGTTTCCCGGGGGATCACCGGTGCCCAGGCGAGGCCCACTGAAGGACAGCTGCAGGTCCTGGAAGAGGTGGGTGCGGCCATCGACTCCCGCGCCATGGAGCTGCAAGCACTCATCGACGGCCCCGTTGCGGCCCTGAACCGGCTGTTGGAGGGCCAACCGGCCATCTGGAGTGGCTGGTCCGGGTAGGCACCCGCATCTTTCCCCCAGGGGACAGGATCAAACCCACACGGCCGGCCAACCGTCGAGGTTGGCCGGCCGCGGTTTGTTTCGATCGCCTCGGTCCGACACGAAGCGGGAGAGGGCCTCCTTGAAACCTACGACCCCCCGCCCACCGCCATGGTGTTCACCTCGGGGTGCCCGTCGCCGTCCACTCCCACGGCCGCCCGGGTCTCACCCGATCCGTCGCTGAACACGATGCGGGAGGCCCCATCGGGCGTGAGAGCAAGAACCGTCCGAGCCACTGCGCCGGCATCGGCGAAGACCAGCGTGGTAGTCCCATCCGGGAGGAACCCCAAGATCGCTCTGGTGTCCCCGTTGGAGTCCATGAGGCTGACGCCCGGAGATCCGTCGGCCAGGACCGAGAGCTGAAGGCGGGCTTGGGCGTTCTCATCACGGAGCGCCAGGGTTACCGAGCCCCCCTCTTCGACTTTCAGTACCCCGCGCTCGATGCCCTCTCCATCCCTCAGGACCAGAGCTTGGGCTTCCAGAGCCGGAGCGACGTCCCCTATCAGATAGGCACTCTTGACCTGGTTCAAGCCGAACAGCGATACGGCGAGTGCGGCGAGGCCTGCAAAGGATCCGAGGGTAGTCAGTCCTCTGCGGTGCCGAGTCCGTTGCTCAACGGACTCGATCCTCCGATCGAGGGAGGCATGGATCTCTCTCAGGCGGTAGTCGTTGTCCCGATCCGTTTCATTCATTGCCTTGGTCCCTCGTTACTCTCGCCCCTGAACGGCCCGCTGCCGGACTCCATGGCCACGAAATAGGACTCGCACGCCTGCCGGATGAGTCCCGGAGACAGGCTGGGCTCAATGCCCTGGAACACCGCGATGTCCCTCAAATGGTCCAGGATGTCCCGGGGGTGACAACCGCGTGGGATTACCCGTCCGGGCTCATAGTATTCCTGTCGCACAAGCTCGGGGGCACTGGGGTCGAAGGGAATGCCGTGCGACGCGCAGCAGTCCGCAAAGATCTGGTCGTACTGGGCCGGGGTAGGGTCCGGGACCCTGATCTTGTAGTGGATTCGCCTCAGAAAGGCCTCTTCGACCAACTCATGAGGTTCAATGTTGGTGGAGAACACGACCAGGCAATCAAACGGCACCGCGATCTTCTTACCACTCTCCAGGCTCAGGTAATCCAACCCGTGCTCGAGGGGTACGATCCACCGGTTCAGGAGGTCACGGGGGCGGACCCGTTGGCGCCCCAGATCGTCGATAACCAGGACCCCACCGTTGGCCTTCAGCTGGATAGGGGCCTGGTACGTCCGAGTGAACGGATCGTACCTGAGGTCCAGCTGGGACAGCTCCAACTCCGCCCCTGCCACCGCCACCGGCCGTTTTACCCGGACAAACCGTCGGTCGTGGGTGGGAAGCTCCCTGAAGAGGAACGGGCCATTGGAGGACTCCTGAGGCTCGGGATCGAGAGCCTCGTGGAAGACAGGATCGTACAGGGCCATGATGTGGCCATCAAGGTCCACCGCGTGGGGAACGAAGAAGGCTTCGCCGAACAGGCCCGCCACGGCTTCCGCGATCCGGGTCTTCCCGTTCCCTGGATCTCCATAGATGAAGAGGGACTTCCCGGAATTCACCGCGGGGCCGAGGAGGTCCAGGAACCCGTCCGGAAGAACCAACTCAGACAGCCCCTCTTCGAGGCTTTCCCGCTGGATCCGGACGGTCCCAACCGACTGGTGGAGAACCCATTCCACGTACTGGTAGAACGGGACCGGGACCGGTCCCACATACCGACTCGCCGTCAGCTCGTCCGCGGCTTTCTCCCGCCCCTTCCCCGTGAGAGCGAACCTGTAGGAGCTGCGGGCGGGCCCATCGGTTTCCCGGACCTCCAGGAAACCGGAGCCCTGGAGCTCGATCAGGAGGTCATCCACCAGGCTGAAGGGTAAAGCCATGGCGTCGGCGATCCCGAACCCGGTGAGGCTCCCTCTCTGCTGAACGGTTTTCACCAGAAGGCCGATGAGGGAGTCCCTGGAGATCCCGGTTTCCTCCAGACTGCGAAGGGGAGGAGGGATCGTGGGATCTGCCGCACTGGACGACGATCCGCCCGCACCCTGGTCCCTCCCCAATGCCTCGAGATCCTCCCCACTCACCAGGGAATCCTGGTGGGGAGCGGGTGCGACCGTGGAGATGCTCATGGTTGTGTCTCCTCGAGGATCAGGATGTCCCCATCCCTGGTATCGGTGTCTTCGAGCGTGCCCACCGGGAGTTCCAAGGTGGCGTGAACGTCTGTACCTCCCACCGCAAATCGGCCAGGGGGCAGATCCGTGCGGGTTTCCAGAATGCGGCCTTTGCCATCCAGAAAGGCCACGTCAACCGGAAAACGCATCCCCAGCGTGTGGACGGAGGCGCACGGCACCAACAGGAGCCCACATCCATGTGGAAGGTCGGGCCGCCCCAGGAGGCCCACTGCCCTCCTCCACCAGCCTTCGGCCAGTTGGACCGTCTGACCGAGTACCGCTCCAGAACGCCCGTTCTGGACCCGGATAATCCTCATCAGAGCTCCAGCAACTGTTCGACAACCTGGATGACCGCCGGTGACAGGATGACGACGAAAAGGGCCGGGAACACGAAGAATACCAGGGGGAAGACCAGTTTGATGGTCGTCTTTGCCGCCGCCTCCTCGGCGACCTGGCGCCTCTTGGTTCGGAGGGAGTCCACGTGGACTCGGAGAGACTGGGCGATGGAAGTTCCGAACCGATCCGACTGGGCAAGCATGCTCACCAGGGCCCTGATATCCTCCAGGTCACTGCGGTCTCCGAGGTTATGCAAGGCCTGGTTCCGAGGCGTGCCCGCGCGAATCTCGAGGTTTACCATGGAGAGCTCCTCGCTCATGGCGGAGCTCATGTGCCGGACCTCCTCGGCGACTCTCGCCAAGGCCTGGTTCAGGCCCATTCCAGCTTCCACGCAGGCGACCAGAAGATCCAAGGCATCCGGAAGGGCCATATAGACTTCATGCCAGCGTCGGGTCTTCCTCGTCGCGATATACCATTGGGGAGCGAGCCAACCCAGAGCGGCCATCCACCCGGCTGAGAAGAGGAGAACCGCGATTCGGCCACCGAGGAGACCTCCAACCAGGATCGTTCCCCCGGCCAGGATGGCGGGAAGGGCGACCCGAATCCCCAGGTAGTAACGAACGGCCTCGGGATCCCAATATCCAGCCTGGACCAGGCGTCGTCTCACTCCTTCCAACTCACCCTGCCGGTCCTCCATCCGCTCCCCCAGGTCGGCGAGGGCCTTCCGAAAACGGTGCCTGCGGTCCCGCCGGCGTCTCCTGGCCCGGATATCGAATGGCTTAGGCCCCGATTCCTGGAGGTCCGCGACTTCTCGGCTCACGGCCCGGGCGGGCCGGAGGACCAACTGAACGAACCCGGCCATGACGAGGGCCACGGACAGTCCCGCAAGGAGGGCGACCAGATAGGGCACGGAGGACTCCTAATACTCGACGTTTACGATCTTGCGGATCCAGAGGAATCCGATCGCCTGAAGGACCGCCGCAAAACCCAGAAGCGCTTTTCCCAGCGGATGAACGAAGAGGACCTCCATGTACTCTCTGTTGATGAGGAAGATGAAGAATCCCACGACCAACGGGAGGGCAGCCAGGATATACCCGCTCATGCGACCCTGGACCGTGAAAACCCGCACCTGCCTCCGAATGGTGAACCGAGCCCGCATGGTGTCGGCCACCTTCTCAAGGATCTCGGCCAGGTTCCCGCCCACCTCTTTCTGAACCAGGATGGCCGTGATGAGGATCCGCACATCGGGGAGGTTCACTCGATCCCCTAATCCCAGGAGGGCTTCTTCGAAGGGGAGGCCGAAGCGCTGTTCTTCGAACACTGCCCGGAACTCGCTGGCGATGGGTTCTTCCGCTTCCTCCGAGAGCATCTTCAGGCCCGCGGACAGTGGATGTCCGGCACGAACGGCCCGGTTGAGGTGGTCAATAGCCCCGGGAAGCTGCGCTTCCAGGGCCCTGATCCGCCGACGGGCCTTGAGTTTCACGTAGAGGTTCGGAATCCACGCGCCGGCCACCAACCCCAGGAGGGAGATGAGAGGCGACCTGGTGATCAACCAGGCCGGCATTCCCAGGAAGATGGCCCATACCCCTGTGAAAAAGAGGAATCGCTCCAGGGACCAACGGAGGCCCGACCTGGACAGCAGGTCCTCGATGTCGCCGACTCGGGGGATCCTGGCCAGCAGACCCTGAAGGGCGCTAAAGGCCTCGTCCGGTCGAAGAACGGAAAACCCGTCTGCAGATTCGATCCGGAGGGTTTCCAGGTCGGTGAGGACCTGCTGGATAGACCTGCGGCTCCTCCAGTCCCTGACCACCCCGACGCCAGCCGCCATGGAGAGCGTTGCCAACATGGCCGCCATCGCGGCGAAGAACACGAACAGTTGGGGATCCAGATACATGACAGCCCTCTATCTAGGCCGAGGCCTTGCGGAAGTCACTGAACATGCTGGCCGGGAGGTTCACCCCGTTGGCCCGCAGCCGATCAGCGAACTTCGGACGTATCCCGGTGGGTCGGAGGCGGCCCAACACCTGTCCGTTCTCGGCCACCCCCTGCTGCTCGAAGCGGAAGACGTCCTGCATCGTGATGACGTCTCCTTCCATCCCCACGACCTCTGACAGGCAGGTGAGTCTCCGCTTCCCGTCCGAGAACCGTGCCAGCTGGACGACGACGTGGATCGCGCTGGCGATCTGCTGCCGAACGGCCCGCTCCGGGAGGTTCAGGTTGGCCATGGCCACCATGGTCTCCAGACGGTTCAAAGCATCCCTCGGGGAGTTGGAGTGGAGGGTGGTCAGGGACCCGTCGTGACCCGTGTTCATGGCCTGGAGCATGTCGATTGCCTCGGAACTCCGAACCTCACCAACCAGGATGCGGTCGGGCCGCATCCGAAGGGCGTTGATCACGAGAGCTCTCTGATCCACTGCCCCCTGCCCTTCCAGATTGGCCGTCCGGGTCTCGAGGCGTACGACACGAGGTTGGCGGAGCTGTAGCTCAGCTGAGTCCTCCACTGTGACGATCCGCTCGGAAGCCGGAACGAACGAGGATAGGACGTTCAGGAACGTGGTCTTCCCTGCACCGGTCCCGCCGGAGATGAGCACGTTCAAGCGGGCACTGACCACACCTTCCATCAACTCGACAAGAGGCTCTGAGAGCGTCCCAAGCCGGACCAGGTCCTCTGCGGAAAGGACGTCTGCCTTGAATTTCCGGATGGAGACGTGAGGCCCGTCCACGGCGAGGGGTGGGATCACCGCGTTCACTCTGGAGCCGTCCTGGAGGCGGGCATCCACCATCGGGGACGAGTCGTCGATTCGTCGACCGACCGCGGATACGATCCGGTCAATGACCTTCAACAGATGCCGGTTGTCCTGAAAGCGAACGTCGGTATCGAAGAGGATTCCGTCTCTCTCCACAAGAACCCTCTCAAACGTGTCAACCAGGATGTCCGAGACGGAGGGATCCTCCATCAAGGGCTGGAGGGGACCGAGACCGAAGATCTCATCCAGAACCTGGGAGGTCAGGTGATCCCTCTCCTCCACGTTGAGGGGGATGCCCTCCTGTGCCAGGAGATCTCGCACCACCCCGGCGATGACCCGGTTCACCTCGGCCCGGTCCATCTTGTCCAGGTTCGACAGGTTCAGGCGTTCGAGAAGCTGCCTGTGGATGTCGGCCCTCAGCTGGTGGAGGTTGGTTTTGTCCTCCTGGCCAGCAACCCGCGTGGCGGTGGGGAGCGGTCGAACCACCGGCGTATCGTCGGCCGGAGACTTGCCGTTCCCTTTGGGCTCCCGGGAGGTCGGCTTCTTGTTCAGGCGCCACTCAGGCATGGCTCAACGCCTCCTGGGACGAGACCCCGGGGCGGCTGGCCGCACCCCGAAAGAGCCTTTTCAGTAATGGGTTCCGGCCGGAACGCCGATGATCCGGTACTCCTGAGATCTCCGCCGCCAGGTCCTTCAGCTCACGTGCGTAGTGGGAGCTCGGGTGCAGGACCAGCGGTCGTCCGGTGCTCAGGGATTCAATGACGGATTGGAAGTCGTTCCTGAGGGTCCGATGAACCGGGAGGCCCACTGTGGACTCCAGGTCGTCCAGTGAGAGGAGACCGTTCTTCGTATACCGATTCACGATCAAGCGAAGCCGCTTCGCGTCGGCACCTCCGATTTCCCTGAGAATGGGAAGACATCGTTTGAAATTTCGGAGGGAGCAGAGGTCGAGGTTCGTGACCAGGTAGACCTCGTCCGCCGGTCGGAGGGCCGCCAGGGCCGGAGGGGCGAGGGATTTGGACGTGTCGACCACTACGTACTCGTACTGGGTCTTCAGGTACGGCAGAATTGCGGAGATGTCTTCGGCGGTCACTGTTTGTCCAACCTCCGGTTCAAACGGTGCCGAAAGGACGTGGACTCCGGATTCATGCCGCTCGATATAGGAAGCCAGGAGATCGTCGTCGATCCTGTGGAAATTCTTCAGTAGGTCCACCAGGTGGAATCGGGGCTTCACCCCCATGAAGGAAGCGATCTCCCCCA
Organism: Gemmatimonadota bacterium; assembly: GCA_039592115.1. Taxonomy (GTDB): domain Bacteria; phylum Gemmatimonadota; class Gemmatimonadetes; order Longimicrobiales; family Gaopeijiaceae; genus JBDHCH01. The sequence goes on along the minus strand of JBDHCH010000125.1, from coordinate 1,261 downwards.
ACTCCAGGTCGAGGTCCACCAGAAGGGTTTTCTTCCCTGTGAGGCGGTGGAGCTCGATGCCGACATTCATGGCCACGGTCGTGCACCCCGTCCCCCCTTTGGGACTGAAGAAGGCCAGGATCTTGCCCGTGGATGTCCGTCCCGCGTCCTCGGTCCGGAGACCGAGCTTCCTGGTGACCCTGCCGAGGGCCTCGGCCAGTTCGGGATCTGGAGCGCCCCGCCCGATGATCTCGGAGATACCGGCCCTCATGGCGTCCAAGAGGAGGTCCTGTGAGAGCTCTGGCCCGCAGGCCAGGATGCCCAGTCCTGGATGGGCCCGGGAGAGGACCGCAGCCAGGCGAATCCCGTCCTCTGGGTCCGGCCCCAGATCGAGGAAAAGGAGTTGGGGGGCGTAATCCTGGAGAGGCGTCGCCGGATCTCGGAGGAGGGCCGCAGGGACGGCGTTGGTCTCCAGACCCAACTCGATCCCGACCTCGGGCACTTCCACCAGGCTGGACACCTTCGTCCGAAAATCCTCGTCGTTGGAGATCAAAGCAGCCCGCACTGGCCCCCGCTCCCCCTCACGTTCCATGTTCATCTGGTTTGTTCCCCCGGGATTCGTCATCGGATGAGCCTCAACCGCTTGATCAGAGAACCGGTCTTCGTCCCGTTTGTCGAACCGGAGCCGGCTCCGGCGACGTAGAAGAGAAACCGTCCAACCACGGGATCCTGCGGGGATTCCTGCCTCTCGATGAAGAACCGGGCGAAGTTGTTGAACTGGATGTACTGCCGCCCCCCCTTCTGAATCTCGGAAGGATCGAACAGGGCCACGGTGATCACACGGGGGCTGTCCTCCGCGAAGTCACTGACCACACGGTTATTCCCTTCATCCCAGTAGGCATCAGGGTCCTGGGCGATCAGGGCGTCGACACCCTGGAAGGTCGGGCCGACCATGTTCCCGGGCTCGATGAGGTACTCGCTCTCCAGGTCGATGACGGAGGCGTTGCAGCTGCAGATATTCCTGCGATAGGCCGCACCGCCCTTCCCTTGCCCACCAGTGCCCCCGTTTCCGTTGTTGCCGTTGTTGCCGTTCCCGTTCCCGTTGTTGCCGTTCCCGTTGTTGCCGTTGTTGCCGTTGTTGCCGTTCCCGTTATTGCCGTTGTTGCCGTTCCCGTTGTTGCCGTTGTTGCCGTTCCCGTTATTGCCGTTGTTGCCGTTCCCGTTATTGCCGTTGTTGCCGTTCCCGTTATTGCCGTTGTTGCCGTTCCCGTTATTGCCGTTG